>NZ_LT629702.1:5857500-6157500 GCF_900103345.1 Pseudomonas azotoformans
ATCTATACAGAGTTATCGACGAGCACGCCAAAAACTGTAGGAGCGAGCTTGCTCGCGAAAAACTCAAGGGCGCCGCGTGTATCCAGGATGCACGCATTATCGTTGACGTTCTTCGCGAGCAAGCTCGCCCCTACAGAGGGGGGCTGTTCAGTGTTTCCAGACTTGCGGGTTCACCAGGTCCTGCGGGCGTTGGCCCAGCAGCGCGCTGCGCAGGTTGTCCAGGGCGCGGTTGGCCATGGCTTCGCGGGTTTCATGGGTGGCCGAGCCGATATGCGGCAGGGTCACGGCATTGCTCAGTTGGAACAGCGGCGATTCGGCCAGCGGCTCCTGTTCATACACATCCAGCCCGGCGCCACGGATACCCTGGCTTTGCAGGGCTTCGATCAGTGCGGGTTCATCCACCACCGGGCCGCGGGAAATATTGATCAGGATCGCGCTGGACTTCATCAGCCCCAGCTCGCGGGTGCTGATCAGGTGCCGGGTCTTGTCGCTCAACGGCACCACCAGGCACACGAAATCAGCCTCGGCCAGCAGCGCGTCCAGGCTGCGGAACTGCGCGCCCAGTTCCTGCTCCAGCGCCGGCTTGCGGCTGTTGCCGCTGTACAGGATCGGCATGTTGAAACCCAGTCGTCCGCGCCGCGCCACCGCCGCGCCGATATTGCCCATGCCGACGATACCCAGGGTCTTGCCGTGCACATCGCAACCGAACAACGGCGCGCCGACACTGGCTTTCCACTGGCCGGCCTTGGTCCAGGCATCCAGTTCGGCCACCCGGCGAGCGCTGCTCATCAGCAGGGCAAAGGCCAGGTCGGCGGTGCTTTCGGTGAGTACATCCGGGGTGTTGGTGAGCATGATCCCGCGTTCGTTGAAGTACGCCACGTCGTAGTTGTCGTAGCCCACCGACACGCTGGACACCACTTCCAGCTTGCTCGCGCCCTGCAACTGCTCGCGGCCCAGCTTGCGACCCACGCCAATCAGGCCGTGGGCGTGGGGCAGGGCTTCATTGAATTGAGCATTGATGTCGCCCAGCTTGGGGTTGGGCGCGATCACTTCGAAATCCTGTTGCAGGCGTTCGATCATTGCCGGGGTGACGCGGCTGAAGGCGAGGACAGTCTTTTTCATTGCAGGCGGGCTCATCGACTACGGGAGAATGCCAAGCACGCTAACATTCCTTGCCACTGTTGTCAGGGGACGGCAGACCTAAAGTGGGCAGAGAAAAATGTGGGAGGGGGCTTGCCCCCGATGGCAGTGGATCGGTCAACACATCGGGTGACTGACGCACCGCTATCGGGGGCAAGCCCCCTCCCACATTTGATCTGTAACACCTGGGAGAGATCAGTTCGCCAGGCGCGCACCGCTCAGGCTGCCACTCAATTCATACGCCACCAGCTCCGCCTGGTGCGCCGCCAGAATCTCCGGCAACGAGCCGCGCAGGTATTCCACCCAGGTCTTGATCTTCGCATCCAGGTACTGGCGCGAGGGGTAGATGGCGTACAGGTTCAACTCCTGGGAGCGGTAGTTGGGCATGACCCGCACCAGGGTGCCGTTGCGCAGGCCTTCGATCGCCGCGTACACCGGCAACAGGCCAATGCCCATGCCGCTGGTGATCGCGGTTTTCATCGCATCCGCCGAGTTCACCAGGAACGGCGAAGTGTTGATCGCCACGCTTTCCTGGCCTTCGGGGCCGTTGAAGGTCCACTTGTCGAGCTGGATCACCGGGCTGACCAGGCGCAGGCAGGCATGGTTGAGCAGGTCATTGGGGCGATGGGCGCAGCCCTTGGCCTTGACGTAGTCCGGCGAGGCACAGGCGATGCTGTAGGTGATGCCCAGGCGCTGGGACACAAAGCCCGAGTCCGGCAGTTCGCTGGCCAGCACGATGGACACGTCATAGCCTTCGTCGAGCAGGTCCGGCACGCGGTTGGCCAGGGTCAGGTCGAAGGTCACGTCCGGATGGGTGCGGCGATAGCGGGCGATGGCGTCGATGACGAAATGCTGGCCGATGCCGGTCATGGTGTGCACTTTCAACTGCCCGGCGGGGCGTGCGTGGGCATCACTGGCCTCGGCTTCGGCTTCTTCGACGTAGGCCAGGATCTGTTCGCAGCGCAGCAGGTAACGTTTACCCGCCTCGGTCAGTGCAATGCGCCGAGTGGTGCGGTTGAGCAAGCGGGTTTGCAGATGGGCCTCAAGGTTGGAGACCGCGCGCGACACGTTGGCAGTGGTGGTATCCAGTTGCACGGCGGCGGCGGTGAAGCTGCCGGCTTCGGCCACGCAACTGAAGGCGCGCATGTTTTGCAAAGTGTCCATGGAGTGTTCTCAGGGGAGATAACAAATTGTGACAGAAAGTTACGCCGTCCAGTGATCCCTACCAACGGATTATCGCCTGAACGGTAACAAAGATTCACAGGAATACCAGCTTATCGTCCTTCATATCGCCCCCTAGAATTGCGCCACCTACCCCGCACCACCACCTCAGGAAGTCGCTTGCCGTGCCGCGTCGCATCAGCAGAGAGCTGAAGACTCTCATTGACAGAGGGCTGAAGGCTCTCAGTGTTTGGGCCTTATCGTTAGCAATCAGCGGCTGCATCGGAACCGGAGGAATCGCCCCACAAGGCCAGTCCCTGAACGCCAATAACCTGGCCACCGACGACGCTATCCAGAGCGCCGCACACGACGCCCACTGGCCCACCGCACACTGGTGGCAAGCCTTCGGCGATCCCCAATTGAACCGCTGGGTCGACCTCGCGACCCAACACAGCCCGAGCCTGGCCATGGCCGCTGCGCGGGTGCGTGAAGCGCGGGCCATGGCCGGGGTTGCCGAGTCGGCCGAGTCATTGCACATCAACGGCGACACCACCCTCAAGCGCCATAACTGGCCCAAGGATCAGTTCTATGGCCCCGGCGAGCTGAGCGGTGCCAACACCTGGGACAACAATGCGTCCCTGGGCCTGAGCTACGCCCTCGACCTGTGGGGCCGTGAAAGCAATGCCACCGAGCGTGCCGTTGACCTGGCGCACATGAGCGCCGCCGAGGCGCGCCAGGCCCAGCTCGAATTGCAGAACAATGTGGTGCGCGCCTATATCCAGCTGTCGTTGCAGTACGCCAACCGCGATATCGTCGCGGCGACACTGGCGCAACAACAGCAGATTCTCGACCTGGCCAACAAACGCCTGGACGCGGGCATCGGCACCCACTTCGATGTGAGCCAGGCTGAAACCCCGTTGCCGGAAACCCACCGCCAACTGGATGCCTTGGACGAAGAAATCGCCCTGAGCCGTAACCAACTGGCGGCCCTGGCGGGCAAAGGTCCGGGTGAGGGCGCGCAATTGCAACGCCCGAGCCTGTCCCTCGCCGCACCCTTGAAGCTGCCATCGAGCCTGCCGGCGCAATTGCTCGGCCAGCGCCCGGATGTGGTCGCCAGCCGCTGGCAAGTCGCGGCCCAGGCCCGTGGCATCGATGTGGCCCACGCCGGTTTTTATCCCAACGTGGACCTGGTCGGCAGCCTCGGCTACATGGCCACCGGTGGCGGCATGCTGGAGTTCCTGGCGGGCAAGAAATTCAATTACAACGTCGGTCCGGCGATCACTCTGCCGATCTTTGACGGCGGGCGCCTGCGTGCGGAACTGGGTGAAGCCAGCGCCGGTTATGACATCGCGGTCGCCAAGTACAACCAGACATTGGTCAACGCGCTCAAGGGCATCAGCGACCAGTTGATCCGTCGCGCGTCCATGGACAAACAAGCGTCCTTCGCCGCGCAGTCGGTGGCTTCGGCGCAGAAAACCTATGACATCGCGATGATCGCCTACCAGCGCGGCCTCACCGACTACCTCAATGTGCTGAATGCGCAGACGTTGCTGTTCCGCCAGCAACAGGTGCAGCAACAGGTGCAGGCCGCCCGCTTGAGTGCCCACGCCGAACTGGTCACCGCCCTGGGCGGCGGCCTCGGTGCCGGCAGCGACGCACCGCAAGACACCAAGACCCTCCCGAGCAAGACCCCAGCGGCATTGGCCGTGTTCGATCACTGAGTAGGATTTGATGACTCCCTTGCCTGCACCGCTGCGCTGGCTGCATGCCCTTGAGTGGCGCCGTGGTTTTTTCGACTGGGTACGCAGCGACGGCGTGACCTGGGTGTATATCTTCAAGGTGCTGGTCGCCGCGTTCCTCACGCTGTGGTTGGCCATGCGCCTGGAATTGCCGCAACCGCGCACGGCGATGATCACGGTGTTTATCGTGATGCAAGCGCAGAGCGGCCAGGTATTTGCCAAGAGCTTCTATCGCTTCCTCGGCACCCTGGCGGGGTCGGCGGTGATGGTGCTGTTGATCGCCTTGTTTGCGCAGAACACCGAGTTGTTCCTCGGTGCCTTGGCGATTTGGGTAGGTATTTGCACCGCTGGTGCCACGCGCAATCGCAACTTCCGCGCCTACGGTTTTGTGCTGGCCGGCTACACGGCGGCGATGGTCGGTTTGCCTGCGCTGGCGCATCCGGAGGGTGCCTTTATGGCGGCGGTGTGGCGGGTGTTGGAAATCTCCCTGGGGATCCTGTGCGCCACGCTGGTCAGCGCCGCGATCCTGCCGCAAACCTCCAGCGCCGCCATGCGCAATGCCTTGTATCAACGCTTTGGCGTGTTCGCGCTGTTCGTTACCGATGGCCTGCGCGGGCGCAGCCAGCGCGAAGGATTCGAGGCCAGCAACGTGCGGTTTATTGCCGAAGCCGTGGGCCTGGAAGGGCTGCGCAGTGTCACGGTGTTTGAAGACCCGCACATGCGGCGGCGCAATGGTCGGCTCAGTCGCCTCAACAGCGAGTTCATGAGCCTCACCACGCGCTTCAATGCCTTGCACCAGTTGCTTGAACGGCTGCGCACCGATGCCGCCGACCACGTTGTCGCCGCGATCAAACCCGGCCTGCAAGACCTCGCCGAAGTGCTCGATGGTTTCTCGGGTCGAGCGCTCACCAGCCCCGACGCGGCGAGCCTGGTCAATCAACTGAGTGCCTACAAGGACGCTTTACCCGCCAAGGTCCGCAGCCTGCGCGCGGCCTTTCAGGAAGGCGACCCCACCGAAGCCGAGCAGCTGGATTTCCACACCGCCTACGAGTTGCTCTACCGTTTCGTCGACGACCTGCACAATTATGCGCAAACCCATGCCTCCCTGGCCGATCACAGCCATGCGCGTGAGCAGTGGGACGAAACCTTTATCCCGAAAACCAACTGGCTGGCCTGCGCCGCGTCGGGGATTCGCGCGTCGTTTATCTTGATTGTGCTCGGCAGCTATTGGGTGGCCACCGCGTGGCCCAGCGGCGCCACCATGACTTTGATTGCCGCCGCCACCGTGGGCCTGTCCGCCGCCACGCCGAACCCGAAACGCATGGCGTTCCAGATGGCCTGCGGCACCTTGATCGGTGCGTTGGTGGGCTTTGTCGAAATGTTCTTCGTGTTCCCCTGGATCGACGGCTTCCCGCTGCTGTGCGTGATGCTCGCGCCGGTGATCATCTTCGGCGCGTTCCTCGCCTCACGCCCGCAATACGCGGGCGTCGGGGTGGGCCTGTTGATCTTTTTCAGCACCGGCTCGGTGCCGGACAACCTCACGGTCTACAACCCCTACACCTTCATCAACGACTACATCGCCATGATCATCGGCATGCTGGTGTGCGCGGCGGCCGGGGCGATCATCCTGCCGCCCAACAGCCGCTGGTTGTGGCGCCGCCTGGAGCAGGACCTGCGCGAACAGGTGGTGTATGCGATCAGCGGCAAGCTCAAGGGCCTGGCTTCGAGCTTCGAAAGCCGCACCCGCGACCTGCTGCACCAGGCCTACGGCCTTGCCGTCGGCCAGCCGCAAGTGCAACGCGACCTGCTGCGCTGGATGTTCGTGGTGCTGGAAGTCGGCCACGCGATCATCGAGTTGCGCAAGGAACAGGCGATCCTGCCGGTGCACCCGGCGTATGCCGAGTCCCAGCCGTGGCGCCAGGCGATCCGCGTGATGGGGCGTTCGCTAGTGCGGCTGTTCCTGCAACCCAGCGCGAGCAACCTGGAGCGCGGCCTGATTGCCGTCGACCATGCGATCAGCCGCGTGCAGGCCACCGACGAACCCTTCGCCCCGCACTTCGACACCTCGGCCCTGCGCCGGGTGAAAAGCTACCTGCACTTTATCCGCACTTCATTGCTCGACCCGCAATCGCCACTCGCTGCCTTTAAAGGAGCTGCGCATGCCCCGTGAAATCGCCTTCCACGGCATCTACATGCCGACCATGACCCTGATGTTCCTGATCGCGGCGGGGCTGGCCTGGGGTGTGGATCGCTTCCTGGCCGGGTTCGACCTGTACCGTTTTTTCTGGCACCCGGCGTTGCTGCGCCTGAGCCTGTTCGTCTGCCTGTTCGGCGCCCTGGCGCTGACCGTCTACCGTTGAGAATGCCCCGATGAAAAAGTTTTTCAGCCTGCTCGCGACCTTGCTGGTACTGGCCCTGGCGATCTGGATAGGCCGCACGCTGTGGGTGCATTACATGGAAACCCCGTGGACCCGCGACGGCCGTGTGCGCGCCGACATCATCAACGTGGCGGCCGACGTCACCGGCGAAGTGGTCGACGTGCCGGTGCGTGACAACCAACTTGTCAAAAAAGGCGACCTGCTGATGCAGATCGACCCCGAGCACTACCGCATTGCGGTCAAGCAGGCGCAGTCCCTGGTCGCGTCGCGCAAAGCCACCTGGGAAATGCGCAAGGTCAACGCCCATCGCCGGGCGGACCTGGATGCGCTGGTGATTTCGAAAGAAAACCGCGACGACGCCAGCAACATCGCCGACTCGGCATTGGCCGATTACCAGCACGCGCAGGCGCAACTGGAAGCCGCTGAGCTGAACCTGAAACGCACCCAAGTGCTAGCGGCGGTGGATGGCTATGTCACCAACCTCAATGTGCACCGTGGTGACTACGCACGCATTGGCGAGGCGAAGATGGCCGTGGTGGATATGAACTCGTTCTGGGTCTACGGCTTCTTCGAAGAAACCAAATTGCCCCGTGTGAAAGTCGGTGACAAAGCCGATATGCAGTTGATGAGCGGCGAGACGTTAAAGGGCCATGTGGAAAGCATCTCGCGCGGCATCTACGACCGCGACAACCCCGAGAGCCGCGAGTTGATTGCCGATGTGAACCCGACCTTCAACTGGGTGCGCCTGGCCCAGCGGGTGCCGGTGCGGATTCACATTGATGAAGTGCCGGATGGGGTGTTGTTGGCGGCGGGGATTACGTGCACGGTGATTGTGCGGGAGTTGTCGGGAGGTTGAGGTCGGCTATTGAAAGAGTGCGTTGGTCCTCACTTTGCGACGGCGTTTCACTCTCAAGATGCTGGTAAACCGGCGATGTCTTTTTGAGTTGAGAACCAAGATGTAAAGCAGAGCCGAGAATAGCGGCAATAGGTTGAGCAATGTCACAGGGTTGTTTTGTAGATAGGCGATCGAGAGCAAGATATTCGCGATGATCACAGGTAAAAGTACTCGAAATGCATGACGGGATCCTTCCCACAACATCGCTTGGCCCAGGTAGACGATCAAGCAGAGTGCTACGCCGGTTCCGAAAGAATACTCGGTCGATAGATGATAGAGCGCTGCGTAGTACGAGAGGCTATGCGTCATGTTGCCGGCAATCGTATTCAAGCAAAGCAGTAAGGCGCCACCCCATACCGGTAAAAAACGGTACGCATAACGTCGCCAAATTAGATACTCCCGAAAGGGGTCGACGCTATATTTCATGGCTGTCGAACTCCTCGTAGAGTGCAACGATCACGTGATTGACGTTTCCGGATAGAGTGCTGCCCGCGACAGCCAAAGTGGCGCCGATTTGGTCTTGGATCTGAGTCATGATGCTTAGGCGTATCTGGGAATTGCTGAAGCGTCTGGGCAGCTGCCCAGACAACTGTTTCAGGCGAACCATTGCACTGGGGTGACGAGGGTTTTTCAGGCGTAATACTTCGGTGGTTAGCTTTGCGCGTTCCTGACGACTCATATGCCTCAAGACATCAGTGACTTCGCGCCCCGTCGAATGTTTGATCGCCATAATCGTTTTTACCGTGGCAAACGTAGTGCTTCCCGCACCGACGAGTGAGATTCCGTCTAGAGCGACGGTCATTGCCTGGTACCAACCTAACGAGTCGTAGTAGTCGTTCTCGGCGGGGTTGACGAACTCATTGTAGGTCCGCCATAGACTGTTGAGGCACTGCACGCCGCTGGCAGCCGTGCCGGCCAAAGCAACGTAGGACAAAGCAAGACTGGTACCTGCGCTGAACGGTGCCGCCGCGATTCCTGCCTTCGCAATTATGATGCCTATTACAGCCCCGCCGCAGGAACTCACGACTCCCGATGCCTCTTTCCACACCTGCGACTCCCGCGCCGAACTGGCCGCCAGCTGCGCATATTCTTCTGCCGCCCTGATCGGCCCCGCCATTTCTCGCAAAATCACGCGCTTGGGTCGGATACTGCACAGCGGTACAAACTCACGCAGCACCGTCACCTGATAATCACTGCCGATATGCACCACTCCCGCCCCGACGATGGCCGGGTCGGCGTCTAGGGTTCGATAGAGTTTGGGCAGATCCAGCAGGCTGGTCAGGCGCTGGCGCGTGGTGGTGTGCGCTTGCGGCACACCGCTTTGTAGAAAATCCCTGGGCATCCTTTCACCTGTGAGTCGACAGAGGTGAAAGAGCCTGGGGATTGTTTCCTTGTAGTGATGTCAGGCCGTTCGCTGTTTTTTGTAGGACGCTGCCTGAGTCGCTATGTCATTGCGCGATAAACGTTTCATGCAAATGGCGCCACAACAGCGCGCCACTGGCCTGCTTCTCAAACACCACCGTAGCGCGGCGATCCGTCTGCGTGCCGCTGGCATCCACCTGATGTTCACGGTAAGTCACTGTCGCCCCACGGGCATGCCGGTCGATCCCGGCCATCTCGCTCAAGGTGATCTTCAACCCTGGGCGCATGCCGCCCAAACGCGTGAACAGTGCATTGACCCCGGCCGCATTCACCCGGGCGCCGGTAGCGGGGGCGATCATGCTGAACGCCGGCGAAAAGCGGGCGAGCAACGTCTGCAAGGTGCCTTCGGGGGCGACACCGGCAAACCATTGCTCGATCTCGACGTGGGTCTGGATCACTTCTTCAAAAAAATCGCTGTAGTCGATCATCGGTCGGGCTCGCTGGCAGGGTGAAGCAGTGCACGGAGCCTGGACGCATCCAGGCGCAGCACCGCCAAAAGAGGCAGCAGGGTCAGGGCTGCCGCCATCGTGAAGGTTATGGCGAAGGAATCCAAGGCTGACAACAGCGCACTCAGTGCAGCGGCGCCCAGGCAGAAGCTGACTTGGCGATTGATATTCCACAAGGCGCTGGCGTGACCCATGCGTTCAGCAGGGATGTCGAGAAAGGCCAGGGTCTGCGCGGTGCTGCTGCACAGGCTGCCGCCCAACCCCATCAGCAGATAGGCTGGCACGATCAGCGCAGGCGTATTGAGCAACAGGATGCCGACGCATTGCAGCGCCATCCCCGCCAGCAGCAACGGCTTCGGCCCACAGCGATTGAACAGTTTCTTGCTGAGGAAAATCGCCAGCGCCGACGCCAGCGCCCAGGGCAGCATCAGTGCGCCGGTCTGGCTCGCGTCGTAGCCGAGGCCACGCAGGTAGAGAAGGGCGATCAGGCTGGCGCCGATAAAAATACCGGGAACGCACAGGTAGATCAGCATCGCAGTGCGCAGCATCGGGTTGTGGGCCTGTTTGAAAATACGCCCCACGTCCAGGGCGGGGCGGACAGGCGCAGGCGCGTCGGGTTTTATCCACAGCACTGCCAGCAGCAGGGTGATCAACGCCAGGGGCAGGTTGGCGTGGAAGATCCAGCGCCACGACACGCTGTCGACCAGCAGCCCGCCCAGCGCCGGGGAGAGTGCCGGGACCAGCAACGCCACCGACATGACCCGCGCTGTCAGTTGGCTGCGCTCAGTCGCAGGGAAGTGTCGGTAAGCCATGGCTTGCCCCACCGGGATCAGCAAGCCGCCACCCAGCCCCTGCAAGGCACGCCAGCCGATCAGCGTTTCAATCGTACTCGCCTGGCCCACCATCACCGAGGCTCCGGCGAACAGCAGCAGGCTGGCCGCGATCAGTGTTCGCTCACCTACCACTGCGGCCAGCCACACACTGAACGGGATGATCACCGTCAAACCAAGCAGATAGGCATTGCTGATCCAGGCCAGTTGCGTGACCGAGGCGTGCAGTTCGCGGGCAATGTCCGGGTAGGCGACGGTGGCGACAAACATGTTCACCAGGTCCAGGGCGAAGCCCAGCAAAAAGATCCAGGCCACTTTCGAGCGGTAGGTCATGAACGCAATCCTGCGAATGAAGCGGGCAGGGTAGGCCGCACGCACCATTTGGGCTACGCGGGTTTGCCTGCTAGTTTGTCAAAAATATTTTGACAAAGAGGTCTGCAACCGATGGTCAGCCTGGACCGATTCGACACCTTCAAGGCCGTGGTCGAGGCCGGCTCGCTCACGGCGGCCGCCGAGCTGCTGGGACAGACCCGTGCCGTGGTCAGTTTTAACCTCAAGCGCCTGGAGGCGGAGCTCGGCGTCACCCTGTTGACCCGCAACACCCGCCAACTGTCGCTGACCGATGCTGGCGAGCGCTTCTACCTGCGTTGCACGCGCATGCTCGAAGAAGCCCGGCTAGCGGTGGAAGAAGCACGCTCGGAGCATGCCCAACTCAAAGGTACGTTGCGCATCACCACCACCGTCGAATACGCGTTGGCCGTGGTCGCGCCGGCGGTTGAAGCCTTCCGCCGCCTGCATCCGGACCTGGACATTCACTTATCCACATCCTCCACTCACGCGGACCTGATCTCCGAGCGTTTCGACGTGGCGATTCGGTTGGGACGCTTGCTGGACTCCAATCACCGCGCGGTGCAGTTGTCGACGTTCGACGTGTTCGCCGTGGCGGCACCCGCGTTTGCCGGGGCTGACACGCTGGAAGCGCTGGAGCCGTTGCCCAAATTGGGACATGGCCGCCTGACTGAGTTAAGCGTGACCGACCCCGAAGGCGGCCAACATCAGTACCGTCCCGGCAACGCCTCGCTGGTGGCCGATAGCGCGGCGGTCCTGCAAGCCTTCGCCATACGCGGGCATGGCGTGGCGGTGTTGCCGCAGTGGTTGGTGCAGGACGATCTGGACAGCGGGAGGTTGGTGCGCCTGTTGCCGGGCCATCGTTTCGCCCCGCAAGGGGTTTACGCGATGTATCCGGATACCCGGCATTTGCCGCTGAAGGTGCGGGCGTTTATTGATTTCATGAAGGCCTAGAGTGAGCCGCTCAAACCAAAACGTTTCATCAACACCTTCTCCAGCAACCCCTTGGGCAACAGCGCTGCCATCAGCGGCAACGCGCGGCTGCCGTTGCCCGAACGCAACAGGCGCGGCGGTTGCGACTGTTGCACGGCTTTGAGTACATCCGCTGCAAACTCGCTGGCGGGGGTCGGCTTGTCCTGTGACGCCTGGCTGCGTGCGCGAATGCCGTCGCGCAATGGCCACCAGGGCGATTGCTCGTTGATCAACAGTTCGGCCTGGGCACCGGCATTTTTGGCGAAGCTTGTGTTGATCGCACCCGGCTGCACTTCCATGACCCGCACGCCAAACGGCGCGAGTTCCATGCGCAGGGCATCGCTCAAGGCATGTACGGCCGCTTTTGATGCGCAGTAGGCACCTGCGAACGGCGTCACCAGCACACCGGACACGCTGCCGATATTCACCACCAGGCCTTTGCGCTTGCGCAGCGCCGGGAACAGCGCCTGGGTCACGCCGACGAGGGAGAACACATTGGTTTCGAACTGCCGTTGCATCGCCTCGGTGCCGCCGTCGAGCAATGGCCCCATGGCGCCATATCCGGCGTTGTTGACCAGCACATCCAGATCGCCCAGCTGTTCGGCCAGGTGTTGCAGGGCGGTGCTGTCGTTAACGTCCAGCTCGACCGCATTGAAGCCCGCAGCGGCAAGGGCGGCGACATCTTCCGGGCGGCGGGCGCTGGCCCACACGCTGTAGCCGGCGGCTTTGAACGCGTCAGCAAGGGCACGGCCAATACCACTGGAGCAGCCGGTGATGAGTACGTTGGGCATGGGTCAGTCCTTTGTCAGTCCGAGAAACTGCCTTGCAGGTGCTCGGCACGAAATTCCAGGGTTTGCGGGCGATAGCCAGGGCGAAGCGGCGGTGTGGGCAAGCAGTCATCCCACGTCGCCCCGGCCTGCAACTCGCCGGGGCCGCGATAGCGGGGGGCGGCGTAGACGTTGTCGGCCAGGTTGACCGTGTCGCCCGGTGCATAGGCGGCGACGCGCCAGCGCAACTCGGTGAGGGGCACATCGTTGCCGTTGTTCAGGACCAGTTTCAGCGGGCGGTCGGCGGGGCATTCCTGGGGGGCGTAGCTGATGCGCAGTTCCAGGCGGGCCAGTTGCGAGGCTTCGCGATTGTCCAGCCACACCACCCAGATCGCCACGAAACCCAGGCCCACGGCGGCGGCGAGGGACACGGGCAGCGCCTTGGCGGGGTAGCGCAGCAGCAGGATCAGCCAGGTGATGATCAGGAGAACGCCGAAGAACATGGAGACCACCTCGAATTGGGAACGAGCATCCTAACTTAAGCGTAGGTGGGATTGGCGACCTTGAGTGCTGTGGTGACTGTGATGGCCTCATCGGGGGCAAGCCCCCTCCCACAGTTGAATGTGTTCACAGATCAAGGGTGGGAGGGGGCTTGCCCCCGATGAGACCATCACAGTCATAGCAAAAGCCCAAAGAAAAAAGCCCCCACCCAACCCACTGCGGATAGGGGACGCAATGGGCTGGGCGAGGGCTTCTTGTACGACTGTTTTACTGCGCGATAGTTTTCACCGACACGCCACGTTCAACCGGTGTGGAGCGACCGTAGATATCTTCGAAGCGCTCGATATCGTCTTCACCCAGGTAGCTGCCCGATTGCACTTCGATGATCTCCAGCGGGATCTTGCCCGGGTTGCGCAGGCGGTGCACCGAGGCGATCGGGATGTAGGTGGACTGGTTCTCGGTGAGCAGGAACACGTTCTCGTCACAGGTCACTTCGGCCGTGCCGCTGACCACGATCCAGTGTTCGGCGCGGTGGTGGTGCATCTGCAGCGACAGGCACGCGCCCGGCTTGACCGAGATGTGCTTGACCTGGAAGCGGCCGCCCATGTCCACCGAGTCGTAGGAGCCCCACGGACGATAGACTTCGCAGTGGTTCTGGGTTTCGCTGCGGCCCTGGTCGTTGAGGGTGCTGACCATCTGCTTGACGCCCTGGACCTTGTCCTTGTGGGCAATCATCATCGCGTCCTTGGTTTCCACCACCACGATGTTGTCCAGGCCGATCACCGACACCAGTTTGCCGTTGCCGTGGATCATGCAGTTGCGGCTGTCCTGGATCACCACGTCGCCTTTGCTGACGTTGCCGTGGATGTCTTTATCGTTGACCGCCCACAGCGAGGCCCAGCAACCCACGTCGCTCCAACCGGCACTCAGTGGCACCACGCAGGCGCGCTGGGTTTTTTCCATCACGGCGTAGTCGATGGAATTGTCCGGGCAGCAGGCGAAGGTGGCTTCGTCGAAGGACACGGTGTCGGCATCCTGTTCGCTGCGTTCCAGGGTCAGCAGGCAGGTGTCGTAGATGTCCGGATCGTGCTTTTTCAGCTCCTCGAGGAAGCGGCTGGCGCGGAACAGGAACATGCCGCTGTTCCAGAAGTAACCGCCGCTTTTGACGAACTCGATGGCGCGTTTTTCATTGGGTTTTTCCACGAACTGTTCGACGCGGCTCACGCCCTCGGGCAGCAGCGAATCGTTGGTGGACTTGATGTAGCCATAACCGGTTTCCGGACGGGTGGCCGGCACGCCAAACAGCACCATCTCGCCACGCTCGGCAGCCACGGTGGCCAGGGCCAGGGCGCGTTGCAGGGCTTTCTGGTCGTCGATCACGTGGTCGGCGGGCAGCACCAACATCAGCTCGTCACGGCCTTCGTTGACCAGCATCATCGCGGTGAGGGCCACGGCCGGCGCAGTGTTGCGGCCGAACGGTTCCATCAGGATGCGCTGGCTTTCCAGCTTGCGTGCGGCCAGTTGCTCGTTGACGATAAAGCGGTGGTCCTTGTTGCAGACCACGATCGGGGTGTCCATGCCTTCGAACACCAGGCGCTCCAGGGTTTGCTGGAACAGTGTGTGCTCACCGGTCAGGGCCAGGAATTGTTTAGGGAACTGTTTACGGGAAAGCGGCCAAAGACGTGAGCCGCTACCACCGGAAAGGATAACTGGAATCATGGGGGTTTCTCCTTGAATCGATTTGGGTCAGAGCCTGTGGGAGGGGGCTTGCTCCCGAAAGCGGTGTGTCAGTCGGCACATCTGCTGATGAACCACCGCATTCGCGAGCAAGCCCGCTCCTACAGGGGGAGCGTCAATTTCAGAATCTAATCAGCGGGTCGACACTGGGCGTTTGACCCAGACTGGCGAGAGGCTCGAACCGGAGCCCGTCACATACAGCACCGCCGCTTCACCGCGTTCCAACGCAACCGGCTTCACATCGCCGACTTTCTTGTCACCGTCATACAACGCCAGGCTTACTTTCACCGGGTTGATCTCACGTTCGCCACGGCCCTTGGCTGCCACCGACTTGACCACATCGGTCTTGCCATCGGCGGTCTTCAGGGTCAGGGCCTTGTCGCTGAGGTTCTGCACGCGCACCAGGGACTTCTGCTTGTTCTTGAACGGTGGTTCTTCGATCAGCTGTGGCTGGCCGCTGCCGCTGTTGACCAGGGTGTAGTAGTGGTCCGGGGCGAGCTTGACCGGTACGGTCTGGCTGCCGACCTTGGCGCTGTAGTCACCGCCGGGCATGAAGCTGAAGTCGCTGCTGGCCAGTGGGGCCACGTCGCTCAGGTTGGTGGCGCCAACGGTAGCGCTGACTTCCTGGTTGCTGGCGTTGTAGATGCGCACGAAGCTCGAGCCTTTTGGCGCGGTAGGGCCGTACAGGGCGGCGTCGCCACCGGCGAAGGCGGACATCGATACGAAGCTCAAACCGGCTGCAATGGCCAGGGTTTTAGCGAGACGACGCGGAGTTGTAGTGAAAGTCATGTGAGTTACCTCTCTTTCAGTTTTGCGCCCGGTCGGGCGTCTCGGATTTTTGAGTGTTCAAAGCCATGTTCTGTTGGCGCGAACCGGCTTGTTTAAGTTGCGCAACCCACGCGGGGTCGGCATCACCGATTTCGTTGTTTACGGGCAGATAGCGTTCAGGGAACTCCCAGATCAGCACCTGGGGCGGGCTGTTCTTGAAGTCATCGCTTTTCAGGTAGCTGAGCATCGGCAGGATCGGGCCGTGGCCGTCTTCGGCGTAGCTGACCACGTCGCTGCCCAGGGCTTGCTTGAGGGCACCGACGAAGTTCCAGTTGGGGTTGGCGCTGTAGCTGGTGCCCACCAGGGCCACCGGGGTTTCGCTGTCGCTGAACAGCGCGTCGTCGCCTTTGGTTTCGGCCAGGTGTGTGACACGTTTTTGCAGCGGCTCTTGCGGTGGCATCAGGTTTTCGAACAGCGGGTCCAGCGGCAGGAACAGACGCAGGTCGCCTTTGTGCGGTGTGGTGCTCTCGGCCTCGGTGACAAAACGCTGGGGCTCGCCGCTCAGTGGGGTCTTGGCGGCAATGGTCTTGGCCAACTGCTTGGCGGCGATCTCGGCACCGTCCGGCGTCCAGTGAGTGTCGGTGCGCAGGAACACCTGCTTGCCGCCGAGCTTGGCCTGTTGCAGCGGGCCGAGCAGGTCCGGGGCGATGATCTTGTCGGCAGCGACACGGGCGTGGAAGTCCTGGTAGAGGTTGGCGTGGATGCTCGCCGGTTTCACTTCACCCAGGTGTTCCGGGTACAGGCGCACCTTGGCCGGCACGATTGCCATCACCAGTTGGATGCCTTGGGCCTTGAGCTTCTGGCGTACGCCTTCGACCAGCGCGTAGTTGCCTTCCAGGTTCTGGTCTTCGTTGACGGCGGGGTTGAACTCCTCGTCGCTGTACAACCAGTGATCGCGGCCCAGCACCACGCCGGGGCGGCCTTCATTGAACAGCTTGTAGTCCAGCGCCGCCCACAGGTTGGTGCCCAGGCGCTTGATCGGGAACTGGTCGTCGTAGTGGGTCTCGACCGCCTTGGTCCAGCGACCGTTGAGCACGGTGGCGTCGGCATTGGTGCTGAAGCCGAAGAAACTGCGCAGCGACCAGGCGCCCAGGGCCAGCAGCACCACCAGGAACAGGCCGATATAGAGGACGCGTAATGAACGGGTCATGGTCGGCTCCCTCAGAATTGGAAGTAAAGGAACGGCGAGAAACTCTGCGCCGACAGTTTGAGAATCGACGCTACGAACAGCAGCAGCACCGCAGCGCGCATGGCGTAGCGTGGCCAGTCAGCGGTCCAGTAGGCCGGTTGCACAGCGGCATCCTGGCCCACGGTGAAGCCGGGCTGGTGGATGCTGCCGGGGTTGTCGCCCGGTACGGCCTTGATCAGGCTCGGGTCGGCCGGCTTGGTCTTCTCGGCAGGGCGATTGGTGTAGAAGTCGCGCAAGCCGAAGAACGCCAGGGTTGCGTAGGCCACCACCAGGGTTGCCACTTGCAGGCCGGTGAGGTTGGCGCGGTTGAGTTCCGACAGCGACCACTCGCCAAAGCTGAACATCGCACCGTACATACGGCCGGCGACGTGCAGGTTTTCGGCACGGAAGATCACCCAGCCCATCACTACCAGCAGGAAGGTGAAGGCCCAGCGCACGACGTTGAAGCTGCGTGGCGCGGTGTTGAGGCCGATGGCTTTTTCAATCGCCAGCCACATGCCGTGCCACGCGCCCCACACGATGTAGGTGATGTTCGCACCATGCCACAGGCCACCGAGCAGCATGGTCAGGAACAGGTTGCGGTAGGTGGTCAGCGTGCCTTTACGGTTGCCGCCCAGGGTGATGTACAGGTAGTCACGCAGCCAGGTGGACAGGCTGATGTGCCAGCGCCGCCAGAACTCGGTGATCGACTGGCTGATATACGGCTGCTTGAAGTTTTCCATGAAGCGGAAACCCATCATCAAGCCCAGGCCGATAGCCATGTCGCTGTAGCCGGAGAAGTCGAAGTACAGCTGTGCGGTGTACGCCAGCGCGCCCAACCAGGCATCGCCGGTGGTGGGGTTCTGCAGGGCGAAGCAATGGTCGGCCACTACCGCCAGGGTGTCGGCGATGAAGACCTTCTTGATGAAACCCTGCATGAACCGCGTGCAGCCCTCGGAGAACTTATCGAGGGTGTGGGTGCGGTTGTTGAACTGATCGGCCAGGTCGCGAAAACGCAGCACCGGGCCGGCAATCAGGTGCGGGAAGATCGCCACGAACGCCGCAAAGTCGATCAGGTTGCGTGTCGCCGGGGTATCGCCACGGTACACGTCGATGATGTAGCTGATGGACTCGAAGATGTAGAACGAGATACCGATCGGCAACAGCACGTGGGTCAGGATGAACGGCTCAAGGCCCGCCGACTTCATCATCACGTTGATGCTGTCGACGCCGAAGTTGGCGTACTTGAAGTAGCCGAGGATGCATAGGTCGACTGCCACGCCGAGCAGCAGCCAGCGCTGGGCCGGCTTGGTGCGCACGCCGGCCGCACCGACCTTGAGGCCGATCCAGTAGTTCCACAGCGTCACGGCGGCGAACAGCGCCAGGAAGTCCACTCGCCACCAGGCGTAGAACACGTAGCTGGCAATCAGCAGCAGCAGGTTGCGATAGCGTTGCCCGCTCAAGTAGTACAAGCCGAGAAAGATCGGCAAGAACAGAAACAGGAACACATTGGACGAGAAAACCATCCCGATCTCTCCATGTTTAACCAACAGTCAAGGGCCAGAGCCCCCCCAAACCCCCCCACGATTTCGGAGGAGGGCGGTACAACATTCTTACTGATGGAACCGGCATCAAATGTGGGAGGGGGCTTGCCCCCGATAGCGGTGTGTCATTCAACACAGATGGCGACTGTTACACCGCCATCGGGGGCAAGCCCCCTCCCACATTTTTTCACCGTGTTCCGTCAAGAACCTTTATTGCCTTTCTCATGCGTCGGGTCGTAGACCTTGGTCAGGTCGCCGCCGAGGCGGAAAGTCTTGAACGGTTGCATCCCATGCTTGCGCTCGATCACGTCCGGCGCGCAGGTGTAGAGGGTGCAGAAGGGTTCGAGCCAGGCGAATTTCATGTCCTGCTTCAAGTCCTTCATGTCCTGTTCCTTGCCGTTCTTCTGTTCGAAGATCTCGGGATCCTTGACCCCGGCCAGCACTTTGTCGCCCAGGCGCTTGAGCGCGCTGTTGTTTTCCTGGCGCAGGTCCACACCGTTGACCAGGGCAAAACTGGCGATCATCGACAGCGGCGGCAGGGCGTAGTTGTGGTACGACAGGGCGCGTTGCTGACGCTTCAATTCGTTGGGCAGGAACCCTTGGTCGTCGACCTGGTTCACGCCGACCTTGTATTCCTTCACCGCCCAATCAAACAGGTCGCGACGGTTGGTGGCGACGGACGTTGCCATCACCGACCAGGCGGCCCAGTAGGAGTGGTTGTTGGTTTTTTCCAGGGGCAGGTTGTCCCAGTCGCTGACCACTTGATCGGCAAGCTTGTTGAACCAGGCCTCGATCAGTTGCGATTCCTGCTGGTGATTGGCCAGCGGGTGCGAGTCGGAGAACTTCAGGCGCACATAGGCCGAGGCCATGCTGCCCAGCGCCCATTTGCGCATGGACTTGCCGGTGTGGTTGAAGTCCTTGGACATCAACGCATCCGCCTTGGCCCACGACACCAGCCAGTTCAGGGTGCATTCGAGCTGTTCGGGGCGACCGTCACGCATGAACTGCATCACGCGCTTGCTGGTGTCTTTTTCCAGCTTGGTGATGTCGGCGGTGCTGTCACGGAAGGCTTTTTCCGACTGCACGTTCAGGGTGGACCGGGCTTTGTCCGAGCCTTCGTACTTGCTGCGAAACTGCAACGGCCCGGTGTACGGCGCCGGCATGGTGTCGCAGTTTTCCTTGAAGTCGCCGGTCTTGAACGCTTCAATCGGTGCGAAATAGCCTTGTGGCGGACGCAGCGGTGCGGCGGCGTTGACGGAGCCTGCGAACATCGCCAGGCCCAGTAACGTAGGGATCAGTAACTTCTGCATAGGTAACCTCATTGCCCAGTTGAGGCGGTCTGCTGACCACCAGCTGGGAATACGTTGCGTGTGCAAATTTTCGCTTCGACCTTCTGCGCGGCAGCGCCCGCTTCGGGACCCTGCACTTCCACGGCCAGCAAGTTCTGCGAGGCCCAGTCTTCATCGGTGCGCAGTTCAAAGGCGAAACGCCCGTCTGTATCGGATGTTTCGGGTTTCTCGATCTTGATGTCCTCGTGGCGCCCGTTCATGTACCAGAGGGTGGCTTGCAGGGTTTTCACCGACGGGTCGGCGAAGCGGATATCAACCTGGTGATTGGCATTACGCAGGTCTTTGTTCGAACTGTTCACCAGCAATTCGTTCTTGCCGGGTTTCAACGTGGTGCTCGCGGTCATCTGCGCGGTCTTGCCTTCGCAGCCGTTGTCGAGCAGGGCCATCATCTGGCGGTAGATGGTCTCCTGGTCCAGGCGATACAGCGGCGAGAACTCCCAGATGAGGATTTTCGGCGGGCTCTTCTGGAATTCGTCGCTGCCCAGGTACTGGATCATCGAACCTTCCAGGCCACCGCCGGGGAAGGCGACGTTGAGAATGTCGGCGCCGATTTCCTGTTCCAGGAAGCCGGCAAAGTTGTAGTTCTTGCCGCTGTGGCTGGTGCCCACCAGGGTGATCTGCGGGTTGCCCGAATCGCCGAACAGGTCGCCGTCGCCCGCTTCGCCCTTGGGCTCGGTGGTGAACTGGTCCATGTACTGGATCGCGTAGCTGGTGCCGCACAGTTGCCCGGCCATGTTGTGCAGGGTGCCGGTCTTGCCCATGCGCCCGGAGCGCTTGGTTTCGAATTCGCGCTTGGGAATATCGGCGAACTCAGGCATGGCGCGTACTTTGGCGCCGACGATTTTCGCGGTGCGCTGGGCGCCGTACGGGGTCCAGTGCTGGTCGCCACGGAAGTAGAAGTCGTGGGCGGGCAGTTCATCCGGCAGTTGCTCGTTGGTCAACGGCGACAGGTCCGGTACCACGTAGCCCATCTTGGCGAAGCGGCCGAGCATGGTCTTGTAGTTACCCAGGGCCTTGTCGAAGTCGAACTTGGCTTTCTCTTCCGGGTTGAGTTTGTTGCGGTTCACCAGGCCACGGGTCGGCTGGTAGACCACCACCAGTTCCACGCCCTTGGCCTTGAACGCGTCGTGCAGTTGTTGCATGCGCTTGTAGCCGGACGGGGTGGTGTCGAACTCGGTGCGCAGGTCTTCCTGGGTCCGGAACAACCAGTCGCCCTGGGCTTGCACCAGGGTGGTGAAGTTCTGCTGATAGCGCGTGGTGTAGTTGCGCGCATCATGGGCGGCCGGGCACAGGCTGCAGCATGGCTCGGCGGTGAAGGTCGGCGCCTTGACTTCATCGGCGCGTACGCCCTGGCTGGCCGCGAGCAGGCCGAGGGTCAGACCCGAGAGGCTCAGCAGTTTGATCATGTGTGGGTGCATAAGGGTCATCCTCAGTCCTGCATTTCGGTCTGGCGTTCGACAGGGTCGATCAGCACGGCTTTCTGCTGGCGCACCAGCAGGTCGAGAATCTCTTCCTGGCGATCGCCAAGCACGCCGGAGAAGCTGATGCCGCTGGATTTGGTCGGCGCCAGCATCGACACGCGGTACAGCTCGATACTCAACGGCGAGTCGATGGACAGCGGCCCGCTGCCGTTACCCGCCAGTTCACCGCCGACCACGATCAGCGAGACCTTGGCGTCGAACGGGTCGAGGGCGATGTCGCGGTCGGTGTCGGTCAAATCCTTGATGTGGCCGTAGACGCCGGTCAGGCCGTTGGCCATCGCGGTGTTTTCGTAGAGCTTGATGTTCACGCTGTTGCGCACGCGGATGCCGTGGCGACGGTTGCTGATCACCTTGTTGCCCCACAGCAGGTTGTCGCCGCTCTCATAGAGGGTGATGCCGTCGGTGTGGTTGCGGTAGATCTCGTTGTCGGCGATCAGGTTGTTCACGCTGTTACGGTCGATCACCAGGCCCGAAAGCTTGTTGTCGTAGCTGCGGTTGTTGAAGATGAAGCTGTCGTTCACTTCACGGGAAATGATGATGCCGTGCTTCTTCTTGGTGCCGTAGACGGTGTTGTCCGCGATGATCAGGCCGTGGGAACGGTCGTGGGGGTCAATGCCGTAGACGATGTTGTCTTTGTAGGTGTTGCCCTTGATCACAAAGCCGGTGGTCTCGTAGCAGTAGAAGCCGTACCACATGTCCGAGAACTCGGAGTCGATGATCCAACCGGTCGGCTCCGGACGCTTGAGCACCTTGGCCATGTTCGGCGTGTACTGGGAAATACTCACCCCGTACGACTTACTGTTGGCGTAACCGAAACTGGCCATCTTAGTGTTGGAAATGTAGGTTTCGGTGCCGCCCCAGGCCAGCAGGAACGGGCGAAATTCCTTGGGCGACTTGAACAGCGCCGGGCCGTTGGCCTTTTCGCTCCAGCCGGTGACCTTGGTGTCATGCACAAACAGCTGGCCGTCGTTGATCAGGAACGAACCGGCTTCCTGGGACAGGCGCAGCTCCTGGGTCTTCTTGTCAATTTCCAGGATGCCCTTGCGCCCGACCACGATCGGCAATTTGGCCACGATCACACCCGGCGAGGTCTCGCTCAGGTATTGCTTGGGCACTTTGCCGAGCAAGTCCTTGAGGTTCATGTAGCCGTCGTCGACAAAGATCGCCTGGGGAATACCGTGCTGGCGCACTACCCACTCGGCCATCTTGTTGTCACCGCCGATGAAGTCCTTGAGGGCGTCTTCCTGCATCATGCGGCGGATGCTGATTTTGCCTGGCTTGGTCCTTACGATCTTTTTTTCCATTGCCGCGGCGGTGTAGCCCGACAGGTCCGGCAGGGCCGGCTTGGCCATTTCCAGCGGCGCGGTCGGCGGGCTGGAGATGGTGTAGGTCTTGGCCTGCTGCAGTTCCTTGGCGATGGTCGGCGCCTTGGCCGTCGTGTCGGCAAACGCTGTGGCACTGGCCAACAGCATTGCCGCGACGAGTAGGCTTTGAGCATTCATTGGGCGGGCTCCCATCAGAATCTCCAGATCACGTCGACAAACGCGCGATGCATGTACGAGTCGACGTTGCTGCCATAGGCATCGCCCGGTTTGAATACGCCGGCACGGAAACGCACCAGCGCCGATGGCTCATCAATCGACTGGCTGAGCGCAGCCGGCAACAGCCCGGTCTTGAAGTACTTGGTGACCACCAGGTCCATTTCCTGGCCCAGGTCTTTCTTGCCATCTTCAAGCGGCAGGGAAGTACTGGACAGGATCGCGCCGGTGACGTCGTCGGTGTTGTTCTGCACCGCATCGATACCGTTGCTGCCCACCGGCTTGTTGCCGTCGACACGCCAGAACTTGTGGTACACCAGACTGGCGTCGTAGTCCTCGCGCAACTGCCAGGAACCGAACAGGCTCATGGCTTGCATGTTGTTCATCTCACCACGGAAGGCTTCACCGAAGCGGTGTACGCGGGACTGGGTGCCGGTCCAGTTCGAACGGTTGCTTTGCAGGCCGTTCTGCTCGTACTCGGCGCTGGCGCGGGAGTAGGCCGCACCCACTTGCCACTGCGGGTCAAGGCGCAGGCGCACGCCGAGGTCGGTGGCCCAGCCACTGACATCGTCGCTGCGCTTGGCGTTGGTCGGGCGAGTGCCGTCGGCGTTCAGGGCGTTGACCGAATCACGGTCGCCGCGCATGCCGGTGACGCTGGCCCAGTAGTTGACGGTGTTGGTGTTGCGCCAGTTGTAGGCGTCGCTGTTGGCTTCGATACCGAGCCAGCTCAGGTCGCCGTTTTCGCGCTTGTCCAACGAGTCGGTCGGTACGCCGGGTTCCGGGTAGTCGAGCTTGCCGTTGTCATGGGTGTGGTGACCGCGCAGGCCGATCCACTGGCCGGGCGTCCACTGGTAGGCGGCGTCGGCGTAGAGGTGCTGACGGTCCTTGTCCTTGGGCGACAGCTCCTTGAGGTCGGTGCGGTACTCGCTGAAACGTTCGGCGACGCCGACATTGGCCTTGAGCAGGGTGGTGTCGAAAGTCCAGTTCAGCGCTTCGATATTGGTGTCGCGCCATTGGCCGTCGTCGTTGCGCAGGCGTTGGCGACCCAGCTTGAGGATCTCGCCGGGGTAGGGCGTGAAGCCGCTGTAGCCGACCCAGAACTCGCGCATGGCCAGGTAGTTTTTCTTGGCCTTGCGGTCGTTGTTGGTGGTCTGCTGGTTCGCGTCATCGGCTGACTGTTGCAGTGGGTCGGTCTCGATGATGTCGCTGGAGACCACCGCCTGGCCCATGGCGTAGGCGCTCCACGCGCCGCTTTCACCGTAGATCCACGGGCGCAGGTCGAGGCCGACGCCGTTGACGTCGCCGCCTTTCTGGGTGCCGAGGTCGCGGTCATCTTCGGACTGTGCGGTGGCTTTGACTTCCAGGCCGAAGTTCTTGGCTTCGGTCAGCGCGGCCAGGGTCGGGCACGACCACAGCAGGGCGAAGGTCAGGCCGATGCCGGCCTTGACGAATGGGTTGAGCTTCATAGGGATTCCTCGCCGTCGTCTTCTTCATCCAGGGCGTGCAGTTGCAACGTGCTCTGGGCCAGGGTGCCGCGGGCGGCCAGTTCCTGTTGCACCAGGTGTTGGCCCTGGGCGCGTTGCTCCGGCGTCAAGGGCGCTTCGAGCTGGTTCGCCAGGTCATTGGCTTCCGGGGTGTCCTGGGCTTTGGCCAACTGGCTGAAGACATAGGCGTTCAATGGGTCGGGCTTGGTGCCCTTGCCTTGGGAAAACAACTGGGCGATGGCGAAATCGGCGCTGTTCTGGCCGTTGCGCGCAGCGGTCAGCAAGTGGTCGAGGGCTTTTTGCGGATAGACCTTGCCCAGGTAGCCACGGCGGTAGATCTGGCCGAGGTAGTAATCGGCGGCCACTTCCTTGCCCACGGCTTTTTCGAAGTGCGCTTCGGCTGCCTTGGCATCCGCCGGCACCCACTTGCCTTCGTAGTAGAGCTTGCCCAGCAACAGCTCGGCGCGCGGCTGGTCGGCGGCGCGACCGTTGTCCAGGTACTTCATCATCTGGTCGACGTCGCCGAGTTCGGGGAAGTCGTAGAGCAGTTGCGCCAGGCTGACCCACGAAACCGGGTAGCCGGGGGCGATTTTTTCCAGCAGGGCCTGGGCGGTTTTTTCGTCCGGCTGGCCGAGGGTTGCGTCACCCAGTACGCGCGCCACGCTATCAACACGTTGTGCGGTGACGGTGCCACGGCTGTAGCCGGCTTCCATTTGCTTGAGCAGCTCGGCCTGTTTTTCCGGCTCGGCTTTTTTCTGGTAGACCGTGGCCAGTTCGACGTAGCAGATGTCGGTGGTATTCAGCGCGGCCTTGCAGATGCGCTCCACGTCATCCAGATGCTGGTCGTAGGTGTCTTGGGTGCGATACAGCAGGACCTGGGCCAGGCCGGCTTCCGGGTAACCGGCGGCCTGCCATTGGCTGATCTGCTGCTGGGCATTCACATTCGGGAAGCTGTGCGGGTATTGCAGGTACAGCATCGCCAGTGGAATCAGGGTGTTGCCTTCGCCATTGGCAAAGGCTTTTTTCAGCAGGCCTTCGGCTTCATGGTGTTCGGCTTCGGTGCTGCCAGGCTTGGCCACCAACAGGCGACCGAGGCGCGCCTGGGCGCGGGGCGAGGTATCCGCTGCCGCACGGTAGGTGGCTTCGGCCTGTTTGATTTGCGCCGGATCGCGGGTGCCTACCTGGATGTCGGCCAGGCCCACCTGGGCCTCGCTGTAGCCCAGGTCTGCCAGTTGCTGGTAATTCTGCTGCGCGGTGACGGTGTCGCCGCGCTTGAACGCTTCATTGGCCAGGCGTTGGTCGGGCAGGCCGGCGCAACCGGCGAGGCTGACGGCCAGTGCCAATGTGCACAAAGATCCCATGTGGGAGCGGGCTTGCTCGCGAAGGGGCCCTGTCAGTTGATGAATGTGCTGGTTGACACACTGCTTTCGCGAGCAAGCCCGCTCCCACAGGGTCCGCGGTGTGTTTGGGAGAGTCATCACAGGCATGTCCTCTGCTTACAGGCCGTGGGCCATGGCTTTATCGATCAGCCAGTTCAGCGATGGGCCACGGTCGCTGGTGACTTCCACCGGTCGCCCGGCGTAGGTGCTGTCCAGCGGTGCGTCCGGCTTGATCTGCACGCGGATGTCGGAGGACAGGTCGGCGCTGTTCAGGCTGGTGCTGCTGACGATGGTGCCGGTGCGGATCTGTTCTTCGTCGGCGACCTGGAAGCTCACCGGGGTGCCTGGGCGAACGTCAGCGAACTGGCGATAGGTGAAGCGCGCTTCCACGTTGGCCTGGCTGCCACGTGGGACCAGTTGGAAGATCACGTCCCCTTTGCTGGCGTACTGACCATCGGCCACCAGTTGCTGCGCCACCACGCAATCGCACGGCGAAGTCAGGGTGCCGGTCATTTGCTTGCCGAACAGCTCTTCGACCTTGGCCGGTTGCAATTGGTCTTCGTCCAGGTGGCCCTTGAGCACGTCGAGCATGCTGGTGCTGAAGGTCGCCAGTGGCGCGCCTTTGGCGGCGACCGCGTCACCTTTGAGCAGGCTCTGCACGGTGCCGTCGCGTGGCATGGTCACGTTCATGCCGGGCACGCTCACCAGGCCGGCCTGGGCATGGCTGACGAAGTACATGCCGTACACCGACTTGAAGATGAAACCGAAAGCCGCCAGGCCGACGATGAAGATACCCGCGCTGAACACCACGGCGCGCAGGCGGCCGGCGGCGCTCATGTTGCTGCCGCTATCCTTGACCTTGCGTGCCTTGGTGAAGTTGTCGCGTTGCAGGGTTGCCAGCACGTCGCCCATGGTCACGATGTCGCCGGACAGGTGCGAGGTGATCAGGTGGCGCAGGGTGGAAATGTCCTGGGCGTCGAGGTTCTGGAACTGGCAACCGGTGCGGCCGCTCTGGCGGTCGTAGGAGCGAATCTGCAGTTCTACGTCCATGGCCAGGCCGAGGTTGTCGATGACAAATTGCAGGCGGCCCTTGTGCACTTCGCCGACGGTCAACGGTTGGGTGGCGGTGAACGCCAGGCCGCCGGCGGACAGGTCGATCACCCGTGCTTCGGTCTGGGTGCGGTCGGTGTTGAAAAAGCGCAGTTTGGCCGGGATTTTCACGCGGGCATGTTGGCGCTGGGCTTCGGATTCGTGGACAACGTTGGCGTTTACTGGGCTGTTCATAGTTCGGTTTCCTAGTTAATTCAGGCTTGGCAGGGTCAGACCATCATCAGCAACACGGCAACGAAGATGCTGCCGGCGGAGAAGGTCATGGTCCGAGACGACCAGGTGTTGAACCAACGTTGAAAGCTGGCCAAATCGCGGGTCAGTTTGGTGTCCTGGCGGGTCCAGGACTGTTGATCGAGGCGGAAGAACACGTAGATCTTCACCAGCGCGCCCATGATCTGGTTGTAATAGAGAATCACTGGGTACGCGGGGCCGATCTTGTGGCCGGAGCACGACAGCAGCAGGGTGAGAATCAGGCGAGTGATGCCGATCCACAGCAAGTACGCGAGGATGAAGGCGCCGCCGTATTTGAAGGTGGCGATGATCGCCACGGTCAGGCCGAGCAGGGAGGTCCACATCGACACGCGCTGGTCGAACAGCACGATGCTGGTGAACAGGCCCAGCCGACGCACACCCAGGCCCAGGGCGCGGGAATTCTGGCGCAGGTTGTTGCCGTACCAGCGGAACATCAGCTTGCGGCTGGCCTTGATGAAGCTCTTTTCCGGCGGGTGTTCCACGGTGTTGATCGCGGCGTCCGGCACGTAGAAGGTGTCGTAGCCCAGGCGCATCAGGCTGAACCAGCTGGACTTGTCGTCACCGGTGAGGAACTTGAAGCGGCCCAGGCGCCAGTGTTGCAGCGAGTCGCTTTCCACGTCGGCGATAAAGCCCGGGTCGGTGACCACGCTGGCACGGAACACCGACATGCGGCCGGTCATGGTCAGCACGCGCTTGGACAGGGCCATGGAGCACATGTTGATGTGGCGCTGGGCGAAGCGCAGTTTGTGCCACTCGCTCATGATGTAGCCGCCGCGCACTTCGCAGAACTCGTTGGTGGTCAGGCCGCCGACATTGCCGAACAGTTGGAACCACGGCACGGTCTTGCGTACAACGCCTTCGGCGAGCACGGTGTCGCCATCGATCACCGCAACCACGGCGCGGTCATCCGGCAGGTGGCGGGAGATGGCGCGGAAACCGAAGGCCAGGCCGTCGCGTTTGCCGGTGCCGGCGATACGCACGAAGTCGAGCTTCACATGCTCGGGTGGGTTCATGCGTTCCCACAGGCTCTTCACCAGCAGCTCATCGGACATTTCCACCAGCGAGCAGACCACGGTGGTGGGGAAGCCACATTCGATGGCTTCACGGATCACCGAGCTGTAGACCTGCGCGGTGGTCAGCGCATCGATACGGAAACTGGTGACCATCAGGAACACATGGGACGGGTCGGCAGCCTTGCCCAGCTTGCGCACTTTGCGGCGCAGGTGCGGGTAGACCACATACAGGAACAGCATGCCGCGAAAGAAATGCGTAGCACCCATCGAGTAGCGCCAGATGCCGACGGCGCCAATCAGGAAAATAAAATTCTTCGACTCGGAGTCGAACGTACTCGCCGGCAAGAGCAGGGCGAGTCCCATCAGCAGGCTCAAAAAGAACAGCCAGCCGGCGGATTGGAGCAGTACGTGTTTTAACTTGGACATAAGCGTCATCCGAAGGTGAAGAAGGCTCCCGGCTGCAAGCGCTGGGGATGGGAACGCTTGCAGCCCGGAACTTGCCGTTGCTGTTACCAGCAAATGCCTTCGGTGCGACCTGTGGCACAGGTGGCCTTGGACATGAAGCCCACCAGGTCGATCACTTGCTTGCCGTGCGGTGCGTTCTGCGCCAGGGCACGGAACTTCTCATCGCGGTTGCCCAGGATGATCACGTCGGAGTTGTTGATCACGGCGTCGAAGTCCGAATTGAGCAGGGACGACACGTGCGGGATCTTGCCTTCGATGTAGTCCTTGTTCGCACCGTGGACACGGGCGTACTCGACGTTGCTGTCGTAGATGCTCAGGTCGAAGCCCTTGCCGATCAGCATTTCGGCCAGTTCGACCAGCGGGCTTTCGCGCAGGTCGTCGGTGCCGGCCTTGAAGCTCAGGCCCAGCAGGGCGACTTTGCGCTTGTCGTGGCTGGAGACGATGTCGAAGGCGTTCTGTACCTGGGACTCGTTGCTGCGCATCAGCGAGTTGAGCAGCGGCGCTTCCACGTCCAGTGAACCGGCGCGGTAGGTGAGGGCACGCACGTCTTTAGGCAGGCACGAACCACCGAAGGCGAAGCCTGGGCGCATGTAGTACTGGGACAGGTTGAGGGTCTTGTCCTGGCACACCACGTCCATCACTTCGCGACCGTCGACGCCGACGGCCTTGGCGATGTTGCCGATTTCGTTGGCGAAGGTCACTTTGGTGGCGTGCCACACGTTGCAGGTGTACTTGATCATTTCGGCAACGGCGATGTCCTTGCGGATGATCGGTGCGTCGAGTTCTTCGTACAGCGACTGCAGGACATCGCCGGAGGCTTTGTCGAACTCGCCGATGACAGTCATCGGTGGCAGGTCGTAGTCGGCGATGGCGGTGGATTCACGCAGGAATTCCGGGTTGACCGCGACACCGAAGTCGACGCCGGCTTTTTTGCCGGAGCAGTCTTCGAGAATCGGGATCACCACGTTGGCCACGGTGCCCGGCAGTACGGTGCTGCGTACGACCACGGTGTGGCGGGTGGTTTTGTCACGCAGGACAAAACCGATCTCGCGGCACACGGCTTCGATGTAGTCCAGTTCCAGGTCGCCGTTTTTCTTGCTCGGCGTGCCGACGCAGATCATCGACAGGTCAGTATCACGGATGGCGTCGGCGAAGTTGGTGGTGCCACGCAGCCGGCCGGTTTCGATACCCTGGCTCAACAACTCACCCAGACCGGGCTCAACGATTGGCGATTTGCCTGCATTGATCAGGTCAATCTTGTCCTTGGAGATGTCTACGCCGACCACGTCGTGGCCACGGGCAGACAGGCAACCGGCACAGACTGCGCCAACGTAACCTAAACCAAATATGCTGATGCGCATCGCATTTACCTCTTCGTCTTCAAGACCGTATTAATCATGCCAATAATTGGCCGGAGTTCATGTTTGCAAGCGTCACTGATGCCACGGAAGTTGGGCGAATAGACGCCGACTTACCGCGTACAGGCATGTTAATTAGTGAGTGACTAACTATTGCACTCAAGTTGTGCGCAACTTGGCCTTGTTATTGGGGCTTGCCCTGAAATGCAGCCGGCCTTTCTGGGGAAAGGTGCCGACGCCAGTGCCGCAAGACCCTGATAGAGGCTTTTAGCCTTTATTTATCAACGTCTTGGGTGTCATCACTGACACATTTGGGTAAGCGCTGCCTTGGCCTATAGGGGATAGCAATGGATCCTTATCGCCGCCCTCAACTCATATCAGTTGATGATATGACCCGTGAGTCAAAGTTGATGAGGCAACTTCGCTACTTCCTTGGGTCGTCATGTAAGTCATCTCTTACAGAAACAGAGAATTTCGTTACCGGTGGTATGAGCCGTGGGTTTAGGCGAAGTTCCGGGCCACTCATCCTGTTTCCTGAAATTTCTTGAAATATTAGGAAAGATGGCACTGGTAGTATATTGATAGCACTTGCTATTTGGGCCAGTAGTTATAGGGAGTTGGCGCGCGGGGATAGTTTTGTGCCACTAGTGTTTGAAAAAAGTGGTGCCACTACGAAAAAAATCGACGAATGTCGAGTGAAAGAATTGTTAGAGATGCGTCAGGATATTTTTTGACGCCAAAAATATGACGATTCATGAATTAAAATGCGGTCAAAAATGTGGGAGGGGGCTTGCCCCCGATCGCGGTGGTTCAGTCACGAATGTATCGACTGATGCACTGCCATCGGGGGCAAGCCCCCTCCCACATTTGTACATCAGCGCTTATTAGGGCTTTATTCCGGTGCGTGATCGCGTAGAAACACCAGGTTGTCCGGCTTGGACTGCTCGGCATTGAAGCGATAGCCCTGCACATCAAACTGCTTGAGCTTCGCCGGGTCGTTGATGCGTTCCTCGATCACAAAGCGGCTCATCATCCCCCGGGCTTTCTTGGCGTAGAAGCTGATGATCTTGTACTGGCCGTTCTTCAGGTCCTTGAACTCGGTGTTGATGATCCGCGCGGTCAGCGCCGTACGCTTGACCGCCGAGAAGTACTCGTTGGAGGCCAGGTTGAGCAGCACGTCGTCGCCTTGTGCGGCCAGCGCTTCGTTGAGCCATTCACTGATACGCGTGCCCCAGAAGGCGTACAGGTCCTTGCCACGGGCATTGGGCAGCTTGGTGCCCATCTCCAGGCGGTACGGCATCATCAGGTCCAGGGGGCGCAGCAGGCCGTACAGGCCCGAGAGCATGCGCAGGTGGTCCTGGGCGTAGGTGAAGTCGGCATCGCTGAACGTCTCGGCATTCAGGCCGGTGTACACGTCGCCCTTGAACGCCAGCAGCGCCTGCTTGGCATTGTCCTGGGTGAACGCCGGGGTCCAGCTGCCGAAACGGGCGGCGTTGAGGCCGCCGATCTTGTCGGATACGTGCATCAATTCGCTGATTTGCGCCGGGCTCAACTCACGCAGTTGCTCGATCAGCTCCTGGGAATGGTCCAGGTACTGCGGCTGGGTAAAGCGCTGGGTTGCCGGCGCGGTCTCGAAATCGAGGGTCTTGGCGGGGGAAATCACCATCAGCATGAAGTCGTCTCCTGTAAACGTGAGGCGATTCTAGGGGGTTGGGCAGTTTGACTCCACCTATGAAGCCCATAGATGCCCGATTTCTGTAGGAGCGAGCTTGCTCGCGAAAAACGCACAGTCACCGCTTTCATTCAGGAGGAACCGCGTCATCGTTAACATCCTTCGCGAGCAAGCTCGCTCCTACAATAATCGGCGGCCAGTCCGCTATGATGGCCGGTGACTCTGGAGAGGGAGACCCCGTGTGCGAATAGCACTTTTGTTGTCGGCATGCCTGCTGTGCCTGAATGCCCAGGCCGCGCCCGTGGATGTGGCCAGCCTGGACCGTGGCACCTGGCCCGAAAAACTCGGCAGCCCGGCGCTGTTCGATGTGGCTTCACGCGCCGAAATCCTGATGTTCGCCCACAGCCTGCTGGCCAGTGAGAACCAGGACGAAACGGCGCTCAAGCAACGCCTGGGCCTGAAGATCATCAACCTGGCCGCCATCGACGACCTGCGCCGCCAGCTCTGGCAGCGCCTGCTGGAGAACTACACCTTCGCCCAGCAGAGCTGTGAGGAAGACGCGTCGTTCTGCTATTTGGTGGAAAACATGGACGACCTGCGCGAGCAGGCCGGCAAGTTCGAGGTCAGCGAAAACTCCTTCTATATAGGCTGGGCCGGTCCGAGCCATATTTTCCATGAGCGCTACCTGGATGAATTGCTGCGCAAGGCGGCGCTGTTTCCGCAGATCAGCAGCGAAATCGCGCGTTTCGGCGACCATGAGCGCAATGGCGACGAGTTCAACGATCGCCTGTTCCTGCTGACGTTCGATGGCGGCCCGGCCCCCGTCAGCGGCAATACCGACTGGCTCGCCGACTACCTGCGCAAGCAAAAGATGAACGCGACCTTCTTCGCCCTCGGCAGCAGCCTGCAGGCCCGGGTCGAGCGCAGCTCGGTTGCCGATGTGCAGGCGTTGTACCAGGGCCAGTGTGTTGGCACCCAGGGTTGGCAGTACCGTTCCCACAGCCATTGGGTGGACTGGCAGAGTTCGATCACCCGCAGCGCGTCGTTGGCGCAGAACCTGATGCCGGAAAACTACGTGCCGCTGTTCCGTCCGCCCTATGGCCAGCGCCGCGCGGACAGCCAGGGTTTCTTTCAAGCCCAGGGCTTGCAGGTGGCGTTGTGGGATATCGATTCCCAGGATGAACCGGGCAAGCTCAAGGCCGATGAGTCGGCGCAACGGGTGCTGACCTTGATGCTGTTGTGGCGCAAAGGCGTGATTGTGTTTCACGACACCCAGGACAAGGCGCGGGTCGCTTTACCCATGCTGTTACAGGCAACGGCGCAGAGTGGTCTGGGTTGGCAGGACTGCCGGGAAGCGTTTCGCTGAAGTGCCCGTAACTGTTGGGTTTTTGGCAGTTTCGGGGTGATTTCGTGCGACATTTCGATGCAGGCGGACTTCCGACTTTAGCGGGGTATGTGGCACTCGGCTAGTGCTATTCGTCATCCTGAAAAATAAACTTCAAAAAAGCGTCAAAGTGCTTTTTCCTGTCACACGTTTTGCGGTATTACGAAGTCAGATCGCCGAAACCTGCAGCACAGGTGGCGTCTTCCAAGACTCCTCATGTGGGCACTGCGCTTGACGTCACTCAGGTGCAGTCGGTGGTCGAATCGAGGCGCAGCACCGCCCAGGTATTGCGTCGACTGGCTCCCACAAAGGTGACCGAGTATGGATGATCATGGACGTAACCCTTCTTCCGACCAGCCAATCCTTTATGTGCTTGATACCAACGTATTGATCCACGATCCAAACGCACTGCTCAACTTCGAAGAACACCACGTCGCCATCCCGATGATCGTGCTTGAGGAGCTCGACAAACTCAAAAGCGGGCACCACAGCGTGGCCGCCGAATGCCGCCAGGCCATCCGTCTCATCGACAAGACATTGGGCGAAGCCTCGCCTGAAGATGTTGAAGTCGGCGTGCCGATCCAGCGCGGCAAAAGCGGACCCAAGGGCTTGCTGTCGATTCTGATGAGTAAGCGCAGCGAGCCCAACAGCCTGCTGCCGGAAAACCTGAACGACAACAAGATCATCAACCAATTGATCGACCTGCACGCCCGTGACAAGGACCTGCGCGTGGTGCTGGTGACCAAAGACATCAATATGCGCCTCAAGGCCCGAGCGTGTGGGATCGCGGCCGAGGACTACAGCACTGACCAACTGGTCGACGACGTGTCGATGCTGTCCCGTGGTTATCACATGATTACCGGCTCGTTCTGGGACCGCGTCAGCAAGGTCGAAACCCGGCAGGACCATGGCCGTACCTGGCACCAGGTGCAGTTGATCGAAAACCTGCCGGCCGTACATATCAATGAATTCATCGTCGACGAACAGGGCTTCGTGGGCTGGATCAAAGAGATCCAGGTCGACAAGCTGCTGATCCTCGACCTGCATCAGGAGCCCCTGTTGCACCAGGAAGCCTGGGGCCTGAAACCGCGGGATATCTACCAGAGCCTGGCACTGTACGCGCTGCTCGACCCGGACATCCACCTGGTCAACCTGACCGGCGCCGCAGGCTCGGGGAAAACCATCCTCGCCCTGGCTGCCGCCATCGAGCAGACCATGGTGACCAAGCGCTATCGCCGCATCATCGCCACCCGCAGCGTGCAGGGCCTGGACCAGGAGATCGGTTTCCTGCCCGGTACCGAAGCGGAAAAAATGGAGCCTTGGCTGGGGGCGATCACCGACAACCTCGAAGCCTTGCACATGGATGATGAAAACACCCATGGCAGTGTCGACTACATCCTCAGCAAAGTGCCGTTGCAGTTCAAATCCCTCAACTACATCCGAGGTCGCAGCTTCCAGCAGAGCCTGATCCTGATCGATGAATGCCAGAACCTCACGCCGCACCAGATGAAAACCATCATCACCCGTGCCGGCGCCGGTTCCAAAGTGGTGTGCCTGGGCAACCTGGCACAGATCGACACCCCTTACCTGTCCGCGACCAGCTCCGGGCTGACGTACCTGACTGAACGCTTCAAAGACTTCCCGAACGGCGTGCACATTGCGCTGCAGGGTGTTCCACGTTCGATCCTGGCCGAATACGCCGAATCCCATCTCTGACCGTCAGCACCTACTAAAACGGGCGCCCCATGGGACGCCCGTTTTTTGTGTTCAGGCCGACCGCTCGACCAGCGCCCAATCGATCGCCGGTTTGTGTGCCCTGGACAGCAGGGTGTACACCGACGGCAGTACAAACAAGGTAAACAGCGTGCCCACCAGCATGCCGATCACGATCACCAGCCCCAACCCAAAGCGGCTGCTGGCACCGGCACCCGACGAGAACAGCATCGGCACCAGGCCCACCACCATGGCCGCCGTGGTCATCAGGATCGGCCGCAGCCGAATGCGTGCCGCCCGCATGATCGCCTGGGCCGGCGTGCAGCGGTACAGCACCTGCAGCTCGTTGGCGAACTCGACCATCAGGATCCCGTGCTTGCTGATCAGGCCGATCAGGGTGACGAGGCCGATCTGCGTGTAGATATTGATGGTCGCCAGCCCCAGCGCCAGGGGAATCAACGCGCCGCAGATCGACAGCGGCACCGTGATCAGAATGATCAGCGGGTCGGTCAGGCTTTCATACTGCGCGGCCAGCACCATGTAGATCACGATCAGCGCAAACAGGAAGGTCAGCATCAACGCATTGCCCTCGTGGATGAACTGCCGCGAATCGGCCTGCCAGTCATGGCTGAAACTGGCGGGCAACTGGCGGCTCTGTTCCTGCAAGAAAGCCACTGCCTGGCCGAGGCTGACGCCGGGTGCCGGAATACCCTGGAAGGTCGCGCTGTTCTGTTGGTTGAACTGTTTGAGTTTGTTCGGCTCGATCACGTTGTGCAGGCTGACCACGGTGGACAGCGGCACCTGCTGGCCGGTGTCGGTGTCGACGTAGAAGCCATTCAGGTCCTGGGGCGTGAGGCGCCGCGAGGCCTGGCTCTGGGGGATCACATCGTAGGAGCGGCCTTGCAGGGCGAACCGGTTGGTGTAGTTCTCACCGATCAACACCGCCAGGGTGCTACCGATGTCCTGCATGCGAATCCCCAGGCTGTTGGCCTTGCTGCGGTCGATGCGCACTTGGGTCACCGGGTTATTGAACGCCAGGTCACTGTCGACCACCGCAAACAGCCCGCTGGCCCGCGCCTGGGTTTTCAGCGCTTCCATGGCCTGGTACAGCGAGCGGTAGTCTTCCGTGCTGCGCATCACCATTTGCACCGGCAAGCCACCGGTGGAGGCGGGAAGTGGCGGCAGCTGGAACACGAAGATCGAGTTGCCTTCCACGGCGTCGACGCTTTGTTGCAGCTCGGCCTGGATCGTCGCGGCACTGCGCTGACGCTGCGACCATTCGGTGAAGTTCACCCCGGCAAAACTCGCGGCGACGCCGTCATTGCCGTTGATGATCCAGGTGCTCACGGTCTCCGGCAAGTGGCCGAGAATCCCGCTCAACTGATAGGCGTAGCGCTCTACGTAATCGAGGTTGGCGTGCTGCGGTGACTTGATCGCCAGCAGCAGGTTGCCCTGGTCTTCGTTGGGCGCCAGTTCCTTGCTGGCATGGCCATACAGCCAGGGCAGGCTGAGCAGCACCAGGGCGCCGAACAACAGGATCAACCCGCGCTTGCGCAGCGAGCCCAGCAGTGCGCGCTGATACAGGCGTGCAAGGCGGTGGAAGAAGCGCTCGGCCAGGCGGCTCATGGTGCCTTCGTGCTCCTGGCCCGGTAGCAGCTTGGCGCACATGACCGGGGTCAGGGTCAGGGCGATCACCCCGGAGACCAGCACGGCGCCGGCGAGGGTCAGGGCGAATTCCTTGAACAGCGCGCCTGTCAGACCGTTCATCAGGCCGATGGGCATGTACACCGCTGCCAGGGTGATGGTCATGGCGATCACCGGCGAAGCGATCTCGCGCGCGCCGAACAAGGCAGCCTGCAGCGCGCTGCGTCCTTCCTTGACATGCCGGTGGATGTTCTCCATCACCACAATGGCGTCATCCACCACCAGGCCGATCGCCAACACCATTGCGAGCAACGTCAGCAGGTTGATGCTGAAGCCGAACAACGTCATCAAGCCCAGGGCACCCAGCATCGACAACGGAATACTCACGATGGGGATGATCACGCTGCGCACCGAGCCCAGGCACAGGTAGATGATCACCACCACGATCAGGATGGCCTCGATCAGCGTTTCGATCACTTCGATAATCGAGGCTTCGATAAAGTGCGCAGTCTCGAACGCCAGCGCCACCTTGACCCCTGGCGGCAGGGTTTTCTCGATGTTCGGCAACAAGCGCTTGATGTCGGCGACGATCAACAGCGGGTTGCCCTTGGGTGTTGCATAGAGACCCAGGTGCACCGCGGGCTTGGCGTCCATCAGCGCACTGGTTTCGTAGGCTGCCGAACCCAGCTCGACGGTCGCGATATCGCGCAGGCGCAGCAGGTGGTCGCCGTTGTTGCTGATGACCATGTTGCGAAACTCATCGAGGCTGCTCAGGTCGGTGTTGACCTGGATCGAGGAGATCACATAGTGGCCCTTGATCTGCCCCGGTGCTGCCTGGAAGTTGTTGTCGCGGATCGCCTGTTCCACCTGGGCGGCACTGATGCCGTGGCCTGCCATGCGTTGCGGATCGAGCCACAGGCGCATGGCCAGGCGCTGGCCGCCGAAGGTCTCCACCTTGGCCACGCCGTCGATTGTCGAAAACAACGGCTGTACCACGCGGCTCAGGTAATCGCTCAAGGCCGAGGCCGACAGCGCATCACTGGAAAACCCCACGTACGCCACCGCTGTCGCATCGCCGGCGGAACGCTCGATCACCGGGTCATAGGCCTGTTCAGGCAGGCGGTATTTGACCTGGTTGACCTTGGCAATCACATCGCTCAACGCCTTGGCCGAGTCCTGGTTGAGTGCCATGCGCAGGGTGATCTGGCTGCGGCCCTGCACCGATGAGGAACTCACATAGTCCACGCCTTCCACCGAGGCCAGGGACTGGTTGATCGGTTGGGTTACAAAGCCTTGCATCAGCTCGGCGGGGGCGCCGGGGTAGTCGGTGGTCACGCTGATCACCGAGCTTTCCAGCAGCGGGTATTGGCGCACAGGCAGGTCGAGGTAGGCCTTGAGCCCGGCCAGTACGATCAGCAGGCTGACCACCAGGGCCAGTACCGGGCGACGTACGAACAGGTCGGTGAATTTCACGGGTTTTCTCCGGCCATGGTCATCCCCGAGGGCGGGTGGGCGTCGGTCAACACCGTGCGTTCGAGGGGCTCGATAGCGGCACCGTCACTGAGCTTGATCTGCCCGGAAATCACCACCTGGTCACCCGGATTCAAGCCCGCATCGATCACCACGCAGCCATTGCGCCGCTCGCTGGTCTTGACCAATACGCGGCGGGCGATGGGCGGGGTATTGGCATCGGCCGATGGCTGTACCACGAATACGTCTTCACCGTAGGCGTTATAAGTGATGGCGGTTTCCGGCACGCTCAAGGTGTTGCCGGGCAATGACTGTGGCAGGCGCACTTTGGCGAACATGCGCGGCAGGGCGCCGTCGGTGGGGGCCTGCAACAGCGCCTGGACACTCAGGGTGCGCGAGCGGTCGAGGAACGGGTCGATACTGCTGATGCGTGCGCTGAAGCTTTGCCCCGGCAAGGCGTCGAGTTGTACATCCAGGGTATTGCCGACCTTCAGTTGTGCCAGGGCTTGCTCCGGCACGCTGAAGTTCACGTACAAGCCCTTGTCGCCGACCAAGTTGATCAGGCTGTCGCCGGGGTTCACAAATTGGCCCAGGTGAACCTTGCGAATCCCGAGGGTGCCGGCGAACGGTGCGCGAATGGTCAATTGGTCGATCTGCGCCTTCAGCTCCTGCAGGGCGCCTTGAGCGGTGGTGTATTCGGTCTGGGCATTGTCGAAGGCTTCGCGGGATGTGGCGTTCACCTTGACCAGGGTGCGCGAGCGTTCCAGCTTGACCTTGGCATTTTCCAATTCACCCTGCAGGCGCATCAGGTTGCCGCGTTGGGGCGCATCGTTGAGCCTGACCAGCACTTGGTCGCGCTCGACGCGTTGCCCTGACTCCACTGGCAACTGCACCACACGCCCGCCGACTTCAGCCGGTACGCTGACCTGTTGCACGGCTTCCAGCTCACCGATGGCTTCCAGGTAGCGGGTAAAGGGGGCGTCACTGACCGGCGCCACCGCCACTTTGATCGGCGCGGGCGCGTAGGCAGCGGCAGCCGGATGGTTCCAGCGCCACAATGCCCACGCCAATGCAATAAGGATGACCACGGCAATCGACAACGCCACGGTGGTTCGTGAGACGGCACGTCCGGATCGACTGACGTGTGACATAAGCTTCATTCCTTGATGGCAATCAGTAGATGGGCCAGCAGCCCGGCGTCAGTAGTTCGACGAGGTTCTCATCCGGATCACGGAAATAGATGCTCGATCCGCCCTTGGGCCAGTGGGTGCGCCCCTCGATGGCAATATCCGCGTTGCCCAGGCGCGCCTCCCAGGTCGGCAGGTCGTCGGCGTCGATGGCAAAGCAGATATGAATGCGCCCGTTGGCGTCATGGGGCGGGATCTCGCCGCCGCTCAAGTATTTGGTTTGAAGAGAGGCGCCCCGTTTGAAGAGCAAGAGAGTATTCTGCTGACCGACGTTTAACGCGACGAGCACGTTGCTCTCGACCATCGTCTCAAGCTCCAGGTGCCGGGCGTAAAACGCTTTGGCGCGGTCGAGGTCGTCTACGTACAGCGCGGTCTCAATGATTCGTTTGAGTTGAGGCATGGTTTTGCTCCTTGTTGAAGGTTGCTCCCTGAGATGGAATTCACAGCATGGTCACGGTCCTACTGCGCAATATCGATTTGAATCTGTTGGTGGTGCTCGATGCACTGCTGACTGAAAAACACGTCACCCGCACCGGTGCGCGACTGCATTTGAGCCAACCGGCGATCAGTCATTCCTTGAGTAAGTTGCGGGTGCTGCTCGACGATCCGATCCTGATCCGCGAGGGCAATGAAGTGGTGCTCAGCGCCCTGGCGCAGAATATCCAGGTGCCGTTGCGCGACATCCTCAGCCAGATCGAAACACTGTTCGGCAAGTCCATCGACTTCGACGCGGCCAGTTCCCAACGAACCTTCCAATTGGCGATGTCGGACTACGGCGCGGCGATTATCCTGCCCAAGTTGCTGGTGCGACTGCGCAGCGAGGCGCCGAACACCACGCTGGTGGTGACCCAGGGCAGCCGGCATGCGATGTTCGAGCAAGTGGCGCAGGGCAAGATCGACCTGGCCCTGGGGGTGTTCCCCAGCCTGACGCCCGATGTGTCGATGGAAGTGTTGTTCGAGGAAACGTTTTCCTGCCTCCTCGACCGGCGGACCCTGTCCAAGGACGGCATGCTCGATCTGGAGAGCTACCTGGATCGTCCGCATATCCAGGTGTCCATGGATGGTGGTGCCAATGGTGAAGTAGACAGCCTGTTGCGTGCCGAAGGCTTGCGCCGTCGTATCGCCGTCAGTGTGCCGCACTGGCGTACGGCGCCGAGCCTGTTGCACAACACCGACCTGATCCTTACCGTCGCCACCCGCACGCTGGAAGACACGTTGCTCAACCCGGACCTGGTGCAGTTGCCGCCACCGTTCAGCATTCCGCGCTTTCCCTTTGTGCAGATCTGGCACCAGCGATTCTGTGACGATCCGGCACATGCGTGGTTGCGCGAACAGGTCAAGCAAGTGGTGGCTCATACCGTGCAGGTCGACTGATCGGGGCGCAGGCGTAACCGCAAGTCCTGGCCCAACTGGGTCACTTCGTACAGGGTGAAGTCCAGGGAATGGGTGAGGTTTTCCAGCTCCGGCAAATGCACCAGCGGCCGTGCGAGGTCGCCGAGCAGGCGCGGCGCGACGTACAGCAACAGCTCATCCACCAGCCCGGCGCGCAGCAGGTTGCCTGCCAGGGTCGGTCCGGCTTCGACCATCACATCATGCAAACCGCGCTGGCTCAGATGGACCATCAAGGCATGCAGATCGAGGCCACTCTGGTTGCCCGGCAGGCCGAGCAAGCGCTCAGCGTTGGCGCCTGGCGGCAGATGTTGCTCGTGCACCACATGCAGGCTTGGCGCCTGGTCGTCGAACACCCTCGCGGTACCGGGCACCCGCGCCTGGCTGTCGAGGATCACCCGCAGCGGCGCGATGGCTTCGGCAGACGCCATCTCACGTACGGTCAACGAGGGGTTGTCGGCCAGCACCGTGCCGCTGCCGGTGAGGATCGCCGCACTGCGCGCTCGCCAATACTGCACATCGGCGCGCGCCCTGGCGCCGGTGATCCATTGCGAGCGCCCGTTGTTCAGCGCGGTGCGGCCATCCAGGCTCATGCCCATCTTCAACTGCACCCACGGCCGCTGACGCTTGACCGAGGACAAGAAGCCACGGTTCAACTCGCGGGCGGCCGCATTGAGCAAGCCCACGCGCACCTCGATCCCGACGTCGCGCAGTTCGGCGATCCCACGACCGTCGACCTGCTCGAACGGATCTTCATGGGCGACGACCACACATGCCACGCCAGCCTCGATCAGCGCCAGGTGACAGGCGCCGGTGCGCCCGACATGGCTGCAGGGTTCCAGCGTCACATAGGCCGTGGCGCCCTTGGCCAGGGCACCGGCCTGGCGCAGGGCGAAGACCTCGGCGTGCGGACCGCCCGCACGCCGATGCCAGCCCTCGCCCACGATGTGTGCACCGTGGGCGATGACGCACCCGACCCGTGGATTGGGCCAGGTGGAGTGACTGCCGCGCTCGGCCAACGACAATGCATGGTGCATATGTTGAAAGTCGATTTCGCTGAAGTGGGTCATGGGCGGCGTTGCCCTGCCACAGCGTGGGCGGTGATCGGGTAGATACGCCCGTCGTAGGCGCTGGCCAGGAAGCCACTGCCTTCGGCGTCATGGGTCAGGCATGAAATACCGCTGGCGGTGATCTTCTCCACCTTTGCCCATTTGCGCTTGGCCAGGTCGAACACCGCAACGGTGCCGCCGTAGCTGCCGGTGGCGATCATCTGGCGGTCCTTGGAGATGGCAATGCACTTGATCGAGTGGCTGTGAGGGGTGTCATACACCTCGCTGTTGCCGGCTTGCCACAGGCGCAGCTTGAGGTCGCGCCCGATACTGGCAAAGCCGCCCTGGATCTGCGTGCAGCCGTTGGAAATACGGTCGTGGGCCTTGTCCAGGTAGGTTTCCAGCTCGAAGTCTGCGATCCGGAAGAACGCCGCAGCCGCAGTCGCGCATACGCTGAACAGGTACTGTTCATCGGCGGCGATGCCCTTGATGGCGTTCTCGTGCATGCGCACTTCGCGCAGGAAACGCGGCTGCTGGTTTTCCAGGTTGAAGATCAAGGCTTCGCCAGTGTACGTACCGATTGCGGCGTGCAACTGGCCATCTTTTTCAAAGGTGGTGCCGCAGTTGAGCGGTGAGCGGTGCTGGTAGATGACGTCGCCGGTCTTGGCGTCGAACACCGTGCCCATCTGGCCGCCGGTCAACACGCTGTCACCGAAGGGCAGCAGGAAGTTGCACAGACTGCCGGCCTTGGTGCTGGGTTGGCCATTGATCTGCAGGATGCCGGCATCACCGATGCTGTAGATGTCGTCACCGACCACCGTGACTGCGTTCAAACTGATGGCCGGCTCGATGCCGCCCACGTCCCATTCCTGAGTGGTGAAATCCCAGGTGGCGTACGTTGAGCCGAAGGTCACGAAGGCGATGCGATGGTTGCCCAGCAATGCACAGCTGCGTGGCCAGATGATGCTTGGCAGTGAAGTCTGGGCGGTTTTCACCAGTTGGTTATCGGGCGTCAACGCCCACAGCATGACGCAACGGTCGTAGCTGAGGCTAACCAGCAGGCGCTGTGCGTCGTTCCATACGATGCGCTTGATTCCGGCGGCATGGGCAGCTTGCAGGTAGGTGCCGCTGCTGCTGATCACGGAGATTTTGCCTTCGTCGTCACCGGCGAAAATGATGCCCTCACGGGACAGGGCCACGGTGTCGGTTTCCACGCCGCCCAGGTCGATCAGGTCCAGTTGTTCGCCGCTGGCAGCGTCCCAACGGCGGATCGAACCGTCATCGCTGCTGGAAACCAGGGTCTTGCCATCGGCGGCCCAGCACACCGAAATCACGTCGGCATCGTGACCGCTGAGGATCCGCAGGGTTCGCCCGCTGAGGTCGAACAGGCGGATGCTGTGGTCCCGCGAGCAGGTGGCGATGGTCTGGCCATCCGGCGAGAAGGCGGCCATTTCGATGTCGTCATCGTGACCCACCAGCACGCTTTTCAAGCGCAGCGAAGGGATTTCCCAGACGCGGGCAGTGTAGTCGCTGCTGGCACTGACCAGCAGGGTGCCGCTGGCGTTGAACGCGCATTGGTTGGCCAGGTGGTCGTGGAGCACGCGCTGGATCGGCGTCTTGGTTTTTGCATCCCACAAAATAACCTGGTTGTCATAACCGGCGGTTGCAACGTACGTATCGTTGAATGTTGCAATACCGCTAATAGGGCCAAAGTGTCTCATGCGTCATCATCCTTAATGTAGTGTGGGCGAAAGAAAGTGCTCAGGCGCGCTTCGGTTGTTTCATCAGGTTGATCACGTGATTTTTCTTATCGACTTTCGCTTGCAGGTAATGAGTGTTGTGCCGGGTGACAAACACGCCAGTCGGAATAACGTTGTCCACCACAATGCCGTTATCCACCAGGGCCTGAACTTTGTCCGGGTTATTGGTGATCAATTGGCACTGTTTGATGTTCAACGCTTTTAACATGCCAGCGGCCATGGAAAAGTCGCGGTCATCTTCAGGAAAGTTCAGGTGGGTATTGGCTTCGAATGTGTCCATGCCCGAATCTTGCAGGCGGTAGGCGTCCAACTTTGCATATAAGCCGATGCCGCGGCCTTCTTGTCGCAGGTAAATAAGATAGCCACCCACTTCCTGCATGCGCAGGATCGACTCGTTTAATTGCGGGCCGCAGTCACAGCGCTGCGAACTGAATACATCGCCGGTCAGGCATTCGGAATGAATACGCACCAACGGGCTGATGGGATTGGCGGGGCCAAGCTTTATCACGATATGTTCGTGTGCTGTGTCCAAGCCACTGAACGTGTAGAAAGTTCCAGGATTGGAATGGTCGTCCAGGGGGATATCAACGTGGTTGCGTACGCTAAGGCGGTTCATGGCGGTTCCTTCCGTGCTTGAATGATCAACGCGTTATTGTTTTGGTACAGGGAGGGGTTACAGGGTTTGTGCGAGGCGAAAACCCATTACGTAAATCTGTCGTGGATACTTGCCGTGACGCCGGCAATTGCGGGTCAGGTCGCGAAACCTGGTGAAGCTGCCACCACGGGCTATGCGGTGGGTGCCGACCACAGTGACGAGGTCATCGGTGATGGCGGTCCCGCCGGGGTAGGGGGCGTAGTCGTCAGCGACGAATTCTTCGACGTTACCGGCCATGTCCAGGCAGCCAAATGGCGATGCACCCTCGACCAAAAGGCCGACCGGAGTGGTATCGAACAGACCCAGTTCAGCGGTGTTGGCACGCTCGGGCAGGAAGGTATCGCCCCAAGGGTATTCGAGGTTTTCCGGGCCGGCGGCGGCGTATTCCCATTCAGCCTCGGTGGGCAGTCGGAAGGTGCGGCCACTGGCTTCGCTGAGCCAGGCAGCGTAGGCGTCGGCGTCATCGGCAGTGATCCCGTAGACCGGATGGTTGGCGCGTTCGTGAGGGTACTGTCCGAAGGCCCAGCTTTCGGGGATCCGTGCCTGCGTGTTGGCCTCGAGAAAGGCTCGGTATTCGAGGTTGGTCACCGGGTATTTACCGATGGCGTAGGGCTGCAGGTGTACGCGATGACGAGGGACTTCCTTGGCGATCCAGTCCCGATCCAGGCCCAGGCCGCGCATGTCGTGCATCACCTGGTCGACCGCCGATTCGGCCAAACCGATCTCGACGGTGCCTGCGCTGATGTGAATCATCGTAGGGTTGAGTACATCGAGCCTGGGGTCGTTGGTCAGTGCCAGCAGTTGGGCGGCGGCATAGCGCCAGGCCAGCGGCGAGACAGGGTTTTCGACGCGGTTGGCCAACTGTTCGCTGGTCTCTTCCGAAACCAGGCGCCAGGCTGCCAGCGGCAACTTGAGGTTGACGGCTTCGTGGAAGTGCTCAGGCAGGCCCATCAAGAAACGGTCTGTCATTTCGGCGGTCAGGGGGCCGTCGAACACGGGCCAATGGTTGAAACCCTTGGAAGTCATAACGCTCGTTTTCCTACTGCGTGGGAGAAAAGGCACGTACACCCAGGCGCACGTGCCCGGCCTTCAGAGGGTGCAGATCAGTCCGGTTTGCAGGCAGTTGCGTTCGAAGTCATCCCAGTAGCCCTTGGGGTGCTTGGCCCGCTCGGCCTCGGAAATAATCGGTTTTTGCCACTGCAGGCGGGAGAAGCCGGCTTTCATGATTGCCAGCTCATAGCGCTCGCGGCTCCAGCGATGGAAGGTGAAGGCGCTGGGCGGTGTGGTGACGAATTCGGCGTGGTGACGGAAGCCGCCTTCGTGGGGTTCTTCGGTGAGTACGTGCACGCCGTATTTGGTGAAGTTGCCACGTTTCAATTGAAAGGTTGGCTCTACCGTGTAAGCCACGACCCGTCCGCCGGGGGCGAGGTTCTTGGCGACGACCTGGAACATCTTGTCGAGTTTTTCTGGCGAATCGGCGTAGTTGAACAGCCAGGCGGCGGTGATCAGGTCGAACTTGCCGAGAATGCCCAGATCGCAGATATCGCTGACGTGGTACTCGATCGGCTCCTGGTTGCGCGCCGACTCTTGGCGGGCCAGGTCAATCATGGAGGCGGATATATCCACGCCAACCACTTTGCTGGCACCTTGGCGATACAGCTCGCGTCCGAAGAAACCGAAACCGCAGGCCAGGTCCAGTACGGATTTGCCCTTGGGATTACCGACCATGCTGAAGAAGGTCGCGGTTTCCACCGAGCGCTGCGAGGCGCTGTCCGTGAAAGCTTCGAAGCGTTCGCCGATGGCGTCGTAAGTTGCCGTTGCAGTTTGAGTGGTCATTGCCTCACCTTTTTAAAGTTAATAGCTGTCGTCAATCCCTGACTGGGAACATGAAGAGTTCTTCTGTTTTTGGTGACCCTGTTATGCCTGAATCAAGTGCGAGTGGTAATAAGGAACCCCCCTATGACGACAAGTACGCCGACCAGTTTGTTAATGTTGAGAGACTGTTTGGGGAAGCCCAGCAGGCCGAAATAGTCAATCGCAATTGAAACGATAAGTTGTCCGATCAATACCGCCATGATGAAGTTGAGAGCACCCAGTCGAGGCGCCATCAATAACGCTACGGTAATATAAAAAACACCGGCAACACCGCCCATCCAAATCCACCAGGGCCCGTCTTGCACGGCGGCAAGATTAGGACGAGGCGCCTTGACCGCAATAATGACAACAATGAGTACAACCAGGCTGACCAATAGGGATACTGCAGTGGCCCATAAAGGATGGCCTAGCAGATTACCCAGTTTCGCGTTGGTGCCTGCCTGTAAGGGCACTGCAAAACCGGCGAATAAACTGAGCAGGATGAAATACAGTAAGGTCATGAAGTAGGCATTCCGTTTTTTTTCAAGTTTTACGGTGCTTGGATTGTTGGCGCCAATTCTTTGTTCTGATGGGGAGTATTCGTCGCGCTGATCGGGCATTTGGCTACTAGTGATTCAGGGACGGGTAATCAGGTGTGCGCGATCTTGACCGACGGGTTTACAATCGCTGCTCCTGATCAGGAGTATCCCTGTGCTGACTCATCTCGATTCCCAAGGTCGCGCCCATATGGTCGATGTCACCGACAAGTCCGTGACGTTCCGTGAGGCCGTGGCCGAAGCGCGCGTGCGCATGCTGCCCGAGACCCTGCAAATGATTGTCGACGGCGCCCACCCCAAGGGCGACGTGTTTGCCGTGGCCCGCATTGCCGGGATCCAGGCGGCGAAAAAAACCAGTGACCTGATTCCCCTCTGCCACCCGTTGATGTTGACGGGCGTCAAGGTCGAACTGAGCGCCGAGGGTGCAGACTTGGTGCATATCGTGGCGCGCTGCAAACTCTCCGGCCAGACCGGCGTGGAGATGGAAGCCCTCACCGCCGCCAGCGTCGCGGCGCTGACGATCTACGACATGTGCAAGGCGGTGGACCGTGGCATGACCATCGAAAACATTCGCCTGCTGGAAAAACTCGGCGGCAAAAGTGGGCACTTCAAGGCGGACCAGGCATGAGCATCAACGTATTGTTTTTTGCGCGTTACGCCGAAGCGGTGGGCCTGGACTCACTGGAGATGGAAGGCGACTTCGCGACCGTCGACGCGGTGCGCCTGGCGTTGGCGGGTGATCCGGGTTTTGAAGTGCTCAACGAAACCAGCCTGATGTGCGCCCGTAACGAAGAGATGTGCGGGCTCGACGAGCCGCTGCAGCCTGGCGACGAAGTCGCATTCTTCCCCCCCGTGACCGGAGGCTGATCATGGCCATTCGTGTACAGGTCCAGGCATTTGATCCTGGCGCCGAAGTCAACGCCATGCATGCGGCCAACGTTGGTGTGGGCGCGGTGGTGAGTTTCGTGGGGTATGTACGCGACTTCAATGACGGCCGTGAGGTGTCGGGGATGTTCCTGGAGCATTACCCTGGCATGACCGAAAAGGCCCTGGCCAAGATCGCCATCGAGGCCGAGCAGCGCTGGCCGTTGCTCAAGTTGGAGGTATTGCATCGCATCGGCCCTCTGGAGCCCGGTGAGCCGATTGTGTTTGTTGCGGCAGCCAGTGCCCATCGCCAGGCCGCATTTGATGCCTGTGCGTTTGTGATGGATTACTTGAAGACGCGGGCGCCGTTCTGGAAGAAAGAAAATACCAGTGAGGGGCCGCGTTGGGTGGAAGGGCGCCACAGCGACAACGCCGCTGCGGATCGCTGGAAATAGCCAGCCGAACATAGAACCAAATGTGGGAGGGGGCTTGCCCCCGATAGCAGTGTGTCAGTCAATGAGTACTTGGCTGACACATCGCCATCGGGGGCAAGCCCCCTCCCACAATTTTTACTGCATCCAGCTTACGGGCGCTTGCGCTCCACAGCCCGCAGCAAGTGCGTCGGCGGCGTTTCACAGCTGATCTTGCGCCCCAGCAGCGCTTCGATCGACGGCAACTGATACGAGTCATCTTCCCCGGCAAAGCTGATCGACACACCCGCCGCCCCGGCACGGCCGGTACGGCCAATGCGGTGCACGTAGTCATCCGGCACTTCCGGCAGGGTGAAGTTGATCACGTGGCTGATGCCGTCGATGTGAATCCCACGCCCGGCCACGTCGGTGGCCACCAGTACACGGATCTTGCCTTCGCGGAAGCCTTCCAGGGTCTTGATGCGCTTGTGCTGCGGCACATCGCCCGACAGTTGCGCAGCGTTCACACCATCACGCACCAGGCGTTCTTCGATGCGGCGCACCTCGTCCTTGCGGTTGGCGAACACCATCACGCGCTCCCAGCCGTTGTCGTTGACCAGGTTGTAGAGCAGCTTGTATTTGTCGGCGCCGGCCACGGCGTAGATGTGTTGCTCGACGTTTTCGCTGGCGACGTTTTCCGCTTCGATCTCGACGATGGACGGGTCGGTGGTCCATTGCTTGGCGAGGTTCATCACGTCTTCGGTGAAGGTCGCGGAGAACAGCAGGGTCTGGCGCTCGGATTTCGGCGGGGTCTGGCGAATGATCTGGCGCACTTGCGGGATAAAGCCCATGTCGAGCATGCGGTCGGCTTCGTCCAGCACCATCACCTCGACCATGTCCAGGTGCACGTCGCCGCGCTGGTTGAAGTCCAGCAGACGGCCAGGGGTGGCCACCAGGATGTCGCAGTGACGGGCTTCGAGGTGCTTGAGCTGCTTGTCGAAGTCCATGCCGCCTACGAACGTCATGACGTTGAGGCCGGTGTACTTGGTCAGGTCGGCAGCGTCCTTGGCGATCTGTACCACCAGCTCCCGGGTCGGGGCGATGATCAGCGCGCGCGGTTCACCCACGTAGCGCTCTTTGGGCGGCGGCGTCTGCAGCAGTTGGGTGATGATCGAGATCAGGAACGCGGCGGTCTTGCCGGTGCCGGTCTGGGCGCGGCCGATGGCGTCTTTGCCGGCCAGGGTGAAGCCCAGCACCTGCGCCTGGATCGGCGTGCAGTACGGGAAGCCCAGGTCCTGGATGGCGTGCATCAGTTCCGGGGCCAGCTTGAAATCATGGAAACGGGTCTTGCCTTCCTGGGGCTCGACGACGAAATCTTCGAGTTTCCACGCAATCACCGGCGGTTTTGGCGCGCGTTCACGCCGCGGCTTTGGTGTCACCGGTGCGGCAACGGACTCGACCGGCCTGGCCTGTTCGGCTGGGGTCACCGTCGGCTTCTTCGGCTGGGTGACAGGGGCAGTCCGCTGGGGCTGCCTGCCGTCCTGGCGGCTGCCGGCTGTCGGGGCAGGAGCACTGGAATCTGGCGCGAGCGGCTCAGCCTCGCTTTTGCCGAACATCTTCTTGAGTGCTTTGAGCACGGTGATCTCATTAATTGGTTAAGGAATGTACGCCGGCCAGTGTAATGCAAGAATCGGGCGCGGCGTAGTGCGTCTGTCATACGGCTACATAAACTGTGGTTTTCAGCCCAGGCGAGCGGTCAACCAGGCACCGATATCGCGTATCTCCTCGGGTAACACTTCGTGGCCCATTGGGTATTCCTGCCATGTCACGGTGACACCACGGCTCTTCAGGTGCTCGTAGGCGCTGCGGCCCATAGCGTTCTGCACCACATCGTCATATTGGCCGTGCAGGCACAGGGTGGGAATGCGCTGCTGGCTGGCGGACAATTCCAGCTCGTCGCTGAACGTGGGTGCGTAGGTGGAGAGGGCAATCACGCCGCCCAACGGGCCTTCCCAATTCAGGAAGGCGGTGTGGAACACCACGGCGCCACCTTGGGAAAAACCGGCGAGGAAAATCCGCGAAGCGTCTATTCCGGTTCTCTTCTGTGTCTCGATCAGGTCCGTGACCATTTTTGCCGACACTTCCAGCTCTTCCAGGCTGATGGAGCGGGCCGGGCTCATGGCTTTGATGTCGTACCAGCTTGGCATCTCGTAGCCACCATTGATCGTCACCGCGCGGGTCGGCGCCTGGGGCAAAACGAAACGCGTGGTCAGCAGGCTTTCCTGCAGCGCCTCGGCCACCGGCAGGAAGTCGTAGCGATCTGCACCCAGGCCATGCAACCAGATAACGCAGGCGTCTGCGGGCTTGGCGGGCTGAAGAATCAAGGGTTCGGTCATGTCTGCTCCATTAATGTGCGTGCGCTCCGATTAAGTGCGACGGAACGGTGCGCGATGGGTTGATCTGTTAATAAGATGTCGCACGGTTGAATCTTTTTCTATTGACCGTGGGCTGAAACGACTCAGCCGGCACTCTGGTACGGGGCTTGCTATGTGTTGATCGATGTCAGCGCTATCTCAGGACGGTAACACTATCAGTGACTGCCGCTTGTGGGATAGCAACTGGAATTACTGCGACAACTTCATGCCGCTTGACCCTAAAAAAAGCCAACACGGGTCGATATCGCCTCATAAGGGTGCGCTGAGGTTCGAGCTCCGACACAACAAGAGCAAACTGGAGGTTTGAATGAAGGTATTGAAATCCACCCTGGCCATCGTGACTGCGGCGGCTGTATTGGGTGTCAGTGGTTTCGCCCAAGCAGGTGCCACGCTGGACGCCGTGCAGAAGAAAGGCTTTGTGCAGTGTGGCGTGAGTGACGGCCTGCCGGGTTTCTCGGTACCGGATGCCAGCGGCAAGATCCTCGGGATCGATGCTGACGTTTGCCGCGCTGTGGCCGCTGCTGTTTTCGGCGATGCGACCAAGGTCAAATTCAGCCAGTTGAATGCCAAGGAGCGTTTCACCGCGCTTCAATCCGGCGAAGTCGACATTCTGTCCCGTAACACCACCATGACCAGCTCCCGCGATGCCGGCATGGGCCTGAAATTCCCGGGCTTCATCACCTACTACGACGGCATCGGCTTCCTGGTAAACAACAAGCTGGGCGTGAAAAGTGCCAAGGAACTGGACGGTGCAACCATCTGCATCCAGGCCGGTACCACCACCGAGCTGAACGTTTCCGACTACTTCCGTGGCAACGGCCTGAAATACACCCCGATCACCTTCGATACCTCCGACGAAAGCGCCAAGTCGCTGGAGTCCGGGCGTTGCGACGTACTGACCTCCGACAAGTCCCAGCTGTTTGCCCAGCGCAGCAAGCTGGCCTCGCCGAAGGACTACGTGGTGCTGCCGGAAACCATTTCCAAGGAGCCACTGGGCCCGGTCGTGCGTAATGGCGACGACGAGTGGCTGGCCATCGTGCGCTGGGTTGGCTACGCCATGCTCAACGCTGAAGAAGCCGGCATCACCTCCAAAAACGTCGAAGCTGAAGCCAAGTCCACCAAGAACCCGGACGTTGCGCGTCTGCTCGGTGCCGACGGCGAATACGGCAAAGACCTGAAAGTGAAGAAAGACTGGGTGGTACAGATCGTCAAGCAAGTTGGTAACTACGGTGAAGTGTTCGAGCGCAACCTGGGCAAGAGCACCCCGCTGGAAATCGACCGTGGCCTGAACGCGCTGTGGAACGCCGGCGGCATTCAATACGCACCACCTGTGCGCTGATCGCTGATGGTTCTGTCACCCGGTGGGCCAACCGCCGGGTGATGTTCTGTTCCATTATTTCCGGGGCACTTCATGCAAAATCAAATCGGCGCACCCAAGCAGAAGCTCAGCTTCAGCGACCCTAAAGTGCGTGCGTGGCTCTTCCAGATCATCACGATAGTGGCGGTGGTCTCGCTGGGCTGGTACCTCTTCAACAATACCCAGACCAACCTTCAGCACCGAGGCATTACCTCGGGTTTCGACTTTCTTGAACGCAGTGCCGGCTTCGGCATCGCGCAGCATTTGATCGACTACACCGAATCGGACAGCTATGCCCGGGTCTTCGTGATCGGTTTGCTCAACACCTTGCTGGTGACCTTTATCGGCGTGATCCTGGCGACCTTGCTGGGGTTCATCATCGGTGTGGCGCGGCTGTCACCGAACTGGATGATCAACAAGCTGGCGACCGTGTATGTGGAAGTGTTCCGCAACATTCCGCCGCTGTTGCAAATCCTGTTCTGGTACTTCGCGGTGTTCCTGACCATGCCGGGGCCGCGTAACAGCCATAACTTCGGCGACACCTTCTTTGTCAGCAGCCGTGGCCTGAACATGCCGGCAGCGATTGCCGCTGATGGGTTCTGGCCGTTTGTGGTCAGCATCGTCGTTGCCATCGTGGCAATCGTGCTGATGGCACGTTGGGCCAACAAACGTTTTGAAGCCACCGGCGTACCGTTCCACAAGTTCTGGGCGGGCCTGGCGCTGTTCATCGTGATCCCGGCGTTGTGCGCCTTGATCTTCGGTGCACCGCTGCATTGGGAAATGCCCAAGTTGCAGGGTTTCAACTTTGTTGGTGGCTGGGTACTCATCCCCGAACTGCTGGCACTGACCCTGGCGCTGACCGTGTACACCGCGGCGTTTATTGCCGAGATCGTGCGTTCGGGCATCAAGTCCGTCAGCCATGGCCAGACCGAAGCCGCGCGCTCCCTGGGCCTGCGCCCCGGGCCGACATTGCGCAAGGTCATCATCCCGCAGGCGCTGCGGGTGATCATCCCGCCGCTGACCAGCCAATACCTGAACCTGGCGAAAAACTCGTCCCTGGCTGCCGGTATCGGTTACCCGGAAATGGTTTCGTTGTTTGCCGGCACGGTGCTCAACCAGACTGGCCAGGCCATCGAAGTCATTGCCATCACCATGAGCGTGTACCTGGCGATCAGCATCAGCATTTCCCTGCTGATGAACTGGTACAACAAGCGCATTGCGCTGATCGAGCGGTGAGGAAACACGCATGAGTACGCATACGTTCAAACCTGATATGCCACCGCCGAACAAAGTGTTCGGGCCGATGGCATGGATGCGCGCCAACCTGTTTTCCAGCTGGCTCAACACCCTGCTGACCCTGTTGGCGTTTTACCTGATCTACCTGGTGGTGCCGCCGATCCTGCATTGGGCGATCCTGGATGCCAACTGGGTCGGCACCACACGGGCCGATTGCACCAAGGAGGGCGCCTGCTGGGTGTTTATCCAACAGCGCTTCGGGCAGTTCATGTACGGCTACTACCCTGGCGACCTGCGCTGGCGTGTGGACCTGACCGTGTGGCTGGCCATCGTTGGCGTGGCACCGCTGTTCATCTCGCGATTCCAACGCAAGGCGATCTACGGCCTGAGCTTCCTGGTGCTGTACCCGATCATCGCCTACTTCCTGCTGCACGGCGGCATCTTCGGCCTGACCAACGTGGCGACCAGCCAATGGGGCGGCTTGATGCTGACCCTGGTGATCGCCACGGTCGGCATCGCCGGCGCCTTGCCGCTGGGCATCATGCTGGCGTTGGGGCGGCGCTCGAACATGCCGGCGATTCGGGTGGTCTGCGTGACCTTCATCGAATTCTGGCGCGGCGTGCCGTTGATCACCGTGCTGTTCATGTCCTCGGTGATGCTGCCGTTGTTCCTGCCCGAAGGCATGGGCATCGACAAGCTGCTGCGGGCGTTGATCGGCGTGATCCTGTTCCAGTCGGCCTACGTGGCCGAGGTGGTGCGCGGTGGCTTGCAGGCGATTCCCAAAGGTCAGTACGAAGCCGCCGCAGCGATGGGCCTGGGTTACTGGCGCAGCATGGGCCTGGTGATTCTGCCGCAAGCCCTGAAGCTGGTGATTCCTGGCATCGTCAACACGTTCATCGCGCTGTTCAAGGACACGAGCCTGGTGATCATCATCGGCCTGTTCGACCTGCTCAACAGCGTCAAGCAAGCCGCCGCCGACCCCAAATGGTTGGGCATGGCCACCGAAGGCTACGTGTTTGCGGCCCTGGTGTTCTGGATTTTCTGTTTTGGTATGTCGCGCTATTCCATTCATTTGGAACACAAGCTCGACACAGGCCACAAGCGTTAGGAGTTGTTGTTATGAGCGAAGCGATCAAACAGCCTGTGAGCCCTGAAGGCATTATCCAGATGCAGGGCGTCAACAAGTGGTACGGCCAGTTCCACGTGTTGAAAGACATCAACCTCAACGTCAAGCAGGGCGAGCGTATCGTGCTGTGCGGCCCGTCGGGTTCGGGCAAATCCACCACCATCCGCTGCCTCAACCGCCTGGAAGAGCACCAGCAGGGCCGCATCGTGGTCGATGGCGTGGAACTGACCAACGATCTCAAGCAGATCGAAGCGATCCGCCGCGAAGTCGGCATGGTGTTCCAGCACTTCAACCTGTTCCCGCACCTGACCATCCTGCAGAACTGCACGCTGGCGCCGATGTGGGTGCGCAAGATGCCCAAGCGCAAGGCCGAGGAAATCGCCATGCACTACCTGGAACGCGTGCGTATTCCGGAGCAGGCGCACAAGTTTCCGGGGCAACTGTCCGGTGGCCAGCAACAGCGCGTGGCCATCGCCCGTGCGCTGTGCATGAAGCCGAAAATCATGTTGTTCGACGAGCCGACCTCGGCACTCGACCCGGAAATGGTCAAGGAAGTACTCGACACCATGATCGGCCTGGCCGAAGACGGCATGACCATGTTGTGCGTAACCCACGAAATGGGCTTTGCGCGTACCGTGGCCAACCGCGTGATCTTCATGGACAAGGGTGAGATTGTTGAACAGGCGGCGCCGAATGACTTCTTCGATAACCCGCAGAATGATCGGACCAAGTTGTTCCTGAGCCAGATCTTGCATTGATCGATGCTTGAAACGATAAACCCGGCCTAGTGCCGGGTTTATTTTTGCCTGTCTAGGAGGCCTTGAGCGCTTCCTGATCGGTATTGATGGTGTGGTTGAATCCCCGCATGTCAGCACCCTCGGCCAACACCTTGGCATCGGCCAGCAGGTGTGGGTAGCGATCCAATAGCCGCATCAGCAGTACCAGGGGTTTGGGAGGCAGAAGCTCGCCGCGCTCGTAGCGTGAAAAAGCGTTGTGACCGCCTCCCGATAGCAGTTCCACCGCTTCCTTCTGTGTAAGGTGCAGTTTGCGTCGGATGCGTTTCATCTCGGTGCCGATCATTTTTCGCGCGGCGTGGATGAGTTCATCACCGGCTTTCGCATGGCGCGCTGAACTGTCAGGGTCATACACGCTGTCGCTGCATGCATGGCACTCCCAGCCAGAAAGGTCATCGACACGACGTTCCATGCCTTTGACACTAAGGGTTTCGCTTCGGCCCTCGAACCGGGTCATTCCGTCGGGTGTACCGCATATATAGCATTGTCGGGTTTTCATGAGTTGCACTCCTTGAAGGAGATGACCGGGGGGTTACCGCCAGGGCAGTAAGTCACCTTTATGTAGATCTCCATGCCATGTGAACTGATGTGGTACACGTCCTGCCAGACCCGATGGTCTGCATAGCTGGTCATTGATTTGTACAACATCCTGGTTTGCAATTGATAAACGACCTCCTTCATCTCATGGATTGCGAAGCCGAGTTTCCTTCCTGTGGCCCTGGCCGTTGAGGTAAATGCCTGGTCTCCCAGCCGCCTCACATCCGCCTTTATCACCGCCAAATCGTAATGAGGTGTGTACTTTTCCATAAGACACCTGAGTCCATAATTACCCTCAAAGGGTAATTTTACCAATCGAAAATACTGCTCCTTTACCTGCCTAAGAACCGTAGTGCGTTGCCTTTGTAGGCAAGTCCGAATAGGCTGTAGGAAAATTCATCCTATGATTGGACGAAAGTGAAAAACCCATGACAGACATCGCCCCGCTGATCAAACGCTCCCTGGTCGACCAGGCTCTGGAGCAGTTGCGCCTGCGCATCACTGAAGGCCGCTGGGCCATCGGTGAGCGCCTGCCCACCGAGCCCGAGCTGTCCACCGAGCTGGGCATCAGCCGCAATACCGTGCGCGAGGCCATGCGCGTATTGGCGTTCTCCGGCTTGATTGAAATCCGCCAGGGCGACGGCAGTTACCTGCGCTCGATGACCGACCCGCTGGGCGCCATGCGGGCGTTGTCCCACTGCACCTTGGAGCAGGCGCAGGAGACGCGGCAGATTCTTGAAGTGGAGGCCATCGGGTTGGCGGCAATGCGCCGTACCGAGCAAGACCTCATCACCTTGCGCGAGGCCCTCGACGCCAGCGCCGCGCTGTATCACGGCGACCTTGAGGCCTATATCAGCGCGGACCTGGTGTTCCACAAGCACCTGGTGGACGCCGCGCACAACCCGGCACTCAGCGAGCTGTACCAGTATTTTTCGCGCATCGTTGCCGCCCAGTTGCGCCAGACCCTGAACATTTCACCGCGTCGCCAAGCGGTGTTCGACCTGCATACCGCCTTGCTCGACGCCGTGGCACAGCAAAACCCGGAACGCGCCAAATCCCTCTGCCGGCAGTTGATCAATGAGCCTTGAAGCCCAACGTAAAACCGAATTCGAAGAACTGTTGATCGACGCCGAAGCCGACGACGAGGTGGTGCAGCACACGCCACCGCCGGTGAGCCGCCCATGGCTGTTGCTGCTGGGCCTGGTCCTGGTGGCACTGAACCTGCGCCCGGCACTCTCGAGCATGGCGCCTCTGCTGGCCGACGTCTCCGCCAGCCTGGGGCTGTCGGCAGCGAGGGCCGGTTTGCTGACCACGTTGCCGGTGTTGTGCCTGGGCCTGTTCGCGCCGACTGCGCCGCTGCTGGCGCGCCGTTTCGGTGCCGAACGGGTGGTGCTGGGCATCCTGCTGACCCTGGCCGCCGGCATCATCCTGCGCAGTTCATTCGGCGAAGCCGGGCTGTTCGCCGGCAGCCTGATTGCCGGGGCGAGCATCGGCATCATCGGCGTGCTGCTGCCGGGGATCGTCAAGCGAGATTTCCCCCGGCAGGCGGGCACCATGACCGGTGTCTACACCATGGCCCTATGCCTGGGGGCGGCGCTGGCGGCCGGCGCGTCGGTGCCCCTGAGCCATGCGTTCGGTGACAGTTGGAGTATCGGCCTGGGGTTCTGGGTGTTGCCGGCATTGGTGGCGGCGCTGTTCTGGCTGCCGCAAGTGGGGCACAAGCACGGTGCCCATCAGGTGGCTTATCGCGTGAAGGGCTTGCTGCGCGATCGGCTGGCCTGGCAGGTGACGTTGTACATGGGCTTGCAGTCGTCCTTGGCGTATATCGTGTTTGGCTGGTTGCCATCGATCCTGATCGGCCGCGGCCTGAGCGCCACTGAAGCCGGGCTGGCGCTCTCGGGTTCGATCATCGTGCAGTTGCTCAGCTCGCTGGCGGCACCGTGGTTGGCGACCCGGGGCAAGGATCAACGGCTGGCTATCGTGGTGGTGATGCTGCTGACCCTCGGCGGTCTGTTTGGTTGCCTGTACGCACCGCTCGACGGCCTGTGGGGCTGGGCGATCCTGCTGGGCCTGGGCCAGGGCGGCACCTTCAGCCTGGCGCTGACCTTGATCGTGTTGCGCTCGCGCGACTCCCATGTCGCCGCCAACCTGTCGAGCATGGCGCAGGGCGTTGGCTACACGCTGGCGTCCCTGGGACCCTTGGCGGTAGGTGTGCTGCATGACTGGACCGGCGGCTGGGGCGCCACGGGCTGGGTATTCGCTGTGATCGGCCTGGGGGCCATCATCACAGGGCTCGGCGCTGGCCGAGCACGCTATGTGAGCGTGTTCAGCGAGCGGGTTGATCCCCGGGCCGAAAAATAGCGGACGGTCAGCCTCACAAAGACCTACAGGTACACCACTTCCAGCGTCGCGGAGCCATCCATCGGCGTCTCTACACTCAGGTCAAGGTTCTGCTTGGCGTTGATCACGGCTTCCAGGGTCAGGGTGCTGGTCAGGTTCTGGATCGCCGAAGGGCCGGCGGTGCTGCCGGCCACGTCAGTGAAGCCCAGCAGACTTCTGGAGCCGATGTCGATGGGGTTGCTGTTGGATGTACGCCACGCCACGCCGTTCGTGGTGGACTCGGTGCCGTAAGTCACCGGCAAGGCATCGGCCACTGTTTGCTTGGGGTCGAATTTCACCGAGTACACGCCAATCTTGTTGCCTGCGCTGTCCAGGCCCAGGCCGTAGTAAATCTCGCTGTTGACGTGGGCCGACCCATCGCGGTTGTCGCGCATGCGCAGGGCATAGCGGCCCGGTGCGTTGCAACTGACGGTCAAGGTCAGTGATTTGAGCGGCAACCGGGTGCCTGTGGCCTGGTTGAGGTCCTGCTGGGAGATCTTGCCGAAGTCGATCAACCCGCCGCCAGATAACGCTGGGGTGCAGGCCATGGGGGTGATCAAGCCGCCGACCGTCAGTTCGACCGTGGAAGCGGCCTGGACGGTTGAAACTCCGGTCAGCCAGGCAAGGGTTGCCATTGGAATCAGCAATGTTTTCATGGTCTTGCTCCTATAAATATTTGATGGTCAGGGTGGCTGAGCCTTCGAATGGCACTTCTTCGGACAGAGGCAACGATTCGGCGGGCGCGAGGCTTGGCGTGAGCAGCAGTTGGGCGGTAAGTTGCTGCACTGCTGACGGGACAACGCTCGTGGGTGGGGCGAACGCGGTCAGGAAGTGGGGCGACAGAATTGTCGTGGGGGACCAGGAAGAGGACTCTGTAGAGCCAAGCGTTCTCATATCAATGCCGTCAGCCACCACCGAATTGACGTTCAGTATCAGGTAACCGAGCTTGGCGTTGTTACTGGCCAGTCCCAGCCCGAATACGTTGGGAGAGTCGTTGTAACTCGAGCCGAGGCGATTGTCCCGGGGCTCAAGGGCCAGCAGTGTCATGGCTTCACAGGTGATTGCCAGATGCAGGCTGGTGGCGGGCAGTGGGGTAGGGCGATCGGTGTTCAGGTCTTTGGCGGCTATCTTGCCCAAGTCATACACGCCGCCATCGGACAGGCTGGGTGCGCAGGCGCTGGGCGTGATGCGGCCGCTGACGTTCAGCTCGACGGTTGAGGCGGCCTGGGCCTGCAGCATGTTGGCCAGCCATACGCAGGCGGCCAGTCGGATCAATATCGTGTTCATGCTTGAGTTCCTATAAGTAGTGAATTTCGAGCGTGCCCGAGCCGTCGAGGCGAACCTCATTGCCCAGGTCCAGCGATTCCAGGGGGGCGACTGTCGCCTCCAGGCTCAGCGTGGCATTGAGGTGCTGAATGGCACTGGGCCCACCGGTACTGCCCGGTGTGCTGCTGAAGCCCAGGTAACGACCGGCCCCCACCGCCGTGATACGCGCGCTGGCGCTGCTCCAGGGCAGGCCGCCAGTACTGGAGTCGGTGCTGAAGACCTGGGCGAAGTTGTCGGCGGTGATCAGGGCCGGGTCGAACAGCAGGCGGTAGCGCCCGATTTTCTGCCGGCCAGCATCCAGGCCCAGTCCGTAAGTGGTTTCATCACCGGCACCGGTTGCAGAACCCTGACGGTTGTCCTGCATGCGTACGGCGAAGGCTGTCGGGGCATCGCAAGTCACGCTCAGGGACAACGCGCGTGGCGTCAGGGGCGTGTCCTTGTGGTTGGACAGGTCGCTGACCGACAACTTGCCCAGTTCCACATGGCCGCCGTTGGACAGGCTGGGTGTGCACGCCGCCGGTGCAAAACGTGCCTGCCAACGCAGTTCCCGCGAACGGTTGGCGGCGAGGGCCTCGAACAACCCCGCGATGTCCCAGCTGACCGCGTCGCGTACCCTGACGGCGTCTTCACGGGCCCAGGCACTGGCCTCCAGTTGCAGTGACAGATTACGCCCGGTTACCGCCACGCCATTGCGCATCGGCACCACGCCGTGGTCGGGCTGCCAGGCCAGTCGAGTGCTGACTGCGGAAGGCGCTTGCCCCGGCCCCGTGATCAAACCGAGTTCGACCGCCTGGCCGTCCAGCATCGCGTCACTCACTTGCAGGCCGTAACTACCGAGCTCGGTAAAGCGGAACCGCCCGGGTCCGGCAGCCAGCCCGCGATAAAACACACTCATGTCGGTGGGCTGCGCGCAGTTCAATGTGAGGCTCAGCCGTCGCTCCCCCAGCAATCGCTCGGGCGCGGGCACCAAGGCCACGGCGCGGTTCATCAAGCCAAAATCCAACTGCGTCTGGCTGAGGTTGAGCTGGCATTCTTCGGCGGCCAGGGCGTGGGTGCTGAGTAGCACGCCCAGGACGTACAAGGCAGGGTTCAGGCCCATGGTCAAAGTCCTCATGGCTGATGGCACCGGGCCGGTGCGGTTTCGTAATACACCTCAGGGTCGGCGTCTTGCGCCAGTTCGTAGCTCAGGCGGCAACGCGCCTGGCCTGGGGCCTTGATCCAGAGCGGGCGCGGATCGAGCACGTCCGGCAGGAACACTTGGCTGCCTTCCTGCACCAGGGTGACGAACTCTCCGTCGGCGGTGCTGACAGTCGCGCCGCGTGACAACGGCTGGCCGTTGTCGGTGGTCACGTTCAACAGTGCGCGTCGGGTGAGGGTCACGCCGAATTGCACCTTGTCCACCGCGCCGCGTCCGGCGGAAATCACTGACAGACCGTTCTGGATGTCGGCATTGCGCGGCAGGGAGCGCGTCTGCACTTCCACCGGGCTGCGCCCATAGGCGCTGAGCTGCGGCACCACGGCCTGGCCTTGCCAGTCGGTCCACACCGGGCCGCTTGGGGTGCTCACCTTGATCCCGGCCATCTCGCCCACCGACATCACGGCAAAGGTGTCGCGTACCGGGTAGGGCGAGAAGGTGACACCGTCGCCATGCAGCACCACGCCACCGCGGGCACCGCCCTGGTAGCTGGTGCGCTCGTCGTTGCTGCGGGTGTAGTTGAAGTCCAGTTGGCTGTACCACGGCAGGGCTGACACGCCGATCGACGACTCCACTTCGCGGTCGCGACTGTCATGCTCCACGCCCACGCGATAACCCAATTGGTCGTTGAGCTGCTCGTTCACCCCCACGCCGAGGCGATGCTCGCCGCCGGCCTTGCGCGCCCAGGCGCGGGCCCGGCGGTTGTCACCCAGCGGCAGGCTGATGTTCAGGTAAACGCTGTCATCGTTTTGCTGGCGGCCGCCCACCTGCCACTCGGCACTGGCGGACACCGACACCCGGCCAAAACTGGTGCCCCAGGACGCCAGCGCGCGGCTGCTGCTTTCACCGTTGTAGGCCGCAGTGCGCGACACCCCGGCACTGAACGCGCCCAGCGCCGGATGCGCCCAGGATGCGGTGAGGCTTTGCTGGTCGCGATAGCGCGAGCGCTGTTGGTCGCGGCTGTTGCCGACGAAGGTTGAGTCCTCGAGGTCGCGATAGCCCTGGGAGCGCCATGAGCCGGCAGTGGTCATCGACCAGTTCTCACTGAAACGCTGGGACCAGGACACGTCCGTCTGGACGCCCCGTTCACGCCCCTCGTGGCTGGCCTGGGCGGTTTGCGCCGAGAACTGCAATTGGCTGTCCTGCCAGGGCAGCCATCCCAGGCTGATGCCCGCCGAGTGATAGTCATCGGCGACCAATGCGCCGCCACCCAGGCTGACTTGCGGGTGTAGCGCACCGCTCCAGCCTGCGCTGACCACCCAGGGCTCGGTGCCGTCACTGTCGCCAATCTGCCGCACGCGCCCCGCCGCCACGGAATAACCCGGCGCCGGCAGGCCCAGGCCGAGCATGGCTGCGGGCACCGTGAAGCGGCGCTCTTCGCCGGTGGTTTCCTTGATTGTGACTTCCACGTCAGAGCGGCTGTTCAAGCGGCGCACATCCGTCAGCGCAAATGGCCCGGCGGGGACCACCGTGGAGTGAATCAGCGCGCCGTTCTGGCGGACTTCCACCTGGGCCGGGTTGTTGGCGATGCCGGTGATGGTGGCGCCCTGGTTCTGGTCTTGCAGCGCGGTTTCGGTCAGCACTTGGGCGCCGGTGATTTGAGTGCCGGCCAACACCGGGTTGTAGAGGCTGATCTGTCCAGCCTGCAACACCGCCTGTTGCTCGGCGAAGGTGCGCTGGGCGTAGGCGTCCAGGTGCGTGGTGCGTGAGCGGCTGTCTTGCCAGGTCTTGACCTGGCGACTGCGCACGATCCAATCGCCGGCGTTGAAGCCGACTTCAGTGTTGGCTGAACCGAAGCGGCTGGTGTCGTCACCAAACTCGTTATACAGGCCCGTGAGGTCATAGTTGAGCAGGCCGGCAAAACCACCGGTCTGATAGCCGGAGATATCCTGCTGCACAGGGCGCAGCGCGTCGGTCGGTACTACCAGTGCCAGGTTCAGGCTGGCGGGGTCTTGCTCGATGACGGTTTGCGGATAACGCTCGATGAAACGATGGCAGCCTGGGTATTCGGTGTCATCGGGCACTGTCAGGTTGCCTGCATCCAGCAGCACTTGGTTGAAACAGAGCCCGCCCTGGCGATCGAACTCCACGTCCACCCGGCCCCGGCGCTGGCCATTGACGCTCAGGTTGACGGCATGGCGCCCCGAGGCAAAACGGGGCGCTTGCAGAAGCAGGTTGGCGAGTTCCGGGTCGATACCGCGGTGGGACAGGGTCTGGGGGTCGAAGGCGCCTGCTATCAGGTTTTCACTTGCCAGCGCTGTCCCGGACGGCACTGCGCCGCCCAGGGCCAGTGCCAGCCCCGCCAATAGGTTATGCACGCGTGGTGGTGAAACGGCGCGCACGGTTTGGCCGTCGCGATCAGTCAATGCTGTGCTCACAAGGTCGTTCTCAGTTGTTGGGAGCCTGCTGACTCTGCGGTGCAGTCAGGCCCTTCGGTGGCGTTAGCAGGCCACTCTTTTTTATAGGGTGATCGGTGCTTCGTAGGGCGCCACGGCAAAGCCGTACACGGTAGCCGGTTGCAGCTGCACACGGCTTGCTCCGCTGCCGCTGGCGGTTACCCGCAGGGTTTCACCGGGCAGCACGTAGGTTCTGGGCAACAGGGCCGAACCGTCGCCGGGCAACAGGCGCAGTTCCTGAGCAAGGCGCACCACATAAGGCGTGGGGTTGCTGACGCTCAGTTGATTGTTCTGCAAGCGCCACTCCAGTCCGGTCCAGGGCGTACGGTTGGCGGCCAGGCCCTTGGGATGCAGGATCACCGGCAGGTTCTGGCGCACCGTCACGCCGACCCGTGCATGCCCGGCCTGGGCCGGTGAACGGCCTTGGGGCATGCCTTCGAAAATCACCCGTTTGAGGCGTTGGGTCTTCAGCGGCTCGGGCGATTGCAGGATGAACCGGATCAATTGGCTCTTGGACGGCTCGACCCTGGCCAATGGCGGCGTGACGAACACCAACGTGGCCTTGTCTTCGGGGATGTCTTCCAGGGTGACGTGCAGCAGTGCAAGCCGCGAGTCGGTGTTGGTCACCGACACTGAGGCTTCGCCGTCGGCTTCGTTGACGATGACCACCGAAGTGTCAGGCACCATGCCATCGGCCAGCACCCACGAGGGGCCGCCAAATGTCAGGGCCAGCGCACCCAGGTAGAGACCGGCGTAGCGGATGGCAGTAAAGGCTCGGGTTGAAAAGGACAGGGGGGACATGGCTACAAATACCTCAGGTCAAGCACGATGGAACCGTCCAGGGGGACTTCCTGCTTGAGGGTCAAATAGGCGGCCGCATTGATCGACGTATTGACTTGCAAGGTGGCCGTGATCTGGCGGTGGGGTTCCGGCACCAACGTGCCGGGATGGGCAAACCCCATGTAATTGTTCGGGTAGGCGTTGGTTTCCGGGAACCAGGTCTGTCCCTGGTTGCTGGAGGCCAGCACCAGCACGCGCTCGCCGTCACCCATCACGTCGCGAAAGGCAATGGCCACGGTGCCGAGGCGTTCGTTGGGCGCGTGGACGTTGTGGCCCAGGCCGTAGTAGAAACCAGGGCCCAGGGATGAGTCGGCGCGGTTGTCCATACCCACCAATACAAACAACACCGATTCGTTGCAGCTCACGTTCAGGTCCAGGGCCTGGGTGGGCAAGACACTGAACTCGAATTGGTTGAGCGTGTGGGCCGGCACCCTGCCGTGGTCGACAATGCCGTTGGCCGATAACGTCGGTGTACACGCGCTGGGCGTAATCAGCCCGGTCACATTCAATTCGGTGCTGGATGCCGCCAGCGCAGCAGAGCCGCCACTCAGCAGGCAAAACAGGGCAAGAAGGCGTGAAGAGGTGTGCTTCATGGGGGAGGTTCACCGGTTGCCTGGTTCATCGTTTCAATACAGGGCAACGGCAGGCGCGATGACCTGCCGTTGTACGTTTCAAACTGGGCTTACAGGTAGCGCACTGTGACGGTCACCGAACCGTCGATGGCCACCTCGTTGGTCAGCGTCAACTGGCTGGATGGGGCGATTTTCGGGCTGACAGTCAGGTCTGAGGTGAGCACCTGCACCGGGATGGGAGCGTCGACGGTGGTGTCGGCCACCGAGATCAGGTTGTCGGGCGTCAAGTTGCGCGCAACGACCCAGGTGACACCGCCGTCGACAGAGGTGATCGGCCGGCCCGCCACGCCATCGGCGACCGGCGTGTTCAGGCTGAGGGTCATGGCGCCGAGTTTTTGCGTGCCGTTGATCAGGCCCAGGCCGAACTCGGTGATGTCGCCGCCGTAATTAGAACCGGGTCGGTTGTCGTCGGCGTCCAGGGCCATGAGGGTGGCCGCATCGCAGGTGACGGTCAGTTGTACGGTCTGCTCGGTGAGCGGGGTGACCTGGTCGACATTCAAGTCTTTGGCGGAAATCTTGCCGTAGTCCACCGACCCACTGTTGGACAGGGCGGGTGTGCACGCGCTGGGCGTGATCATGCCCTTGACGGTCAGGTCGACGCTGGAGGCGGCGAAGGCGCTGGCGCTGCCGATCAGCAGAGTGGCGGCGAGCAGGGTATTGAGGGATACATTCATGGTCAGTCTCCAAAAAAGAAGGTAAAAAAAAGGGTTACCAGTACTTGAGCTGCAACGTCGCGTGCCCATCGATGGGCAACTCGTCGAGCAGGGTCAGGCCGCTGGCGGGGGCGATGATGGTGAAGGCGCGCAGGCGCGCACTGAGCTCGGTGATGGCAATGGGGGTATAGGGCGCTCCCGCTGCCGAAAAGGCGGTCAATGCCGCGTGCCCCAGGTAGGACGACGGTCCCCAGCTTGCACCGCCGTCACGGGACATGATGGTCTGCACCGGCGCCGTGTCGGCGACCGGCTCGAACAACCCGAGCGCGACACTGCCCAGCATCTGGTCATCGTTGACCTTCCCCAGACCGTGGAACACCGGGTTGATCGCTGAGGTGCCGCTGCGGTTATCCACTGTGGTGAGCGTGAAGTGGGTGGCGCCTTCGCAATGCACCTGTAGCAGCATCTCGCCAGGTTGCAGGCGGGTGGGCAGGTCGATGTCCAGGTCCCGGCCGGTCAACTTGCCATGATCGACGACACCGTCATTGGACAGGCTTGGGGTGCATGAGCTGGGCGTAATGGTGCCCTTGACGCTCAGGTCGGTATTGCTGGCCGCAAAGGTTGCGGGGGCGCAGGCGGCCAGCAGGAGGGCAAGTGTGGCGCAGGTTCTTCTGTCCATCGGCACGGGTCCTTGTGTGAAGAGAAAAGAGGGGATTACAGGTAGCGCATTTCCAGGGTGGCCGAGCCGTTGAGTAGATACTCCTCGGTCAGGGTCAGGCCGCGGGTGGCGGCGATGTAGCCGTAGATGAGCAGGTTGCTGGTCAAGTTGCGGATCGGAACCGGTGCCCAGGCCCCGCCTGAGTCATCGCCGAAACCAGCGAGTCGACCACGCATCCACAACGCGTTTGGCGAGCTCTGAATCCAGGTGGCACCGTTGTCTCGTGAGGACAGGGTGGAGATCGGCAGACCTTCGGCGGTGGAGGTGTTCAGCCCCAGGTGGTAAGCACCGATAGAGCGGTTCTGGTTGATCACCCCCAGGCCGTAGGAGGTATCGCCGCCGCCTTGACCATTCTCCAAGGCATGAAATGCAAACAACGTCGCGGCATCGCATTCCACGCTCAGTTGCAGGTTGGCGGTCGGCAAGACCGTGGCGCTTTCCACGTAGAGGTCGGCGAAGGCAATCTTGCCGTAGTCGACAACCCCGCCTGAGCTGAGGGTAGGCGTGCAAGCGTTTGGGGTGATCACACCCGTGACGTTCAGGTCGGTACTGCTGGCAGCCAGCGCAGGGGTGGCTGCGGCCATCAGTAGGGTGGTGAGAAGCAGGGAATGTGGGACTTTCATTTGAACAACATATTCCTGAGCAAAGTGTTGGCACGAAGGGCAGTGAGTGGCTCGGGTGAGGCGCTGGCGTCGAGGGTCGGATTGTTTTTGTGGGCGACGACGCGCCTTCTGGTTGTGTTGAGCCGGGACGCATTTAACGCCCGTTCCCGACGGTGGCGGAATGCAACAATTACGATAGTGATGCCGCCGGATGAACCTCTGCAGCGTCGATGGAAACGGCTGACGCGCTTGTAAGAAAAATTGCTTAGTCGTAGTTGTTGTATCGCCCTATTACATTCATTCGGATATTTTTCGCGCTCTCTTAATCCGCACAGTCTGTTTTTTTGAACAGGTCTGAATGTAGTTGCGCGAAAAGTTCGAGTGAAATCGTCCGGCAGGTCATCAACCTCTCAGGCGTCTCCCTGCGCCAGGTGCAAGCCTGGTGAGCTGATCGCTCTGCATGAGGTTGTTATGCCGGGCAATGATCCACGTCGCCATCCGCGAAAGGCCTCGCACTCGACTGCCGCGCCATCCCATTGGCAGCAAGCCAGAGTCCTGGTGGCCGACGACCATGCCACCTACCGGTTGCTGGTGGGGTCGTTGCTCCAGGTGCTGGGTGTCGGCCACGAAACCTGCAGCGACGGGCGCATGGCGTTGCAGGCCTTGGCTGCGCGTCACTTTGATCTGGTCATCAGCGATTGCCGAATGCCGGTCATGGATGGTTATGCCATGACGCGCGAATTACGCCGACGTGAACGGGCTGCGGGCAGACCGTGTGTTCCCGTCATCGCCATGACCGGTCGCCTGGGCCGGGAAGAGATTCGCCGTTGCCTGGAATGCGGGATGGATGGGTGGCTGGTCAAACCCATCAGCCTGAGGCAGTTGCGCGACTTGCTCAGCGAATGGCTGGCACCAAGGCCGTTGCATGCGGAGCAGCGCAAGCAGGCGCTACCGCGTCGACGCGAAGCGTTGCCTTCGCGTGCCCGCCTGATTGCGACCTTTGGTTCCTGGGCAGTGGTGGAGGCGATGTTGGCGAGCTTGGTGCTCGAGGCCCGGGACGACCTGGCAGTGCTGGAGCAGGCGCGCATCAGCGCAGACGCCCTATTGACCTCGCAACGCTTGCATCGCCTGGCGGGCAGCGTGGCGTTTCTGGGGGCAACGCGATTGGAGCAGCACGCCGCCGTGTTGATTGACCGCGTGCAGGCGAGCGGGGTGGAGGTGAATCGGCAGGCACTCGAGCTGTTTCATCGTGACGTCGAACGTTACCTACAGCGTTTGCATCAACTCTGAATCCAGGGATTTGTAAGAGTTTTCATGTATGAAGTGTAGGAATAATCTGTATGTAATTTCTTTTTGTTGTGTGGGCTAAGTGTTGCTCTCCAATAACTAGGGGGAGTAGGAAAAACCGTCCAGTTATTTCAGGTTGTTGCATAGTGCTGGGCGAGCTATTTTGCATGTATTCAAATTGCCATCATGGGTAACGACGATGATTCGCATAATTATTGCTGACGATCACCCCATCGTCCGTATCGGGCAGAAAGTGGTAATCGAGGCCAGTGGTAAGTGCAAAGTCGTAGGGGAGGCCAATGGTCCGGATGAATTGCTGGCGCTGGTGAGCAGTACTGCTTGCGACGCCATCGTGACCGACTTTGCCATGCCGGGCGATCAACAGGCGGATGGCTACGGACTGCTGGGTTTGTTGCACCGGCAATACCCCAGGTTGCCGGTGATCCTGGTGACCATGTTTGCCAATGTAGTCACGTTGCGCGAAGCCTTCGCCCATGGTGCACGGGCGATCGTGGCCAAGAGCGCGTCTGCCCGGGAGCTGCCCCTGGCGCTGCGGGCGGTGGTCGAGGGGCGTACTTTTGTCAGTGAGTGCCTGCGCCTGCAGATGGAGCAGACCGAACTGGCGCATCCGTCCCAGCCACAATTGTCAGGCAAGGAGCGAGAGGTGGTGAGAATGCTCGCCAGCGGCATGACCGTCAGCCAGATCGCCGCGCGGGTCAACCGCAGTATCTCGACCATCAGCAAGCAAAAGAGTACGGCCATGCAGCGTTTGTGCATCTCTACCGACGTGGATCTTTTTACCTATGCGCGACAAAGCGGCATGGTGCCTTAGTTGTTATGCATGGCGAAGAAGTTGCAGTGTAATTGCGAGGCCCAAGAGGGCGATTCGTATTACTTGTATGGGGCAATAGTGTGGGGCGAGTTAGTGTGGGCTTATGTACCCGGCAGCGATAAGTCGGCGGCATAACTACCTATATCCCACACTGAGTCAGGCAGAGGCGGGCGTCTTGTTATCCGACAAGACGAGCGTTTCTGTTTAGCCTTGAATACGAGCACTTGAATTGATGAAACAATCACTTTCCCTTGTTACCAGCGCTTTTCTATTGATGGGCGCGTCGAACTTGTTTGCGGCCTCCAGCATTGACCTGAGCGTCGTGGGTGTCTTGACGCCCTCCGCCTGCACCCCGGCCTTGTCCGGCGGCGGCGTGGTGGATCATGGCAAGATTTCCCTCAGTGATCTTCCTAACGATGCCTACCTGCCGCAGGCCACGCTGGCGTTGAGTGTCAATTGCGAAGCGTCGACGCTGATGGCAGTCAAAGCGAGCGATAATCGCCCCGGTACGGCGTGGTACGGCCACGACACTGATGGGGCATTTGGCCTGGGGCTCTACAATAGCCGGCGCTTGGGCGGGTATCAGTTCCTTGTGAAAAACGTCCAGGCGGACGGTGCAGCGGCACCGGCGATTGAATCCGTGGATGGAAAAACCTGGTTTCCCGCGCCCGAAGACCAAACCTGGCAGGTGGGCTGGATGCGTTCGGTGGGGGCGGTCGGCGAAGCTGACGCGCTGCCGGTACCGGTCCAGAGCCTGGCGATGGAAGTATTGATCCAGACCCGTGTCAGGAAGCCTACGGGCGCTACCGAGGAAGTCCCTCTGGATGGCAGCGCCACCCTGGATATCGTCTACCTCTGACCCACCCTCGCTTATCCATCGGGTGAATGAACATGGTGTTTCCAGGCGCCGCGGATTATCGTGCTGGCCTTATGCCGATAATTGCGGAGCCTGTTCATGAGTGATGCCCACAACGCCTTGATCACCGAGTTCTACAGCGCGTTCCAGCGCCTGGACGCTGAAGCCATGTCGGCCTGCTACACCGACGATGTGGTCTTCAGCGACCCGGCCTTCGGCGAACTGCGCGGCCGGGATGCCGGTGACATGTGGCGCATGCTCACCTCCCGCGCCAAGGATTTCTCCCTGACCTTCGACAATGTGCGCAGCGACGATCGTAGCGGAGGCGCTCATTGGGTGGCGACTTACCTGTTCAGCGCCACCGGCAACACCGTGGTCAACGACATTCAGGCGCGCTTTGTGTTTCGCGACGGCAAGATCTGCGAACACCATGACAGCTTCGACCTGTGGCGCTGGTCGCGCCAGGCCTTGGGCACCAAGGGCTTGCTGCTGGGGTGGACGCCGCTGGTGAAAAACGCCGTGCGCGCCCAGGCCCGCAAAGGCTTGAAGGCATTCCAGGCCAGTCGTTGATAAGCTTGGCGCTTCTTTGGTATTGCCGAACTTTTCTGTGAATACACCTGAAGCCAAACCCTGGTTCGTCTACCTGGTGCGCGCCGCCAATGGCGCGCTGTACTGCGGCATCAGCAATGACCCGGTGCGCCGGTTCGCCTCGCACCAGAGCGGCAAGGGCGCACGGTTTTTCCTGTCCAGCCCGGCGGTGGCGCTGGTGTACACCGAGCAATGCGCGAGCAAGGGCGACGCCCTGCGCCAGGAGCGCTTGATCAAGAAGTTGAAGAAGAGCGCCAAGGAGTGCCTGGCGGCAAGTGGCTCATTGATTTGACTGATGGGTTCCCATCATGCCCGCGCCAGGGTTTGCAGGCTAAGCTAGCGATTCACTTCTCTAGCGGAGCCTGGCATGTCTGAGATGATCCTGCACCACTACCCGCAGTCCCCCTTCGCTGAAAAAGCCCGGCTGTTGCTGGGCTTCAAGGGCTTGTCCTGGCGCTCGGTGCATATTTCGCCGGTGATGCCCAAGCCGGATCTCACCGCTCTGACCGGCGGCTATCGCAAGACCCCTGTGCTGCAAATCGGTGCCGATATCTACTGCGACACCGCGCTGATCGCCCGACGCCTGGAGCAGGAAAAAACTGCTCCGGCACTGTTTCCCCAAGGCCTGGAACTGGTTACCCAAGGCTTCGCCGCCTGGGCCGATTCGGTGGTGTTCTCCCATGCGGTGGCGCTGGTGTTCCAGCCGGAATCCCTGGCGGTCAAGTTCGCCAAGGTGCCGCCGGAAATGCTCCAGGTGCTGGTGGCGGATCGCGGCAAGCTGTTCAGCGGTGGCACGGCGACTCGGGTGCAATTGGATGTAGCCAAGCATCAATGGCCGGCGATTGTCGGTCGCATCGACCAGCAACTGCAGCACCAGGCCGGGGATTTCCTGTTCGGCGAGCCGTCGATTGCCGACTTTGCCCTGGCCCATCCACTGTGGTTCCTCAAAGGCTCTTCAGTGACGTCGCCTTTGGTAGACGCCTATCCCGCCGTTGTCGCCTGGTTGGATCGTGTGCTGGGTTTCGGCCACGGTACATCCACTCAGATGAGCGCCGAGCAAGCCTTGGACGTGTCGCGCAATTCGGCACCGGCAGCTCTGCCCGAAGAACTGTTCGAAGACTTGAACGGTTTCAAGGCAGGCCAGCAGGTGACCATCTCCGCCACTGACTACGGCACCGACCCGGTCGTCGGCGAACTGCTGTTTGCCGGGCGTGAAGAGCTGATCCTGCGCCGCACCGATGAGCGCGCGGGCACCGTGCATGTGCATTTCCCGCGCATCGGTTTTCGCATCCAGGCGCAGTAGGAAAAAATATTTGCAAATAAAGGTGAGGTAAATCCACCGCCCAACCGTGTAGTGCTTGAAACTGCGATCTATTCGCATTAACAGCGTTTTCTACACGGGTTCTCACAGCATGAAGTCAGCGGCGGGCGGTTGGGTTAAACAGTGGCTGGGAGCCTCGGTATTGGCGGTATCGGGGCTGGCGTTGCTGCCCTTGAGCATTGCGCAGGCGCAGGAGCAGCAAAGTGCCCAGTTCACCTTTGCCCTGGCAGCCAAGCCGCTGCCCCAGGCCCTGAGCGATTTCAGCCGGGTCACCGGGATCAGCGTGATCTACACCGACGAAGCGCCCTACGGCATCAAGGCCCCGGCGGTCAGCGGCCAGATGAGCGCCACCCAGGCCCTGCAACGCCTGCTGGGCAGTTCCGGCCTGACCTTCCGCCAGATCGACGCCCGCACCCTGGCCCTGGAGCCGGTGCCCACCGAAGGTGCGCTCAACCTCGGCGCCACCACCATCAGCGGTGCCAGCCAGACCCAGGACAGCACCAGCTACCAGCCACCGCCCACCAGCTCGGTGATGCGCTCCCATGGCCTGCTGCTGGAAACCCCGCAGACTGTCAACGTGGTGCCGGCCCAGGTGCTGCGCGACCAGACCCCGCGCAACCTGGATGACGCCCTGGGCAATATCAGCGGCATCACCCAGGCCAACACCCTGGCCAGTACCCAGGACGCGGTGATGCTGCGTGGCTTTGGCGACAACCGTAACGGCTCGATCATGCGTGACGGCATGCCCATCGTGCAGGGCCGCGCGCTGAACGCCACGGCGGAGCGGGTCGAAGTACTCAAGGGCCCGGCGTCGTTGCTGTACGGCATCCAGGACCCGGGCGGCGTCGTGAACATCGTCAGTAAAAAACCGGAGCTGGTCCAGTCCACCGCCCTGACCGTACGCGGCTCTACCTTCGGTGACGGCAAGAACGGCAGCGGCGGCAGCCTCGACACCACCGGCCCGATTGGCGACAGCGGCCTGGCCTATCGGCTGATCGTCGATCATGAAGATGAGGATTACTGGCGCAACTTCGGCACCCACCGCGAGAGCCTGATCGCGCCGTCGCTGGCCTGGTATGGCGACAGCACCAAATTGCTGTTTGCCTATGAGCACCGCGAATTCCTCACGCCGTTCGACCGTGGCACCGCCATCGACAAGTCCAACCACCCACTGGACATCCCGGCCACACGTCGTTTGGATGAACCGTTCAACAACATGGAAGGTCGCTCCGACCTGTACCGCTTCGAAGCCGACCACGACCTGAACGACGACTGGAAAGCCCACTTCGGCTACAGCTGGAACCGCGAAACCTATGACGCCAGCCAGGTGCGCGTCAGTGCGGTGGGTAACAATGGCGCCCTGACCCGCAGGATGGACGGCACCAAGGGTGCGATCACCACTGACCGCTTTACCACCGCGAGCCTTGAAGGCAAGGTCAATGTGTTCGGCCTGCAGAACGATCTGGTGTTCGGCCTGGATGATGAGTACCGCAAGATCTACCGTGCTGACCTGATTCGCCAGAACTCCCGAGGCACCTTCAACTACAACAACCCGGTGTATGGCAACGAAGTGGCGGGCACCACCGTCAGCCCCGCCGACAGCGCCCAGACCGACCTGCTGCGCAGCGACTCGCTGTTCTTCCAGGATGCGATTCACCTCAACGACCAGTGGATTTTTGTCGCCGGTGCGCGCTACCAGATGTATGACCAATACGCGGGCAAGGGCATCCCGTTCAAGGCCAACACCAACGGCAACGGCCAGGCCTGGGTACCGCGTGCGGGGCTGGTGTACCGCTACACCGACGAGCTGTCGTTCTACGGCAGCTATACCGAATCGTTCAAGCCCAACTCCACCATCGCCGCCTTGGCCGATGGCAGCACGCTGACCGGCGACCTGACGCCCGAGAAATCCAAGTCCTGGGAACTGGGGGCCAAACTCGACATCCCTGGGCGCATCACCGCCAGCGCGGCGTTGTTCACCATCGACAAGCGCAACGTGCTGGTATCGGTCGGTTCCGGCGCGAACACTATCTACAGCATTGCCGGCCAGGTGCGTTCCCGTGGCCTGGAACTGGACGCCACCGGGCAACTGACCGATAAATGGAGCGTGATCGGCAGCTACGCTTACACCGACGCCGAAGACATCAAGGACAAGGACCCGACCCTGGAAGGCAACCGCCTGCAGAACGTGGCCAAGCACACCGGCTCGCTGTCGGTGGCCTATGACTTCGGCAATGTGTTCGGGGGCGATCAGTTGCGGGTAGGCACCGGCGCACGGTATGTCGGCGAGCGAGCTGGCGATGCGGCCAACGACTTCACCCTGCCGGGGTACACCGTGGCGGATGCGTTTGCCACGTACGACACCAAGATTGATGGGCAGAAGGTCAAGTTCCAGCTCAACGTGAAGAACATGTTCGACCGCGTCTACTACACCTCGGCGGCCAGCCGGTTGTTTGTGTCCATGGGCGATGCGCGGCAGGTGTCGGTGTCGAGCACCCTGGAGTTCTGATGCGTACGTTCGGCTTTTTACTCGGCCTGGTGATCGCGACCACTGCCTTGGCGGACGCTCCGGCCTTCCCGCGTGAACACCGGGTCACCTTGCCCGGCACTGGCCATAGTTGGGGCTTTGTCGGCCTGGACCCAACGCGGCCCTATCTGTTTGTCGCCCGCCGCGAAAACGGCCTGACCGTGTTTGATGTGCAGCGCCAGCGCGTGGTCAAGACCGTGGCGCAGTCCGAGGGAGCCAATGGCGTAGTGTTCGTACCGACATTGGACCGCGTGTTTGTGCTCAACACCGACGGCAGCTTGGGGGTGGTGCAGTTATCCACACTCAAGCTGTTGAAGCGTATCGCCGTGGCGCAAAGCAATCTGAACAGCGCGGTCTATGAGCCATCGACCGGCAAGGTGATTATTGTCAGTGGGCGACGCGCGGATCGTTCAACCCTGTTTGAGTTCGACCCCAAGCAGGAGCGCATCACCGGCGCCCATGAACTGGCAGTGAAGAAGATCGACCCACTGTTGCGCAAGGGCGATGGCAGTTTCTTTCTGCCGATGCGCGATGAAGGCCAGGTGGCCCGTTACTCGTCCAGTACCTTTGCCGTGCTCGATACCTGGCAATTCGCCGACTGCCCCAAGCCCAGTGCGCTGGCCCAGGATGTCGAGCACCAGCGTTTGTTTGTAGCGTGCCGAGGTGAGGCGCCGGTGTTGATCGTGGCAGACCGTGAAACGGGCGAGGTCAAGGCGAAGCTGCCGATTGGGCGCGACGTCAACGCCGTGGCTTACGACGAGAAGCACCAGCGTTTGCTGATCCCCAGCGGTGTGGATGCGAGCCTGATGGTGATCGATCAGCAGGATGCCGATCACTACGCTTTGACGACCACCGTCAGCACCTTGCCGATGGCCTACAACATGGCGTTCGACGCACAGCGCCAGCGGGTTTACCTGCCCGCGATGGACTTTAACCAACCCGCGCCAGGCAAGGCCGAACCCAAGCCGGACCCGCAATTTCAGGCCGGCACTTTCTCCCTCACCACCCTGGCACTTGATTGAGCGCAGTGAATTAACCAAGCTGCGCACTTTCACCGATTCGGGAATGTCAGGTTTATGCGGTTGGGACGATGGATACACGCCAGTGCGCTGGCGCTGGGCTTCGGTTTGTTGCTCGGTGGATGCGCAACGCCTTCGACGACCTCTACCGGGCGCAGCCTGGACCAGTTGCTGGCAGACCCGGTGCTGCACGGCGCCACGGTCTCCCTGATGGTGCGTGATGCCCGCAGCGGCAACACGCTCTACCAGTACAACCCGCGCACGCGGTTGATTCCGGCCTCTAACCTGAAGCTACTGACTACGGCGGCAGCGATGGATGTGCTGGGGCCGCAGTATCGTTTTTCCACGCAACTGCTGAGCAACGGCACGCAGCAAGGCGAGCGTCTCAGCGGCAACCTGTACCTCAAGGGCCTGGGCGATCCGACCACGCAGTTCGCCGACTACCAGGCATTGGCGGCACAGCTTGCCGCCCTGGGCGTGCGTCAGGTCCAGGGTGACCTGGTGTTCGACGACACCTTTTTCGACGCCGAACGGCTGGGCGTGGACTGGTCCCAGGACGACGAAAGCACCTACTACGGCGCGCAGATTTCGGCGCTGACCGTATCACCCAATACCGATTTTGATGCGGGCACGTTGCTGGTCACGGCCAAAGCCCCCACCGTGGTTGGCCAACCGGTCAGCGTGGTGGTTAGCCCATCCACCGACTACGTGCAACTGAACAACCGTGCTGTCAGCGGCCCCGTCAACAATTACGGCATCACCCGCCAGCACGGCACCAACCTGCTGCAACTCACCGGCGCGTTGGCGCCGGGCAAGCAAAGCCGGCAGTGGGTGAGCGTGTGGGAGCCGACGCAACTGGTGGCGAATCTGTTTGAACAGGCATTGGCACAGCAGGGCATCCAGGTGCTGGGTCGGCGCGTGATCGGCAGTGCAAGTCCCGCGACGGCCAAGCTGCTGGCGGAACATCAATCGGCGCCGCTACAGGAACTGATCACGCCGCTGCTCAAGCTTTCGAACAACAACATGTCTGAAGCCTTGCTCAAGGCCATGGGGCGCAAGACATCCAATGCGGGTACGGCGCAGGCCGGTGTCGCGGCGGTGGCGGACTTCATGCGCCGCCAAGGTTTGGACCCGATGACGCTGAGCCAGGTCGACGGTTCGGGCTTGTCGCGGCGCAATCTGGTGTCGTCGCAAAACCTCACTGATTTGCTGCTGGCGACGGCCAAGCAGCCGTGGTTCGACGCCTGGTACAACGCCTTGCCGATTGCCGGCAACGCGGACCGCATGACCGGTGGCAGCCTGCGCTACCGACTGCGCGGCACGGCTGCGCAAAACAACTTGCACGCCAAGACCGGCTCCATGGCCGGCGTGTCATCGTTGAGCGGCTACATCACTGACGCCAAGGGCCGGCGCCTGGTATTTTCAATGATCAGCAACAACTACCTGAGCACCGCCGCACCGATCCGCGCCCTGGAAAACCGCGTGGCATTGGCCCTGGTGCAATGGCACGACTAGCTCAGGGCTGATAACCCATACGCCAACTCACGGCCCGGGTCGCCGCCAACAAGTGCTGCGCCGCCGGGCCGTCTTCATCGGCGTGGAACAGCGAGGTGGGGCCGACCACGGTCATTACTGCCGCCACCTGCCCGATGGCATTGAACACTGGCGCCGACAGCGCATCGACACCGGGCATCAGCAAACCATGCACAAAATGCAGGCCACGGTTGCGGATCTGTTCGCAGGTGGTGGCGTAGGCCTGGTCGTCCGCCAGGGCATGGGCGATACCGGCCTGGATCTCACGCTCGCGCAGCTCCACGGTTTCCCGCGACGGCAGGAAGGCGCTGAACACCAGCCCGGTGGACGAGCTGAGCAGCGGCAGCACCGAACCCAGTTGCGTCACCACCGTCACCGCACGCACCGCCGGTTCGATCTGTACCACGGTCGCACCCTGGTTGCCCCACACCGCCAGAAAGCAGGTTTCATTCAATTCATCGCGTAACTCCGCCAGGGGCATGGCGCCGACTTTCAACACGTCCATGCTGCCCAGCGCCGCCAGGCCGACGCGCAACGCTTCGCGGCCCAGGCCATAGTGGTTGGTGGCGGTGTTCTGTTCGGCAAAACCCGAGGCGATCAGCGCCTGCAGATAACGGTGCACCTTGCTGGCCGGCATCTGGACATGTTCGGCCAGGCGTGACAGCGACGTGGCTGGGGACAACTCGGCCAGGGCCTTGAGGATATCGGTGCCCACTTCGGCCGAGCGGACTTTCTGTTTACCGGTGTCGCGGGGCTTTTCCATGGAGGGGCGAGAATCCGAGAGATGAATGGGCGTCTTTATAGCTTGACGGTCGATAGTGATCAAATTACGTTATGCGTAACTGGATTACGATAAAAACAACTTCCGTGCAGAGGATGATCCATGAACCTCGAATACCTGTCGGGCTACGGCAATGAATTCGCCAGCGAAGCCTTGCCCGGCGCACTGCCGGTCGGCCAGAACTCCCCGCAAAAAGCGCCCTACGGGCTGTACACCGAGCTGTTCTCCGGCACCGCGTTCACCATGGCGCGCAGCGAAGCCCGACGCACCTGGCTGTACCGCATTCAGCCGTCGGCCAATCACCCGGCGTTTATCAAGCTGGAGCGGCAGTTGGCCGGTGGACCGCTGGGGGCGGTGACGCCCAATCGCTTGCGCTGGAATCCGTTGGATATGCCGAGCGAGGCGACGGACTTTATCGATGGGTTGGTCGCAATGGTGGCAAATTCCGGGTCAGAAAAACCCTCGGGCATCAGTATCTACAACTACCGCGCCAACCGTTCCATGGAGCGCGTGTTCTTCAACGCCGATGGCGAGTTGTTGATTGTTCCCGAGCAAGGCCGCCTGCGCATCGCCACCGAGCTTGGCGTGTTGGAAGTGGAGCCACTGGAAATCGTCGTGTTGCCCCGTGGCCTGAAATTCCGCGTCGAGCTACTGGATGCGCAAGCGCGCGGTTACGTCGCCGAGAACCATGGTGCACCCTTGCGCCTGCCGGACCTGGGCCCTATCGGCAGCAACGGCCTGGCCAATCCGCGTGATTTCCTGACGCCGGTTGCGCACTACGAAGATCTGAAACAACCGACAACGCTGGTGCAGAAGTTCCTCGGCGAACTCTGGGCCTGCGAGCTGGACCATTCGCCACTCAACGTGGTCGCCTGGCACGGCAACAACGTGCCGTACAAATACGATCTGCGCCACTTCAACACGATTGGCACCGTGAGCTTCGATCACCCGGACCCGTCGATCTTCACCGTATTGACCTCGCCCACCAGCACCCACGGCCTGGCCAACCTCGACTTCGTGATCTTCCCGCCGCGCTGGATGGTGGCCGAGAACACCTTCCGCCCGCCATGGTTCCACCGCAACCTGATGAACGAATACATGGGCCTGATCCAGGGCGCCTACGACGCCAAGGCCGAAGGTTTCCTGCCGGGTGGCGCATCCCTGCACAGCTGCATGAGCGCCCATGGCCCGGACGGCGAGACCTGCACCAAGGCCATCAACGTGGAACTGGCGCCGCACAAGATCGATAACACCATGGCCTTCATGTTCGAGACCAGCCAAGTGCTGCGTCCGACCCAATTCGCCCTGGACTGCCCGCAACTGCAACCCGCCTATGACGCGTGCTGGGCCTCGCTGCCTGCCACCTTCAACCCGAACCGGAGATAACCCATGACTCAGCCCACACTTACCCGCAGCTGGGTGGCCTCCGCCAACGGTCACACCGATTTCCCCCTGCAAAACCTGCCGCTGGGGGTGTTCAGCATCAATGGCTCGGCGCCACGCGCCGGCGTGGCGATTGGTGACTCGATCCTGGATCTGCATGCGGCCATCGACGCGTTCAGTGGTGAAGCCCGCCGCGCCGTCGAGGCCACCGCCGGTGGCCAACTGAACGCCTTGTTTGAACTGGGCTGTGGCCCGCGTGTGGCCCTGCGCGAGCGTTTGCTGGAGCTGCTGGCCGAAGGCAGCCACCTGCAAACCCGCGAGGCGCAGGTACTGCACAGCGCCGCCGATTGCCAGATGCACGTACCGGCACGGATCAACGACTACACCGACTTCTATGTCGGCATCGAACACGCGCAGAACGTCGGCAAACTGTTCCGTCCCGACAACCCGCTGCTGCCCAACTACAAATACGTGCCGATTGGTTACCACGGCCGCGCCTCGACCATTCGTGCCTCAGGCACCGACGTGCGCCGCCCCAAGGGTCAGACCCTGCCGGCCGGCCAGACCGAGCCGACCTTCGGCCCGTGCGCACGCCTGGACTACGAGTTGGAACTGGGTATCTGGATCGGCCAGGGCAATGCGATGGGCGATTCAATCGCCATCGGCGACGCGGCGGACCACATCGCCGGTTTCTGTCTGCTCAATGACTGGTCGGCGCGGGATATCCAGGCCTGGGAATACCAGCCGTTGGGGCCGTTCCTGTCGAAAAGCTTCATCACCACGATCTCCCCGTGGGTGGTCACGGCCGAGGCGCTTGAGCCGTTCCGCACAGCACAACCGGCACGCCCCGAAGGCGACCCGCAACCGCTGTCGTACCTGCTGGATAAACGTGACCAGGCGGCGGGCGCCCTGGATATCGAATTGGAAGTGCTGCTGACCACCGCCGCCATGCGCGAACAGAAGCTGCCGGCGTTTCGCCTGGCCCTGAGCAACAGCCTGCACATGTACTGGACCGTCGCGCAGTTGGTGGCGCACCACAGCGTCAACGGCTGCCAGTTGCAGGCCGGTGACCTGTTTGGTTCGGGCACCTTGTCCGGGCCGCAGGCGGGCCAGTTCGGCAGCCTGTTGGAAATGACTGAAGGTGGCAAAAAGGCGGTCGAGTTGCCGTCTGGCGAGGTGCGCAAGTTCCTCGAGGATGGCGACGAGATCATCCTGCGCGCCCGCTGCAGCCGCGAAGGTTTTGCCTCCATCGGCTTCGGTGAATGCCGTGGCACCGTGGTCGCAGCGCGCTAGGAGGGCAGGGCGATGGAACTCTATACCTACTACCGTTCCACTTCGTCGTACCGGGTGCGCATTGCCCTGGCGCTCAAGGGCCTGGATTTCACTGCCGTGCCGGTCAACCTGCTGGTGCCGGCGGGCGGTGCCAATCGCCAGCCGGAGTACCTGGCAATCAACCCGCAGGGCCGTGTGCCGGCATTGCGCACCGATGAGGGCGAGCTGTTGATTCAATCGCCGGCGATCATCGAATACCTGGAAGAACGTTATCCACAGGCACCGCTGCTCTCCAGCGACCTGGCGACCCGGGCCCATGAACGTGCAGTTGCCTCGATCATCAGCTGCGATATCCACCCGCTGCACAACTCCAGTACCCAGAACCTGCTGCGCCAGTGGGGGCATGACGAGGCGCAACTGCTGGAATGGATCGGCCATTGGATCAGCCAGGGGTTGGGTGCGGTGGAGCAGTTGATCGGCGACACAGGGTTTTGCTTCGGCGAGCAGCCGGGGCTGGCCGATACGTTCCTGATTCCCCAGCTGTATGCGGCGGAGCGCTTCAAGGTGCCATTGGCGGCGTACCCGCGCATTGGTCGGGTGGCGGCGTTGGCGGCGCAGCATCCCGCGTTTGTGAAAGCACACCCCGCCAATCAACCTGACACGCCTTAGGACCAACTGTGGAAGGGGGCAAGCCCCTCCCACATTTTGACTGCGACACCCTTATAAAAATAAGAGGTACCTTGCGATGCACAATCAGATTGCCAGCTTTCGCGCGGCACTCGACGCCCGTCCGGTGTCGCGCTATCAGTGGTTGATTCTCCTGTTACTGGCGCTGCTGCTGGTGACCGATGGCTACGACGCCCAGGTCCTGGGTTATGTGGTGCCGGCACTGGCGCAGGATTGGGGGTTGGAGAAGGCTGCCTTCGGTCCGGTGTTCAGCGCCAACCTGCTCGGGCTGACCTTGGGCTCGTTGCTGGTCACGCCGCTGGCGGATCGTTTCGGTGTGCGCCGTATCCTGCTCGGCTGCGTGCTGATCTACGCCACCCTCACCGTGCTGATGGTGTTCGCCAACTCGCTGACCACGTTGATGGCCGCCCGGTTTATCTGTGGCATCGGCATGGGCGGCGCCATGCCGAGTGCGATGGCGTTGATGTCGGACTATTCTCCGCCGCGCCTGCGCACGCTGATGGTGACCCTGGCGGCCTGTGGTTTCTCGTTCGGCGGGGCGGCGGGCGGATTCGTGGCGGCGGGGTTTATCGAAGGTTTTGGCTGGCAGGCGGTGTTCCTCGCCGGTGGCGTGACGCCGCTGCTGCTGTTTCCGTTTCTGGTGTGGCTGTTGCCGGAATCATTGCCGCGTTTGCTGCGTGATGCACCGCCGTATGCGCGGCTGCAGAGCGTGACGTTGCGGATGTTGCCGGGCTGGCAACCGCCGCTGGCCACTGAGGCAGAGAACCAACAGGAGCAGGGCAGCAAACTGACGGTGGTGGAGTTGTTTCGCAACGGCTACGCGCGCCCGACGCTGCTGATCTGGGCGACTTTTTTTGTCAGCCTGATCCTGCTGTATTTCATGATCAGCTGGTTGCCGTCGCTGCTGCTGGAAAGTGGGCTGGCATTGAAAGAAGCCAACCTGGTGACTTCGATGTTCCTGTTCGCCGGGACCTTGGGCGCTATCGGCATGGCCTGGTTCGCCGACCGGTTGAAAAACAAAGTGCGTCTGTTGTCGGGCGTGCTGGCGGCTGCGGCGGTGTGCACCATCCTGCTCGGTGCGAACCATGACAATCCGCGTTACCTGGTGGCCTGTGTATTTGCGGCCGGGTTTTGCATCATCGGTGGGCAATTGACCCTCAATGCCTTTGCCAGCAATTTCTACCCGGCACATGTGCGCGCCACGGGGACGGGCTGGGCGTTGGGGGTGGGGCGGTTTGGTTCAATCCTGGGGCCGTTGTTTGGCAGCATGTTGTTGGCGATGCATATCCCGGTGGAGCAGATTTTCTTCTTTTGCGCGATCCCGGCGGTGGTGGCGGCGTTGTTGATCATTCAGGTGCGTTCGCCTGGGTCGCAAGTATCGAAGCGTCCGCAGCCTGGCGACGTTCTCAAAGCACCCTGTAGGAGCGAGCTTGCTCGCGAAGAACGTTAACAATAACGCGGGCTACTTGGATCAGCGCGGCGCTCTCAGGCTTTTCGCGAGCAAGCTCGCGCCTACAGTGTTCAATGCACCACTGAATTGGTCGGCAAATGCCCCAGGCGTTCGGTCAGGCGCAGGCGCTGGATCGGGTCTTCGCTGAGCATCAGCGCGTGTTCCAGGTCGAAACGCTCGGCGTTGGGGCAGTCCAGGCGCTGGTACAGGCTGGCCCGCGCCAAATAATCGGCGGCGCTGGCATTGCCCAGTTCCAGCACACGTTCGGCGTCGACCAGGGCCTCGAGCGGAGCGTCGTTGGACAAGTGCAATTGCCGCAGGTTACGTGACAGCCGCTGCAGGATCGAACGCGGGTCGGCGGTGTGCAGGTGGTCGGCCTGCAGCTTGAGGTTGGGGCCGTACTGGCGTTGCAGCAGGTCGCGGCAATCATTGGGATACAGGCGCCGGCCGCCGCACGGGTCCAACAGGTGATCGGCACCGGGTACGCGCAGCAGGAAATGCCCGGGGAAGTTCACGCCGACCATGGGGATATCCATCCGTCGCGCCAGTTCCATGGCGATCAGCCCCATCGCCAGCGGTTGTCCGCGCTTGCGTTGCAACACCTTGTCCAGCAAGGCAGCCGCGGGGCGCAGCGGGGTGAATTCATCCTGGGCAAACCCCAGGTCATTCAGGCGCCGCAGCAGCGGTTGACCGAGTTCATCCGCCGGCAGCATGGGCATGCCGATGCTCACCTGTTGGTGCAGCAGCGTCAGTTCTTGCAGGACCACTGACGGCTGCACCGCCGGGTCATGCTCGGCAGCAATCCACAGCGCCGCTTCAAACAGCGCGGGCGGGGAGCGTTCCAGGCAGGCGAAAAAGGCTTTGCGGGGGTTCATTGCGTTCTCCGGCGGATGCCCCCGTTTTAGCCTTGCTGGGAATTTTCGTCCAGTGGCTTGGGAAATATCCTGCGCTCTTATGTCGCAAGTCCTACGAAATTGAACGGCTTATTCCAGCGTATTCCGGCAGTTTTCTACCGCAAGCCTATACTTGGCCCACTACCAGAAGTGACTCGGGAGCTTGACGATGTTTGCTCTCATGCACAGCACCCGCCTTGAATCGCTGCACTTGAGCGTCGACCCGGTCACCGGGCTGAAGGCGGTCATTGCCATCCATAACAGCCGCCTGGGGCCCGCCCTCGGTGGCTGTCGCTTCCTCTCCTATCCCGACGACGAAAGTGCCGTGGCGGATGCCGCGCGCCTGGCCCAGGGCATGAGCTACAAGGCTGCCCTGGCCGGTTTGCCGGTGGGCGGTGGCACCGCCGTGATCCTGCGTCCCGCCCATGTGGAAAGTCGTGCCGCCTTGTTTGAAGCCTTCGGCCGTTGCATCGAACAGCTCGACGGACGCTACATCACCGCCATCGACAGCGGCACTTCGGTGGCCGACATGGACTGCATCGCCCAGCACACCCGCTACGTCACCAGCACCACCGCTGCGGGCGACCCTTCGCCGCACGCCGCCATGGGCGTGTTCGCCGGCATCCGCACCACCGCCATGGCGCGCCTGGGCAGTGACAACCTCGAAGGCTTGCGTGTCGCCATCCAGGGCCTGGGCAACGTCGGCTTCGCCCTGGCCGAACAGCTGCATGCGGCCGGCGCCGAACTGCTGGTGAGCGACATCGACCACGGCAAGGTGCAACTGGCCATGGAGCAACTGGGCGCACACCCCATCGCCAATGACGCCTTGCTCAGCACGCCGTGCGACATCCTCGCCCCCTGCGGCCTTGGCGCCGTGTTCAACCGCCAGAGCGTCGGCCAACTGCGCTGCGCCGCCGTGGCCGGTTCTGCCAGTGCCCAACTGACCCACCTGGACAACGCCGATCAACTGGAAGCGCGCGGTATCCTTTACGCACCGGACTACGTGATCAACTCGGGAGGGCTGATCTACGTGGCCCTCAAACACAGCGGTGCCGAGTTGCCGTCCATCACCGCGCACCTGTCCAACATCGGCACGCGCCTTACCGAAATCTTCGCCCACGCCCAGGCCGAAAAACGCTCACCCGCCCGGGTGGCCGACGAACTCGCCGAGCGCCTGCTTTACCAATAGCCAGGTATTAAAAAGGCCCTGAACCAAAGATTCAGGGCCTGTTCAATTCGGGCTTTATTCCGCCGCTGCGTTCAGCAACTCGGACAATGCGTCCGGCTGGCTCTTGAACGCCTTGGCAAACACATCGCGGTTCTTCGCCATGTAGATCCCGGCTTCTTCCACCTGCTGCTCGCTCAGGGACGGCACGGCTTTTTGCAACACTTCTGCGAGCAACTCAGCGAGTTCAAGCATCTTGTCATGACGGTCAGCTTCGGCTTTATCCATGAACAAACGCTCCAGATCTCGGCTGCTGCGGTATACCACTTCGACGGCCATTCACCACCTCACATGCCTTCACGATAGTTGTCTTTTGCGACTACTGTATTTATATACAGCTAAAAGGGTAAGCCAAACCGTGGGGTTTGGGTAGCAGTTTTTTAATGTAGTCGGGAAATACGGGATTGGAGTGCCTCATATCACCCCGCCATCATCTTATACCCGTCCCTGGCCTTTTTTCTGCATGCAGAACAACCGTCACGTCCAACCCGCATTATCCGGTCGAGTCGACCTAAGGAAGCATCATCGTGAAAATCAACTGGGCCGAAAGGCTGCGCCAGCAAGTACACGGGCTGGCCGAGTCCCTGGGTAACCTGTTCGTCGAGTCGTTCCACTACCTGGCGCTGTTCGCCATTGGTGCGGTGACGGCCTGGGCGGCGGTGATGGAGTTTCTGGGGATGCTGGAGAACGGGCATATCAAGATCGATGACATCTTGCTGCTGTTCATCTACTTGGAATTGGGCGCGATGGTGGGGATTTACTTCAAGACCAACCACATGCCGGTACGCTTCCTGATCTACGTGGCGATCACCGCGCTGACGCGTCTGCTGATCTCCAACGTGTCCCACCACAACCCGCCGGATGTCGGCATCATCTACTTGTGCGGCGGGATTCTGCTGCTGGCGTTCTCGATCCTGGTGGTGCGCTACGCCTCGTCGGCGTTCCCCTCTGTGAAGGTCGAAGGCCCGCGTCGCAAGGGCGAGGCGAGCCTGGAAACCGAGAAGGGCGAGCTTTAAAGCCCGACGCTGAAGGGCAGGGTGCGGGTAGGCGGCCGCTGGAGCACTTTGTGGTCGCCATCCGTCATCACCGTGAGGATGTCCAAGGCGCTGTGGCCCTGCTCGATGGCGATGCCGAACTGGATGCTTTGCACCAGGCGCTTGAGTCGCTTTGGATCGTTGCGTTGTTCGGCGCTGATCATGCGTTTGGCGACCACGCCTTGTTCGTTGGAGAGGGTCAGCATGATGCTGCCGTCCAACCGTTGGATGCTCAGGTTGACACGGTATTCTGGCGTGAAGGTGTCGGTGATGATCTGAAAAGGATTGTCCATGGTGCGTTACCGCCTGATAAGAACATGCAGTCATTGACGACCGGTATCGGGATTAGTTCGCGTTGCCTGACCACCGGCCACTCCGTCGCTGAGGTTTCACAAGGTCCGTTTGCCTCATGAGCTGTACAGCAAAGGCCGTGCCGTGTGGTGATCTATCAGCCAATGAGGTCTCAATGTGGGAGCGGGCTTGCTCGCGAAAGCGGTCCTTCAGCCAAGTATTTATTGACTGACACACCGCTTTCGCGAGCAAGCCCGCTCCCACACTGTATCGGCGTTGTGGGCTATTTCAGGGCAGTACCGAGAAAACGATCGCTGACAGCGCAATCAAGCCGATCACCACCACAAACAGGTTCGACAGCTGGCCCGAATACTGGCGCAGAGCTGGCACGCGGCGGATTGCATACATCGGCATCAGGAACAGAAGGCACGCGATGATCGGCCCGCCCATGGTCTCGATCATGCCCAGGATGCTCGGGTTGAAGGTGGCTACGGCCCAGCAGGTGAGTACCATGAGCAGCGCGGTGCAGCGTTCCAGCCATTTGGCCGACATCGAACGGTTACGCCCGCGCAGGGATTTGACGATCATGCCCTGGAAGCCTTCGCTGGCGCCGATGTAATGGCCGAGGAAGGACTTGGTGATGGCCACCAGCGCGATCAGCGGCGCGGCGTAGGCGATCACCGGGGTCTGGAAGTGGTTGGCCAGGTACGACAGGATCGAGATGTTCTGCGCCTTGGCCGCTGCCAGGTCGGCCGGCGACAGTGCCAGTACGCAACTGAAACAGAAGAACATCACGGTCAGGACCATCATGCCGTGGGCGGTGGCCAGGATGCCGCTGCTTTTACGCTCGGCCTGCGCGCCATACACGCGTTTCTGGTCGACGGCGAAGGCGGAGATGATCGGTGAATGGTTGAACGAAAACACCATCACCGGGATCGCCAGCCACAGGGTCTTGAAGAACAGCGGCAGGGGCATGCCCTCGTTGGCGGAAGCGAAGAACGCACCGTTCCAGTTGGGGATCAGGCTCACGGCCAGCAACAACAAGGCGGCAACGAACGGGTACACCAGCACGCTCATCGCCTTGACGATCACGCCCTGGCCGCAACGCACGATGGCCATGAGGCCGAGGATCAGCACCAGCGACAGGATCGCCCGGGGCGGCGGGGTCATGTGCAGTTGGTGTTCCATGAAGCTGCCGAGGGTATTGGTCAGCGCCACGCTGTACACCAGCAGGATCGGGAAGATGGCGAAGAAATACAGCAGGGTGATCAGCTTGCCCGCGCCGACGCCGAAGTGTTCTTCGACCACCTCGGTGATATCGCCGGATTTGCCTGACAACACAAAGCGCGTCAACCCACGGTGGGCGAAGAAGGTCATCGGGAAGGCCAGCAGTGCCAGCACGATCAGTGGCCAGAAGCCGCCGACGCCGGCATTGATCGGCAGGAACAGGGTGCCCGCGCCGATGGCGGTGCCGTAGAGGCCGAGCATCCAGGTGGTGTAATGTTGGGTCCAGCCGGTGGTCACGGTTGCTTCTACAGCAGGGTTTTCTACGGCAGGTGTACGTACATCGGTCATCGTTATTGCCTCGTTATTATTTTTGCGCGGGCTCACGTTGGGGCAGGTAGCAGTGCTCCGATCAGCACTCCACCCAGCTGACCGCCAGGCCACCCCGTGAAGTTTCTTTGTATTTGTCATGCATATCGGCGCCGGTATCGCGCATGGTGCGGATCACCCGGTCGAGGGAAATGAAGTGCTTGCCGTCACCGCGCAGGGCCATTTGCGTGGCGTTGATCGCCTTGACGGCGGCGATGGCGTTGCGCTCGATGCACGGCACTTGCACCAGGCCGCCGACAGGGTCGCAGGTAAGGCCCAGGTTATGTTCCAGGCCGATCTCGGCGGCGTTTTCCAGCTGCTCGGGGGTTGCACCGAGCACGTCCGCCAAGCCGGCGGCGGCCATGGCGCAGGCCGAGCCGACTTCGCCCTGGCAGCCGACTTCGGCGCCGGAGATGGAGGCGTTTTTCTTGCACAGGATGCCGACGGCGGCGGCAGCCAGGAAGAAATTGACCACATCGTCGTCGGACGCGTCGGCATTGAACTTCATGTAGTAATGCAGCACGGCCGGGATGATTCCGGCGGCGCCGTTGGTCGGCGCGGTGACCATGCGCCCGCCGGCGGCGTTTTCTTCGTTGACGGCGAGGGCGAACAGGTTGACCCATTCCATCGCCGACAAGGTGGAGGTGATGACATTCGGCTTGCCGATTTCCAACAGGCTGCGGTGCAGTTTCGCGGCGCGACGCGGCACGTCCAGGCCACCCGGCAGGATGCCTTCATCGCGCAGGCCTTGCTCCACGCATTCGCGCATCACCGACCAGATATGCAGCAGGCCGCTGCGGATATCTGCATCGCTGCGCCATGCGCGTTCGTTGGCCATCATCAGTTCGGAAACCCGCAGGCCGTGCTTGTTGCACAAGGCCAGCAGCTCGACGGCGCTGGAGAAGTCGTAGGGCAATTGCACATCGCTGGTCGGCGCAATGCCCGAGGCTGCTTCCGCCGCTTCGATAATGAAACCACCGCCCACCGAGTAGTAGGTTTGCTCACTGAGCAGGCCGTTTTCGCCGTAGGCGTGCAGGGACATGGCGTTGGGGTGGTAGGGCAGGCTCTCGTCCAACAGCAGGAGGTCGGTGTGCCAGTTGAAGGCAATCTCCTGTTGGCCCGCGAGCATTAGGCGGCCGGATTCGCGCAGTTGCTGGATACGGGCATTGATCGAGGTGGGATCGACAGTGTCCGGCCACTCGCCCATCAAGCCCATTACGCAGGCGCGATCGGTGGCATGGCCGACGCCGGTGGCGGACAGCGAGCCATACAAGCGCACCTCCACACGGTGAGTGTGGTTCAGCAGTTGTTGGTCGATCAGGGCCTGGGCAAAGGTCGCCGCCGCGCGCATGGGGCCGACGGTATGGGAGCTGGAAGGGCCGATGCCCACCTTGAATAGATCAAAAACACTGATAGCCATGCTAAAGCCTTACAAGCAATGGAGTAGGAATCGCTGCCATGTTTTGTAGGACGAGCGCAATTGGCGCGATACTGAGCCTCTGGAACGGCACTGACCAACGAATTATCCTAAGAAACCCTTTAGCAGGACTAAACGCTATGACTCGGCCCCTTCATGGCCAGACGTATGTCTGGCTGCACGTTTTTTCCTGTGCGGCACGGCATTTGTCGTTCACCCGCTGCGCCGAAGAACTGCACATCACGCCGGGCGCAGTGAGCCAGCAGATCCGCCAATTGGAGGAGCGTTTGGGTTTCCGCTTGTTTCATCGGCGCGCCCGTGGCGTGGAGCTGAGTGCCGAGGGGCAGCGCCTGGCCGCCACGGTGGGTGAGGCCTACGGCAGCATCGATGCCGAATTGCAGCGGTTGGACGCGGGCATGATCAGTGGCACCTTGCGCCTGCGCTCGATCCCGTCGTTTCTCGGCAAATGGTTGACCCCGCGTTTGCCGCGCCTGCAGCAGCGCTTTCCGGATATCCAATTGCGCATGGTCGCCGAGGACAGCAGCATCGCCCTGCATGAAGGCGACTTCGACCTGGCCATCGATTTGAATGACGGCAGCTACCCCGGACTGTTATCCACAGCCTTGTTGGACGAGCAGATTTTCCCGGTGTGTGCGCCGAGCCTGCTGCGCGGTCGCCCACCGCTGCATGGCCCGGCCGACCTGGTGCATTTCCCGTTGCTGCATGACATCACCGCCTGGCGTGGGAGTTATGAGTATGCGGAGTGGGAGTTTTACCTGAATGCCATCGGCTACCACGACGCCGATGTGCGCCGTGGCCACACCTTCAATCGCAACCACCTGACCATCGAAGCCGCCATCGCCGGCATGGGCGTGGCGATTGCGCGCCGTACCTTGCTCAACGATGAATTGGAGCGCGGCACCTTGATCGTGCCCTTCGGCCTGGCCGTGCCTAACCATAAACGCTACGTGTTGCTGTATGCGCCGGGTGCGCTGAGCCATCCGGGCGTGCGTGCGGTGCATGATTGGCTGGTGGAAGAAGCGGAGATTTTTCGCGGTTTGCACCCGTTGGGAGAGGGGCAATTGTGAGGTTGGCTGTGCGTAAGAAGATGTAACTAACTCCCCACCCTAACAGCGTTTTTGCTCGTAGTCAGACTTAATTTGTAATGTGGGATTTATCTTTGCAAAGGGGTTGAATTGTTCTGCGGACTGCTCAATTGTGTAATCAAGAGGTCATGGTTTCACCACCCCGGTGTCGCAGTTGTGACCTCTCGCGAGCTAGCTGAAATAAGGGAAGAACTATGCAAATCCAAGTCAATAGCGATAACCATATTGAAAGCAGCATCCGACTGGAGGAGTGGGTACGTACTACCATTGAGAGCACGCTCGAACGCTACGAAGAAGACCTGACCCGAGTGGAGGTCTACCTGCGGGATGAGAACGGTGACAAGCCCGGTCCCCACGATTTGAGTTGCCGCCTGGAAGCACGGCCAAAAGGCCATCAACCACTGTCGGTACTGCACAAGGCCGATACCCTGGAACAGGCGATCGACGGTGCGGCGACCAAGCTGGACCATGCGTTGGAACACCTGTTTGGCAAACTGCAAGGCAAGCCGCGCGCTGCCGGGAAAGGTCTGCCGGCCAACAAAGTGAATGAGGGTGCACTTGAAGCGGAGTTTGAAGAAAACCTGCAGGCGGCTATCAACAGCTGATAGCTGACAGTTCTTTCATCCCCCACCCAAACGGGCCTGCACATGCAGGCCCGTTTTCGTTTTACCGACTGTGGAAGAAATGTCGGCTCAGCAGTGCCAGCCCGCCAGCGCCGATGCCGGCAAACAGCATCGCCCAGCCGGCACCATGACGCAGTGCGGCCTGGGCCTGCGCGACGCTCACCCCCGGTACATCGAGCTTACCCGCCGCGATGTTCTGGCTGATGCCCGGCCAATCCAGCGCCGTGGCGCCCGGCAGCACATTGGCCAGTTGATCGCTGATCCCCAGCAACAGCACCAGCCCCATCAACGCGATGTTGAGCGCCAGGGTAATCAGCCGTGCGCTCAGGTCGATGCCCGAGGCCATGCCTGCGCGGTCCGCGGACACCGAGCCCGTGGTGGTGTTGGTGGTGGGGGAGTTGGTCAGCGCCAGGCCTATGCCGGCAATGATGCAACTGGCCAGGATCAGCAGGATGCTGGGTTGCGCCGCCCAATTGGCGGCGGCCATGGCCAGGAAACCCGCACCCATCAAACCCAGGCCCAACGGAATGATGCGCTCGGCGCCGTAGCGCAGGGCCAGGCGCTCCGCCAGCGGCGGCACCAGCAGCGTGGGCAGGGTGTAGGCGAGCAGGGCGCCGCCGCTGGTCAGCGTGTCGTAGCCCAGGCCCGCCTGGAAATACAACGGCAGGTAGATCATGAACGGCCAGAAGCTGAAGTTCATGCCGATGGAACCCATCAAGGCGCCATTGAAGCGCTGGATGCGGAACACCGAGAAGTCGAACATCGGGTGGGCGCTGCGTCGCTCAACGACGATGAACAGCAGCAACCCGGCCACCGCCAATCCCGCCCAGCCGAGCATGACCGGTGTGCCAAAACCGTTCTCGGTGCCCTGGGTGATGAAATAGACCAGCGCGAACACCGACAGCGTCAAGGTGAGCATACCGGCGATGTCCAGGCGATGGCCGGCCGGGTCACGGGACTCCTGCACGCTGACATGCAACAGCACCAGGGTGAACAGGGTGAGCGGTACATGCACCAGGAACACCCAGCGCCAGTCCGCCACTGCCAGGATCAACGCCCCCACCATCGGCCCGAAGCCCAGGCCCACGCCGGCGATTACGCCCCAGATTGCGAACGCCCGTGCCCGCGCCGCCGGTTCGCGGAACAGGTGCGACAGAATCGCGAACTGGCAAATCATCATCGCCCCGGCGCCCACGCCCTGGACGAAGCGTGCGGCAATCAGCGTCGGCGCATCGTTTGCCAGCCCACACGCCAGCGAAGCCAGCCCGAACAGCCACAGGCATAGCACCAACATGCGCTTGCGGCCAAAACGATCGGCCAGGGTACCGGCTGCCATCAACACACTGGTACAGGCCAGGGTGTAGGCATTCATGATCCATTGGGCATCCTGGAAACCTGTGCCCAGTTGCTGTTCCAACGTGGGCAGGATCACCGGCACGCTGGAGATCTCCAGGCCGAACATCAGGGCGACAAGGCATACGGCGGTGAGGGCGAGGCCGTTTCTGGCGGAGCGGAGTGGGTTGACGGCCGATAACGTGGCGGCGGGTGGCATGGGATTCTCCTGAGGTTGAGGGACCGTTAGATTTTCAGGGGAATCTGTTTCTTTATTTGTGATAAGTTTTCCGTCAATAGGGGAATTAAGGGCGACAATAAATCATGACCACTGCGCGTTTCGATGGGGTTGAACTCTTTCTGCAGATCGTCGAAAGCGGCAACCTCACGGAGGCCGCCGAACGCCTGAACCTCACGCGCTCGGCGGTGGGCAAGGGGCTGGCACGGCTAGAAGCGCGGCTGGGGACTTGCCTGTTGCAGCGCTCCACTCGCCGTCAGCGTCTGACGGAAGACGGACAGGCGTACTACGAGCATTGCCTGCGCGCATTGGCTGAACTTGAAGCCGCCGAATCGGTGCTGGAAAGCGGCCGGCAGCAGCCACGCGGTCGTCTGCGCGCCAGCGTGCCGCTGGCCTTCGGGCATCACTATGCGGCGCCCGCGTTGTGGGGGTTGATGGACCGTTATCCGGAACTGGAGATCGAGGTGTGTTTCGCTGATCGCATGACCGACCTGGTGCAGGAAGGCTTTGATATCGCCGTGCGAATCGGCCCTTTGCCCGACACCGACCGCTTGAGTGCACGGCGCCTGGGTGAACAGTCCGTTGGACTGGCTGCTTCACCTGCGTACTTGCAGCGGGCGGGGCGGATTGAATCGGCCGACGACCTTGCCGGCCGTCGCGGCATTGCCTACCGCAGCAATACGCCGCACCGTTCGCGGGTTGTGTCGCCATTGGTGCTGGACGACCTCCAGGCCGTGGCTGACGCTGCCATCGCGGGCGTCGGCCTGGCCTGGTTGCCCAGTTGGTTGATTGCACACTACGTGCTGCGCGGGCAGTTGGAAGCGGTGTTGCCCGCCTACCGTGAGCAACCCTCGCCGATCCACGTGATCTGGCCGACCGCCGCGCATATGCCGGCCAAAACCCGTTGCGCCATTGATGCCCTGGTCGCCGCCACCCCCAGTTGCCTGGCGGGCAGTTAGAAGCGGCTGGCGGGGGATGAGCTGTGTCCATTGTGGTGAGCGGGCTTGCCCCGCGTTGGGTTGCGAAGCGACCCTCAAAATGGGCCTGCTACGCAGTCCAACGCGGGGCAAGCCCGCTCGCCACAACAAGCCCGCTCACCACAGAGAGTGCTTCTCGCGCAGTTAGAACGCGATCGAGGTCTGCACGTACACCGTGCGCGGTTCGCCGACGTACTTGCCCTTGTTGTTGTCGTCGAACGAACGGGTGAAGTACTGGGTGTTGAAGATGTTTTTCACCCCCACCGCCACATTCAGATCCGACAGTTGCGGGCCGAAGTCATAGGCGGCGCGGCTGCTGAACAGCATGTAGCCGGGGATGCGTCCGTTGGCGCCGTTGGCCGTTTCCTTCTCGGTGTTGGCATTGTCGGCGAACTGACTGCTCTGGTAGCTGCTGTCCAGGTTGAGCTTCCAGCGACCCTCGGTGTAACCCACGCCCAGGGTGCCTTTGTGCTTGGACGAGAAGGGCACGCGGTTGCCTTTGTTCGGGCCGTCCTCGCGGATGGTGGCGTCGACATAAGCGTAGGTGGCGTACACATCAAAGCCGGCCAGTGCCGGGCTCAAGCCATCGAGCGCGTAGTTGACGCTGGTCTCGATACCCTGGTGACGGGTTTCGCCACGGGCGATCACCGAGTCGTTGGTCTGGTTGCTTTCGTACTGGTTGTCGAAGTTGATCAGGAACGCGCCGATTTCCGCACGCAAGGTGCCGTCGTCGTAACGGGTGCCCAGTTCCCAGGTACGGGCTTTTTCCGGTTTCACTTCGCCGCTGGTCACGCGGTTGGGCATCTGGCTGTACTGCACGCTGCCGAACGAACCTTCGGTGTTGGCATAGAGGTTCCAGCTGTCGGTGAGGTGATAAAGCACGTTCAGTGCGGGCAACGCGGTGTTGTAGTCACCCTTGTATTTGACGTTGCTCAGGTTGTTGGTCTGCTGGGATTCGATCATCTCGTAGCGAATGCCAGGGGTGATGGTCCACTTGCCGATGTCAATCCGGTCGTCGATGAAGAACGCATTGGCTTCGGTACCGCCACGGGTGTCGCGGTCGTTGCGGCTGTTGGTGGTGGGGATCTGCTGGTTGGCGGCAATCGGCGTGCGGTAGCGCAGTTCGTGGCCGGCTTCGTTGATGTAGCGGTAGCCCACGCCCACTTCGTGGCTGGTCGGGCCCAGGTCGAAGCCTTGGGCGAAACGGGTTTCCAGGCCGCGCACCCAGTACTCGCGTGGGGACAGCGAGAGGAAGGTGCCCTGGTCCAAGTAACCGCTGCGCAGGGTCTTGGTGAAGAAGCTATTTACGGTGAACTCGCGACGGTCCTGCTCATAGCGATAGCCGACGTTGAACATCGTGCGACGGCCCCAGAATTTGTCGTAGGGACGGGTGGACTGGTACGGATCTGCCTTGTAGTCCGCAACGTTCAACCCCCCTGGCATATCGGCCTGGCCTTCGTAGTACTGCGCCATGGCGTTGAAGCTGTTGGCGTCGTCGAGCTGGTATTTACCCTTGAGGATCAGGTCGTCGATGCGCGTGTTGCTGTTCTCGCGCCAGTCGCCGCCACGGGTGCCGGAGTAAAGCAGCGCACCGCCCAGACCATTGTCGGCCGTGCCGCCGGCCAGCAGGTTGCCGGTGGTCTTGAAGCCGTCGTGGCTGGAGGAAGGGCTGGTTTCGGTCTGCAGGCCGCCTTTGACCGTGGGCGCATCCGGGATTGCGCGGGTCACGAAGTTGACCACGCCACCGACGTTCTGCGGGCCGTAGCGTACGGCGCCGCCGCCACGCACCACGTCAACGGCGTCCATGTTGCCCATGCTGATCGGCGCGAACGACAGTTGGGGTTGGCCGTACGGCGCAAACGGCACCGGGATGCCGTCCATCAGTACGGTGGATCGTGACGCCAGGCGCGGGTTGAGGCCGCGAATACCGAAGTTCAGCGCCATGTCGTGGCTGCCGGTGCCGTTGTTGTCCGGGGCGTTGACGCCGGGGATGCGATTGAGCACGTCCTTGGCCTGGGTGGCGCCCTGGCGTTCGAATTCTTCCCGGCGGATCACATCTCGGGCGCCAGGATGTTCGAACACGTTGGTCTGTGCAGCGTCGCCGAGCCAGTCGCCGACCACGCTGGAGGTGCCCAACTCGATAGTCGCCGGCGCACTGGCCGGTTGCAGGCTGTAGGCATTGTCGCCTTCGGCGCGGGCTTGCAGGCCGGTGCCTTCCAGCAGTTTCTGCAGGCCGTCTGCGGCGCCATAGTTACCCGACAAGCCACGGCTCTGCATGCCTGCGGTGACTTGCGAGCCGAAGGAAATCAGCACACCCGCTTCACGTCCGAATTGATTCAACGCCGCTTCCAGCGAAGTCGGCGCGATGTGATAAGGCTTGGCCTCGTCTGCCATGGCGTGTGGCAGTACCGTAAGACTCAGGCTGGCGCCAAGCAGGAGTTGGCGCAGGGTGCGGGCGAGAAGCGTGGGGTGCTGGGGCATGACGAACGGTCCTGAGAAGGAAGGATCAAGGGGGCTTTCCTTCTCTGTCACGCGAGGTGTGGAAAACGGCTCACAGTTGCAAAAAATAGTTGAATGGCAGGCTTTCTGTAGGAGCGAGCTTGCTCGCGAAAAACGCCAACGATAACGCGGAAAGCCTGACACCCCGAGGCGTTCTCGGGGGTCTTCGCGAGCAAGCTCGCTCCTACAGTAGAGCTGATCAGACGCGTGCCTGTACCGTCACCCAATACCGCGTGAAGCGCCGTACTTTTACCGGCAGGCTCACTTCCAGCAGGTCCAGAATCCGTTCGCTGTCGTCCAGCGGGTAGCTGCCGGAGATCAACAGGTTGGCCACCTGCGGGTCGCAATTGACCTGGCCGCGACGATAACGGCCGAGTTCGCCGAGGAAATCTTCCAGGCGCATGTGGGCGGCGACCAGCATGCCGTCGGCCCAGGCGCCGCTGTTGGCGTCGGTGGGGCGTGGGGTGTCCCAGCCTTTGCGGGTGAAGTTGACCTGGCGTGCGGCCTCGACCGTCAGCGGCAGGCCGCTGTAGGTGTTGGGCATTACCTCGACGCGGCCATCGAATACCGCCAGCTGGGTGTGGTCGTTGAACTGACGCACGTTCATGCGTGCAGCGTGGCTGGTGAGCAGACCTTGGCCGGTCAACACGTTAAGCGGTGTGTTGCCGGCGATACCGGTCAGCAGGATTTCGCCCTCAAGCAGGCGGATCAGCCGTTGCTGGCCATCGAAGTGCACGTCCACCGCGCTGCCGGTATTGAGCTGCAACTGACTGCCGTCCGCCAGTTGCACTTTGCGGCGCTGGCCGACCGGGCTGCGGTAGTCGGCCGTGAGCGGCGGCAGGATATGTTGCTGGCGCAGGCCCCAGGCAGCCGCCGAACCGGCACCGAGGATCAACAGCAGCTTGAGGGCCTGGCGCCGGCTGGTGGCGGTTGGCGCGTTCAACGCCGCGTGGGCCAGGGGCGAGGGCATGCCGCGCAGGCGCTGGTTGACGCGTTGCATGTGGTCCCAGGCGCGCTGGTGTTCGCTGTGGGCGTTCAGCCAGTGTTGCCAGGCAGCCTGCTGGCGAGGGTTGAGTCCACCTTGCTGCATTTCCATCAGCCAATGCACGGCCTGTTCGGCGACTTGAGTGGAGAAGTTCATAGGGCGAAATAGCAGCGCATGGCCGCTTTGGTCAGGTGACGTTTGACGGTGGCGATGGAAATCCCAAGCTCCGCGCCGATTTGCGCGTAGGTCAGCCCATCCAGTTGCGCCAGCAGGAAGGCGCGCTTGACCTGCACCGGCAGGCCGTCGAGCAGTTGGTCCAGCTCCACCAGGGTCTGCAGGATGATTGCGCGTTCTTCTTCGGATGGCGCCACGTGTTCGGGCATCTGTGCCAGGGCATCGAGGTAGGCGCGCTCCAGGTCCTGGCGGCGGTAGAAGTTGAACAGCACGCGCTTGGCAACCGTGGTGAGAAACGCGCGGGGCTCGACCAGCGTGGGGGGTTCCCGCGCAGTGAGCACGCGAATGAAGGTGTCCTGGGCCAGGTCGGCGGCGCTTTCCGGGCAGCCGAGCTTGCGTCGCAACCAGCCGGTGAGCCAGTGGTGATGATCGGTGTACAAAACTTCGACGGTGTTGGACGGGCTCAACGGGAACACTCCACAAGCATCGCCATGCTTTAGAGAACAAGAATTGTTCGCATTGTAGGGCGCGTGAGTGGCTTCGGCAATCCATCTGCGCAGGTGATTCATCCGTTCTGTTTTGCTTATGAGAATATTTATCATTAATATTGCGCGCTGATAAACCTGGCGCCTCCCGCATGAAAAGCAAAACCTCGCTGCCTGTCTCCTATCGTCTCGCCGTGACCTCGCGCGTGTTGGCCGCGGTGGTGGGCGGTTACCTGATGGCGTCCCTTGCCAGTATCTGCCTGGCGTTGTGGCTGCCCACCTCCCGCGCTGATGCGGTGATTACCGGGATGATGAGTTCCTTCGTGTTCTACCTGCTGGCAGTCATCTGGTGTTTCGCCTGCCGCAGCGCCGCACGTGCCTGGTTCGGCGTGATGCTGCCAAGTGCCGCGTTTGCCACCCTGGCGGGCGTGGGCTTGTGGATGGCACGGGTATGAAAGAGGGTTTCCGTCAGGCCATGGCCTGGTTGCACACTTGGGCCGGGTTGATCTTTGGCTGGCTGTTGTTTGCGATTTTCCTGACAGGCACCCTGTCGTATTTCAAGGACGAGATCAGCCACTGGATGCAGCCCGAAGTGCAGGCCCGTCCCCTGGACGATGCGCGCAGCCTTACCGTCGCCCAAACCTATCTGCAGCAGGTCGCACCCACCGCCGCACGCTGGTTCATCACTTTGCCGGATAGCCGCGACCCTGGCCTGTCGGTGATGTGGCAGGACAAAGTCGACCCCGGCAAGCGTGGCAACTTCATCCAGAAAACCCTCGACCCCGTCACCGGCCAGGCCGTACAGGCCCGTGAAAGCATGGGCGGCGAGTTCTTCTATCGTTTCCATTTCCAGCTGCAAATGCCTCACCCGTGGGGCCGCTGGCTGTCAACCATCGCCGCGATGGTGATGTTCATCGCGCTGATCACCGGCATCATCACCCACAAGAAAATCTTCAAGGACTTCTTCACCTTCCGCCCCCGCAAAGGCCAGCGTTCCTGGCTCGACGGGCACAACGCGGTGGGTGTGCTGGTGCTGCCTTTCCATCTGATGATCACCTACAGCAGCCTGGTGATCTTCATGAGCATGGTGATGCCGGCACCGATCCTGGCTTCCTATGGCAACGACACCCGCGCCTTTTTCAGCGAGGTGTTCCCGAATACCAACAACGCCCCTGCATTGGGCCAGCCAGGCACATTGCTGCCGCTGGTGCCGATGTACGAGCAGGCGCGGGCGCAGTGGGCGGGTGGGCATGTGGGGCGTGTGGCGGTGAATAACCCCAGCGATGTGAATGCCTCGGTCAATGTATTCCGCGCCGGTTCCGACAGCGTGGTACACGATTTCGGCAGCACTGTGTCCTTCAATGGCAGCACCGGCGAACTGTTGCGAGTGAGTGGCGGGCAGTCGCTGCCGGCTGCCATCGGCGGCAGTTTCTACGGCCTGCACATGGGCCATTTCGCCGGCCCGGTGCTGCGCTGGCTGTACTTTATCTGCGGCCTCGCGGGCACGGCGATGATCGGCACCGGGCTGGTCATCTGGCTCGGCAAGCGCCAGCTCAAGCACGCCAAGACCGGCGTGATGCCCTTCGAATTGCGGCTGGTGGAAGTGCTCAATATTGCCAGCATGTCCGGCCTGATGATCGCCATCGCCGCGTTTTTCTGGGCCAACCGCCTGCTGCCGGTGAGCTTCGCCGAGCGTTCCGACTGGGAAGTGCAAACGTTCTTCATCGCCTGGGGCCTGAGCCTGCTGCACGCGATCCTGCGGCGTGGCCGCCAGGGCTGGGTCGAGCAGTTGAGCGTCGGCGCATTGCTGTTTATCGCCATTCCATTGCTCAACACGTTGACCACCTCGCACCACCTCGGCGTTTCATTGGCCTCCGGCGACTGGGCCATGGCCGGCTTCGACCTGACGTGCCTGGCCAGCGGCGTGTTCCTTGGCTGGGCCGCCTGGAGGATGCAGCATCGCAGCGTGCCCGCGCCCAAGGCCGAACGTGCACGCGGGTTGACGCTCAAGCAGGAGGCGAACTGAATGCTACTGGCGCTGCTGATGTGCTACGTCGGGTTTACCGCGCTGTGCTTGTCCACCGACCGCCACCACGGCGAACTGTTGCACAGCAAACCCACCCCTCGCCGGCGCCTGGGGTTGCGTGTGGCCGGGTGGTTGCTGCTGACCGTGTCGATCTGGCCCGCCGTGGCCATCGCCGGTTGGGGCCAGGGCCTGGTGGAGTGGTGCGCCGTGTTGATGCTCAGCGCACTGCTGTTGGTGTTGCTGTTGCCGTATCGGCCAAGGCAGGCCCTGATCCTGGCGGGTGTCAGCCTGCTCGCCAGCCCCGTTGCAGCCTTCGCCACCCTCTGAGCCCGCCCATGATGATCAGCACCCCACCGGAACCCCAGGACAGCCAGCACGCTGACGCGGCAGGTGGGCGTGCACATTTCCTGCAGGTGTTCCTGTCCCAGCGTTCGCAGATGGAAGCCTTGGTGAGTCGCCGCGTGGGGTGCCGCGCCACGGCGGCCGACCTGGTACAGGACCTGTTCCTGCGCTTCTGGCGCCGGCCATTGGTGCAGGTCGAAGAGCTCAGTACCTACCTGTTGCGCTGCGCCGGCAATATCGCCATCGATCACTTGCGTAGCGAAGGCGCGCGGGTGCGCAGCAACGAAGGCTGGCTGCCCGAACAGCAGGACAACCAAGGCTCCGAGCCCCAGGCGGCGCTGGAAGCCGGCAACGATCTGCGCCATGTCGAAGCGGCCCTGCGCAGCTTGCCCGAGCGCACGCGGCAGATTTTCCTGCTCAACCGCATCCACGGCCGCAAGTACGCAGAAATCGCCAAGGCCATGGGCCTGTCCCAAAGTGCCGTGGAAAAACATATGATGCGTGCCCTCGAAGCCTGCAAAGCCAGCCTTCGCGGCCCCTCATCCCCACGCACGCCAGGGAAAGCACCGTGAACGTCACCCCCACGCCCGCCCAGGAACACGCCGCACTGGCCTGGCTGAGCCTGTTGCATGACCAGCCGAGCAGCGGAGACCAGGCCACGTTCAGCCGCTGGCTGCGGGCCGATCCTGCGCATGTCGAGGCGTATGCCCAGGCCCAGGTGCTGTGGGAGTTGAGCGAAGTCCCGGCGCGCAGGCTGGCGGATGAAGAGGCCATGGCGTTGCAGGGCTACCTCAATGCGATGAACACCTCGAAGCGTTCGCGGGTGGTGCGTTGGTCCGGGGCGTTGGCCATGGCTGCGTGCCTGTTGGTGATGGTGTCCATGGGCGCCGGCTGGCAGCCGTCGCGCTGGGTCGATGACTTTGGTGCGGACTACGTGACTGCGCCGGGGGAGGTGAAGACCGTCACCCTGGCTGATCAATCCCAGGTCACTCTCGACGCCGACAGCGCCATCGCCGTGGATTTCAGCCATGGCGAGCGGCATATCCAGTTGCGTCGCGGTGCCGGTTTTTTCAGCGTGACTCACACCGGACAATCCTTCGTGGTGGAGGCGGGCAGCGGGGAAGCGCGGGTGCTGGGTACGCAATTCGAAGTGCGCCTGCAACCGGCAGGCGCCCAGGTAACGGTGTTGTCCGGGCGGGTTGGCGTGACGCCGTCAAAGCAGGGGCAACAGCAGATTCTTACCGCCGGCCAGCAAGTGGCCTACGCCGATGGCAGTGCCGAACCGATGCATGGGGTCGACAGCGAATCACGCCTGGCCTGGCGCGACGGCTGGCTCAACTACTACAAGGCGCCGCTGGCGGACGTGATGAAGGACCTGGGCCGTTACTACCCCGGTCGCATCCTGTTGCTCAACGACGAGATGGGCGCCAAACGCGTCAGCGGCAGCTTCCCGAGCAAGGACCCACAGGCGGTGCTGAATGCGTTGCAGGCGCTGCTGGGATTTGAACAGCACCACGTGCTAGGGCGGATGATCGTGGTGCGCTGATTACTTCAGCGCCGCCATGATCTTCTCCGGGCTGTACTCGCGAATCAGCGTGCCATTCACGTCCACAAACGGAATCCCACCGCCGCCCAACGCCTCATACGCCTTGCGCGCCTGGGCGTCCTTCTCGATATCGAACGCCTGGTAGGGGATGCCTTTCTGGTCCAGGAAACGGCGGATCTGCTTGCAGTACCCGCACCATTCGGTGGCGTAGAGCACCACGCGCGCCTTCGCCCGTGTCTGCTCTGGCACCACCTGCGAGGGGTTGAACACCCGCTCGATCTTGCCCCAGTTTTGGATCACCACCACCACCAGCAATACCAGCAGGACTTTCTTGAAGACCCCGCCCAGCATCAGTTACGGCGCTTGAGCTGGTCGGTCAGTTGGGTCGGCAGGCCCTTGATGATCAAGGTGCCGGCGGCTTCGTCGTATTCGATCTTGTCGCCCAGCAGGTGCGCTTCAAAGCTGATGGACAAACCTTCGGCGCGGCCGGTGAAGCGGCGGAACTGGTTGAGGGTGCGTTTATCCGCCGGGATCTCCGGCGACAGGCCGTAATCCTTGTTGCGGATATGGTCGTAGAACGCCTTTGGCCGATCTTCATCGATCAGCCCCGACAGTTCTTCCAGGCCCATGGGTTCGCCAAGCTTGGCCTGGCTGCTGGCGTAGTCCACCAGGGTCTTGGTTTTTTCGCGGGCGGATTCGTCCGGCAGGTCTTCGCTTTCAACGAAGTCGCTGAAGGCCTTGAGCAGGGTGCGGGTCTCGCCCGGGCCGTCGACGCCTTCCTGGCAGCCGATAAAGTCGCGGAAGTATTCCGACACCTTCTTGCCGTTCTTGCCCTTGATAAACGAGATGTACTGCTTGGACTGCTTGTTGTTCTGCCACTCGGACACGTTGATTCGCGCCGCCAGGTGCAGTTGGCCCAGGTCCAGGTGACGGGACGGGGTCACGTCCAGCTCGTCGGTCACCGCCACGCCTTCGCTGTGGTGCAGCAGGGCGATGGCCAGGTAGTCGGTCATGCCTTGTTGGTAGTGGGCGAACAGTACGTGGCCGCCGGTGGAAAGGTTGGATTCTTCCATCAGCTTCTGCAGGTGCTCGACGGCGGTGCGGCTGAAGGTGGTGAAATCCTGCCCACCGTCGAAATACTCCTTCAACCAGCCGCTGAACGGGTGCGCGCCCGACTCGGCATGGAAGAAACCCCAGGCCTTGCCTTGTTTGGCGTTGTAGCTCTCGTTGAGGTCGGCAAGCATGTTCTCGATGGCGGCCGACTCGGCAAGCTCGGAGTCGCGGGCATGGAGAACTGCGGGTGTGCCGTCGGGTTTTTTGTCGATCAGGTGGACGATGCAATGACGGATCGGCATAGGCTTCTCGGCTGGTTGAGAGGGGAGCGGTGGGCCTCCCCGAAAAGTCGCCAAGTGTACCGCACCATTGGCCAAGACGTGCTTCGAAGGGTGTTTTGGGCAGCTTCCGACGGGGCATATGCCTTTTTTTCACGGTTTAGAGCGATAAAGCTGACCAAATGGGTAGGTAGAGGCGGATATTTCCCCGTCTCTGTGCTAGTTTTGCCCCGTCTTACGCCAAGTCTCGGCGATAAGCGTGCATTCAGCATCTGTCAGGTCGAACCAATCCCCGTTTCAAGCATCTATAACCCCGATCTCCGTGGTTATAAGCCTGGGGTGCCAGGCCATGACGGTCGGGCTCGACGGCTGACACTGCACTCTGCAATCCATATGAATTTGATAGGGAAGGAACACCACAATGGCTATTACTAAAGACCAACTGATCGCTGACCTGGCTGAAGCAGTAGACGCACCGAAAACTACCGTGCGCGCTCTGCTGGACCAACTGAGCCAAGTTGTTGCTGACCAGCTGGAAAACGGCGGCGAAATCACTCTGCCAGGCGTTGGCAAACTGAAAGTGACCGAGCGTCCTGCCCGTACTGGCCGTAACCCTTCGACTGGCGCTGCCATCGAAATCGCTGCCAAGAAAGTTATCAAGCTGGTTGTGGCCAAAGGCCTGACCGACGCTGTTAACAAGTAAGACGCAGCAAAAAAACCGTGCTCCGGAGCGATCCGGGCACGGTTTTTTGTTGCCTGCAATTTGTAGGAGCGGGCTTGCCCGCGAAGATCGTCAACGATGACGCGGGCATTCTGGATAAGCGCGGTGCCATTGCGTTTTTTCGCGAGCAAGCTCGCTCCTACAGGGTTGCCGTCAGCGCACCCAGCGCTGGCGCCAGATCTGTTGCTCGTTCTTGGTCTGGAAAGTCCAGGCTACAAAGCGGCTCTGCTTCTGCCCCTGGGACATTTCCACCACCTGGCTTTCCAGCACGCCGGCTTTTTTCAGGGCTGTCTCGATCGCGGGCAAGTTCGACGCTTTTGACACCAGGCAACTGAACCACAACACCTTGTGGGCAAAATGCGCACTTTCAGCGATCAGTTGCGTCACAAAGCGCGCTTCGCCCCCTTCACACCACAGTTCGGCCGATTGGCCACCAAAATTCAGCACCGGCAACTTGCGCTTGGGATCGGCCTTGCCCAGGGCGCGCCATTTACGCTCGCTGCCCTTGGTGGCTTCGTCCATGGACGCATGGAACGGCGGGTTGCACATGGTCAGGTCGAAGCGCTCACCCGGCTCCAGCAAGCCCAGCAGGATCTGCTTGGGGTTGGTTTGCTGGCGCAACTGGATGACCTTGCTCAGGTCGTTGGACTGCACGATCGCCTTGGCTGCGGCCACTGCGATAGGGTCGACCTCGGAGCCGAGGAAGTTCCAGCGGTACTCCATATAGCCAATCAGTGGGTAGACGCAGTTGGCGCCCATGCCGATGTCCAGCACCTTGACGATCGAACCGCGCGGGATCTTGCCTTCATTGGTGCTGGCCAGCAGGTCGGCGAGGAAGTGTACGTAGTCCGCACGCCCCGGCACTGGTGGGCAAAGGTAGTCGGCCGGAATGTCCCAGTGCTGGATGCCGTAGAAGGCTTTGAGCAGCGCACGGTTGAACACGCGCACCGCATCCGGGCTGGCGAAGTCGATACTTTCCTTGCCGTACGGGTTGATGATCACGAATTGCGCCAGTTCCGGCGTGGTCTTGATCAGCGCCGGGAAGTCGTAGCGGCCTGTGTGGCGGTTGCGCGGATGCAGGGTGGCCTCTTTGCGCGGCACAACGGGCTTGGCCGTGGCTGCGGTTTTAGGCTTCTTGCGCGGAGGTTTTGGCGTGCTGGGGGCGGTCATGATGATTCTGGTGTTGGCTCAAAGTGGTGGGCATTGTCACACATCCTGAGCCTGTCCCGGTCAAATGTGGGAGGGGGCTTGCCCCCGATGGCGGTGTGACAGTCAAAAAGAATGAGACTGATACACCGCCATCGGGGGCAAGCCCCCTCCCACATTGGCCGCGTGTACAGGCGTTTCAGACAAAAAAAGAGACCCGAAGGTCTCTTTTTCTACACGACTCACACCTTACAGGCTGGAAATCCGCGCATGCTGCTCCGCCAGCTTGCCCAGGGCCTGTTCGGCCTCGGCCAGCTTGGCGCGTTCCTTCTCGATCACTTCAGCCGGCGCCTTGTCGACGAACGCCGCGTTGGACAGCTTGCCGCCCACCCGCTGCACTTCGCTTTGCAGGCGTGCGATTTCCTTGTCGAGACGGGCCAGTTCGGCACCCTTGTCGATCAGGCCGGCCATCGGCACCAGCACTTCCATCTCGCCAACCAGTGCGGTCGCGGACAGCGGTGCTTCTTCGCCGGCTGCCAATACGGTGATCGACTCCAGCTTCGCCAGCTTCTTGAGCAGCGCATCGTTCTCGGCGAGACGACGCAGATCCTCGGCGCTGGCGTTCTTCACAAACACCGCCAATGGCTTGCCCGGCCCGATGTTCATCTCGGCACGGATGTTACGCGTACCCATCATCAGGGTCTTGAGCCATTCGATATCGCTTTCGGCCGCCTCATCGATGCGCGCTTCGTTGGCCACCGGCCAAGGTTGCAGCATGATGGTCTTGCCTTCGATACCGGCCAGTGGCGCCAGGCGCTGCCAGATTTCTTCGGTGATGAACGGCATGAACGGGTGCGCCAGGCGCAACGCCACTTCCAACACGCGCACCAGGGTGCGACGGGTGCCGCGCTGACGTTCGATCGGTGCGTTCTCGTCCCACAGGACCGGCTTGGACAGTTCCAGGTACCAGTCGCAATACTGGTTCCAGATGAACTCGTACAAGGCCTGAGCGGCCAGGTCGAAACGGAACTGGTCGAGCTGGCGGGTCACTTCGGCTTCGGTGCGCTGCAGCTGCGAGATGATCCAGCGGTCGGCCAGGCTCAGTTCGACGGCTTCGCCGTTCTGGCCGCAGTCTTCACCTTTATCCAGCACGTAGCGCGCGGCGTTCCAGATCTTGTTGCAGAAGTTGCGATAGCCTTCGACGCGGCCCATGTCGAACTTGATGTCGCGACCGGTGGACGCCAGCGAGCAGAAGGTGAAGCGCAGGGCGTCGGTGCCGTAGCTGGCGATGCCATCGGCGAACTCGTCGCGGGTCTGCTTCTCGATCTTCTTCGCCAGTTTCGGCTGCATCAGGCCCGAGGTGCGTTTCTGCACCAGGGTTTCCAGGTCGATGCCGTCGATGATGTCCAGTGGGTCCAGGACGTTGCCCTTGGACTTGGACATCTTCTGGCCCTGGCCATCACGCACCAGGCCGTGCACGTACACGGTCTTGAACGGTACCTGTGGCGTGCCATCCTCGTTCTTCACCAGGTGCATGGTCAGCATGATCATCCGGGCAACCCAGAAGAAAATGATGTCGAAACCGGTGACCAGCACGTCGGTGGAGTGGAATTTCTTCAGGAACTCGGTCTGTTGCGGCCAGCCCAGGGTGGAGAAGGTCCACAGGCCGGAGCTGAACCAGGTGTCCAGTACGTCGTTGTCCTGTTGCAGCGCAACGTCTGCCCCCAGGTTGTGCTTGGCACGCACTTCGGCTTCGTCACGGCCTACATAGACCTTACCCGACTCGTCGTACCAGGCCGGAATGCGGTGGCCCCACCACAGCTGACGGCTGATGCACCAATCCTGGATATCGCGCATCCACGAGAAGTACATGTTTTCGTACTGCTTGGGCACGAACTGGATACGGCCGTCTTCAACGGCGGCAATGGCCGGTTCTGCCAGCGGCTTGGTGGACACGTACCACTGGTCGGTCAGCCACGGCTCGATCACAGTGCCAGAGCGGTCGCCCTTCGGCACTTTCAGGCCGTGGTCGTCAACGCTCACCAGCAGGCCGGCGGCGTCGAAGGCGGCAACGATCTGCTTGCGTGCTTCGAAACGGTCGAGGCCGGCGTATTCGGCCGGGATCTTGCCGTCGATGCTCTCGTTCAGTGTGCCGTCCAGGTTGAACACCTGGCAGGCCGGCAGCACGGCAGCATTTTTGTCGAAGATGTTCAGCAGCGGCAGGTTGTGGCGCTTGCCGACTTCGTAGTCGTTGAAATCGTGGGCCGGGGTGATTTTCACGCAGCCGGTGCCGAATTCAGGGTCGCAGTAGTCGTCCGCGATGATCGGGATGCGGCGGCCAACCAGCGGCAGCTCGACGAACTTGCCGATCAGCGCCTGGTAGCGTTCATCGTTCGGGTTAACCGCCACGGCGGCGTCGCCGAGCATGGTTTCCGGACGCGTGGTGGCGACGATCAGGTAGTCGTTGCCTTCAGCGGTCTTGGCGCCGTCGGCCAGCGGGTACTTGAGGTTCCACAGGAAACCTTTCTCGTCGTGGTTTTCCACTTCGAGGTCGGAAATCGCCGTGTGCAACTTGGTGTCCCAGTTGACCAGGCGCTTGCCGCGGTAGATCAAGCCGTCTTCATGCAGGCGCACGAAGGCTTCTTTCACGGATTCCGACAGGCCATCGTCCATGGTGAAGCGCTCGCGGCTCCAGTCCACGGACGAACCGAGACGACGGATCTGACGGCTGATATTGCCGCCGGATTGGTCCTTCCATTCCCAGATCTTTTCCAGGAATTTCTCGCGGCCCAGGTCGTGACGGTTCTGGCCGGTGGCTTCGAGTTGGCGTTCCACCAACATCTGGGTGGCGATACCGGCGTGGTCGGTGCCTGGCTGCCACAGGGTGTTGCGGCCCTGCATGCGGCGGAAACGGATCAAGGCATCCATGATCGCATTGTTGAAGCCATGGCCCATGTGCAGGCTGCCAGTGACGTTCGGTGGCGGAATCATGATGGTGTAGGAATCGCCCGCGCCTTGCGGGGCGAAATAATTCTCGGATTCCCAGGTGTTGTACCAGGAAGTTTCGATGGCGTGCGGCTGGTAGGTCTTATCCATGCGCGGCGGGACCCTAGTTGGCATTTATTCAGGAAAGCCGGCAAGTATAACGGGGCTGGGAGCTGAGGGCGAGTTGAAGACTTGTGCAAATCAAATGTGGGAGGGGGCTTGCCCCCGATGGCGGCGTGTCAGTCAACTCAGCATTTGTTGACCCATCGCTATCGGGGGCAAGCCCCCTCCCACAGGGAGATTATGCAAGGCTCAGGACTGGTATTGGCTGAGCAGCCGCTCCATCCGCGCATCCAGCCGGCGCTTGATCTCGGTTTCGATGTGCGGGGCAAAGTCGTCGATCACGTCTTGCATGATCAGTTGCGCGGCGGCGCGCAGTTCGTTGTCCAGGTGCAGCAGAAGGGCGTCGGGCCCTTTTTCAGTGGGGGCAGGTTCGACGGCGGGAGCTTCGACAACCGGCTCCGGCGCGACAGGTTTGCCGCCGACCATATCGAACAGCAGCGGAATCTGTACCTCGCCTTCGACCGATTCGGTCAACAGCGGCGGTTGCAAGTCATCATCACCCAGCAGTTGGCGGATCGACTCCAGGTCGTCCAACAGGTGGTCGTCTTTTTTCAGCGGGTTTGGCGTGTCCATCATTTACTCAAAGTCGTTGTAGCCGGTGATCCTGGAGAGGATAGCCCTGTTCGCGGTAGAAACGGAAACTCTCCCGCGCGGCCTGACGAATAGCCGGATCTTCCACCACCACCTCTGCCACACGGGCAAAAGCCTTGGCGAACGGCGGTACTTTCAGGTCCAGGTTGACCAACAGGTCATGGTGATCGCCGCAACTGTCGCCCAGACCCAGTACCACCAGGCCTTCAGGTTCAGACTCGGCGGGGCCGTGGGGTACGAAGCTTTCGCCCTTGAAGCGCCACAGGCGGGCATCCAGCTCATCGCGTTGGGCGGCATCGCTGCAATGCAGGTAGATGCGGTGGCCCATGCGCCAGGCTTTTTCGGTGAGTTTGCAGGCAAAGTCCAGGCGCGCGAGCGGATCGGCGCTGGGCAATATATAGAAATCGACTTGGGTCATTGCGGTTCCTGACGCTGCCGTGGCCGCTGCTCTACTGTAGGAGCGAGCTTGCTCGCGAAAAACCTAATGGCAACACGTTCATCCAGGATGAACGCGTTATCGTTGACGTTCTTCGCGAGCAAGCTCGCTCCTACAAGGCGCGCGGCGAGGTTTAGGCCTTGGCGCGATCCAGCAGGTACTGGGTCAGCAGGGGCACCGGACGGCCAGTGGCGCCCTTGTCCTTGCCGCCGCTGGTCCAGGCTGTGCCGGCGATGTCCAGGTGCGCCCAGTTGAAGTTCTTGGCAAAGCGCGACAGGAAGCAGGCCGCGGTGATGGTGCCGGCTTTCGGGCCGCCGATGTTGGCGATGTCGGCGAACGGGCTGTCCAGCTGTTCCTGGTACTCGTCGAACAGCGGCAGTTGCCAGGCGCGGTCGTCGGCGGCTTTACCGGCGCTGAGCAGTTGCTCGATCAGCTCGTCGCTGTTACCCAGCAGGCCGGAGGTGTGGGAGCCCAGGGCGACGATGCACGCGCCGGTCAGGGTGGCGATGTCGATCACGGCCTGTGGCTTGAAGCGCTCGGCGTAGGTCAGTGCATCGCACAGCACCAGGCGGCCTTCGGCGTCGGTGTTGAGGATCTCGACGGTCTGGCCGCTGAGGGTGGTGACGATGTCGCCAGGACGGGTCGCGCCGCCGCTCGGCATGTTCTCGGCACAGGCCAGGATGCACACCAGGTTGATCGGCAGCTTGAGTTCCAGCACGGCACGCAGGGTGCCGAACACGCTGGCGGCGCCGCCCATGTCGTACTTCATCTCGTCCATGCCCAGGCCCGGCTTGAGGCTGATGCCGCCGGTGTCGAAGGTGATGCCTTTACCCACCAGGGCGTAAGGCTTCTCGGACTTCTTGCCACCGTTGTATTGCATCACGATCAGGCGTGGCGGCTGGTCGCTGCCCTGGCCCACGGCATAGAACGAGCCCATGCCCAGTTCCTTGATCTTCTTCTCGTCCAGCACTTCGACTTTCAGGCCCTTGAACTCCTTGCCCAGCGCCTTGGCCTGTTCGCCGAGGAAAGTCGGGTGGCAGATGTTCGGCGGCAGGTTGCCCAGGTCGCGGGTGAACGACATGCCGTTGGCGATTGCAGTCGCGTGGGTCACGGCGCGCTCGACTTCAGCCTGGGCGGCCTTGATGGTCAGCAGAGTGATTTTTTTCAGGGCGCGCGGTTCGGCCTTGGTGCTCTTGAACTGGTCGAAGATATAGCCGCCGTCCACCAGGCTCTCGGCCAGCAGGCGGGTCTTGCCGTAGCTGTCACGGCCTTTGACCACGATTTCGTCGAGGGCCAGCGTTGCATCGCTGCCGCCCAGGCCCTTGAGGGTAGTGAGTATGCCGCTGATGATCTTGCGGAACGGACGGTCACCCAGTTCGGCATCCTTGCCCACGCCTACCAGCAATACGCGATCGGCTTTCAGGTTGGGCAGGCTTTGCAGCAGCAGGCTCTGGCCCACTTTGCCGGCCAGGTCGCCGCGCTTGAGCACCGCGCTGATGGCGCCGCCGCTGAGTTCGTCGAGTTGCTTGGCGGCCACGCCGAGCTTGCGGCCTTCGCCGATGGCGACCACGAGGGTGGCGGTTTTCAACGTTTCGGGGCTAACGCTTTTTACAACCAGTTCCATTTTCGGGTCCCTTATAAAGGTCGGTTAGCCAGGAGTCTGTACTCCGGCTTTAATACCAGGCAGCTGTGTAAACCGCCGGCGACAAAGGCCGCAGTTTGAACCTCGCCGACGGAGCCTGACAACCCTTGGTGCACGCTTTGTGCGTGTGTACGAGCAAGCTCCGTGACAGGCGCGGTCAATCACAGGATAATGCGCCATCTTTTTAGCCGGCCCTGTGTAAACGGGCTGTCTCGGTATGCTTGCTTGTTTGGCCGCCTTAGCCTGACAACCCTGGAGTGTCTGGTTTGATCGTCTTCCGTTATCTGTCCCGCGAAGTTCTGTTGACCCTGAGTGCCGTGAGTGCGGTGCTGCTGGTCATCATCATGAGTGGTCGTTTCGTCAAATACCTGGCCCAGGCTGCCTCCGGCGCCCTGGACCCGGGCTCGCTGTTTCTGATCATGGGCTTTCGTCTGCCGGGCTTCCTGCAGTTGATCCTGCCGTTGGGCCTGTTCCTCGGGATCCTGCTGGCCTATGGCCGCCTGTACCTCGAAAGCGAAATGACCGTACTCTCGGCCACCGGCATGAGCCAGCAGCGCCTGCTGGGCATGACCATGATCCCGGCCGCCGGCATTGCGCTGATCGTGGCCTGGCTAAGCCTGAGCCTGGCGCCCCAGGGTGCCCTGCAGTTCCAGTTGGTGCTGAACAAGCAGGACGCGATGACCGAGTTCGACACCCTCGAGCCCGGCCGCTTCCAGGCGCTCAATGACGGTTCCCGGGTAACCTACACTGAAACCCTGACCGACGACCGTGCCAACCTGGGCGGTGTGTTCATCTCCGAGAAACGCCTGGGCCAGGACAAGAAAGACCGTGGCATTTCCGTGTTGGTGGCCGATTCGGGGCGCCAGGAAGTGCGTCCTGATGGAAGCCGCTACCTGATCCTGGAAAATGGCTACCGCTATGATGGCAGTCCGGGCATGGCCGATTACCGTGCGATCAAGTACGACACCTATGGCGTGATGCTGGCTCGCCCGGACATCAGCGACGAAGTCACCGACCGTGATGCCATCCCGACGACTGATCTGTGGGGCAGCAAGGATCTGCGTTCTATCGCCGAGCTGCAATGGCGACTCTCCCTGCCGCTGCTGGTGTTCATCGTGACCTTGATGGCCGTGCCGCTGTCGCGCGTCAACCCGCGCCAGGGCCGTTTCCTCAAGCTGTTGCCGGCGATCCTGCTGTACATGGCTTACCTGACCATCCTGATTTCCGCCCGCGGCTCCCTGGAGAAGGGCAAGCTGTCGCCGACCCTGGGCCTGTGGTGGGTACACGGGATCTTCCTGGTGATCGGCCTGGGGCTGCTCTACTGGGAACCGATCCGTTTGAAAATGATGAGCCGTCGTGGCCAGAAGGAGTTGGCTCGTGGCTAAGCTCGATCGCTACATTGGTAGCAGCGTACTGATCGCCATCCTGGCGGTATTGGGCATCATCCTCGGGCTGGCGTCGTTGTTCGCCTTCATCGATGAAGTGGGCAACGTCAGCGACACCTACACCGTGTGGGACGTGCTGAGCTACGTGGCCCTCACAGCGCCGCGCCGTCTTTACGACATGATGCCGATGGCTGCGCTGATCGGCTGCCTGATCGGCCTGGGCAGTCTCGCCAGCAACAGCGAGCTGACCATCATGCGCGCCGCCGGTGTGTCCATTGGCCGTATCGTCTGGGCCGTAATGAAGCCCATGCTGCTGCTGATGGCCTGCAGCGTGCTGATCGGCGAATACGTCGCGCCACCGGCCGAAACCACTGCCCAGGCCAATCGTGCCCTGGCCCAGGGGTCGGGCGATGCGCAAAGCTCCAAGCATGGCCTGTGGCACCGCCAGGGCGATGAGTTCATCCATATCAACGCGGTGCAGCCCGGTGGCCTGTTGATTGGCGTGACCCGTTATACGTTCGACAAGGAGCGTCACCTGCTGGAGTCCAGCTTCGCCAAACGTGCGCAGTACGGTGGGGAAAAATGGCAACTCAGCGACGTCACCACGACCTACTTCCGCAACATTGGCCAAGGCACCAAGGCCAGCACCGAAGTGATCAACGTGCCGAGCGAGGAGTGGGATATTGCCCTCAAGCCGGAACTGCTGAATACCGTGGTGATGATCCCGGAAAGCCTGCCGATCTCCGGATTGTGGGGTTACATCCACTATCTGAAGGATCAGGGCCTGAACAACGGCCGCTACTGGCTGGCATTCTGGGTCAAGGTGTTGCAACCGGTGGTGACCGCCGCGCTGGTGCTGATGGCGATTTCCTTCATCTTCGGCCCGCTGCGTTCGGTGACCCTTGGTCAGCGTGTCTTCACGGGTGTGCTGGTGGGCTTTACCTTCCGCATCGCCCAGGACTTGCTGGGTCCGTCGAGCCTGGTGTTCGGCTTCTCTCCTCTGTTTGCGGTGCTGGTGCCCACGGCCATCTGCGCCCTGGCGGGCTTCTGGTTACTGCGTCGGGCCGGTTGATACCGCGCTTATGATCAAAAAATGCCCTGGTCGAGAGATCGGGGCATTTTTGTTCTGGTCAGCAAAGATGACGTCTGGCCCGAGCATCAGGTACAATTCCCGGCTATTTTTCAGCGGGCAATCTGCCTGCAGCCTTTTTGAGTGTTGATCCGTGAGTGATTTGAGTCATATCCGCAATTTCTCCATCATCGCCCACATTGACCATGGCAAGTCGACGCTGGCCGACCGGTTCATCCAAATGTGCGGTGGCCTTGCCGAGCGCGAAATGGAAGCCCAGGTCCTGGACTCCATGGACCTCGAACGTGAGCGCGGCATCACCATCAAGGCCCATAGCGTTACCCTGTACTACACCGCAAAAGACGGTATCAAGTACCAACTGAACTTCATTGACACCCCCGGCCACGTTGACTTCACCTACGAAGTCAGCCGCTCGCTGGCCGCCTGCGAAGGCGCCCTGCTGGTAGTCGACGCCGGCCAGGGTGTTGAAGCCCAGTCCGTTGCCAACTGCTACACCGCGATCGAGCAAGGCCTGGAAGTGATGCCGGTGCTGAACAAGATCGACCTGCCACAGGCCGATCCGGACCGCGTCAAAGAAGAAATCGAAAAAATCATCGGCATTGACGCCACCGACGCCGTCGAGTGCAGCGCCAAGACCGGCCTGGGCGTCGACGAAGTGCTCGAGCGCCTGGTCAAGACCATTCCCGCGCCGACCGGCAACTACGAAGATCCGCTGCAAGCGTTGATCATCGACTCCTGGTTCGACAACTACCTGGGCGTTGTCTCGCTGGTACGCGTACGCCATGGCCGTGTGAAGAAGGGTGACAAGATCCTCGTCAAATCCACCGGCAAGATCCACCTGGTGGACAGCGTCGGTGTTTTCAACCCCAAGCACACCGCGACCACTGATCTGAAAGCCGGCGAAGTAGGCTTCATCATCGCCGGTATCAAGGACATTCACGGTGCGCCAGTCGGTGACACCCTGACCTTGAGCTCCACCCCTGATGTAGACGTGCTGCCAGGCTTCAAACGCATCCAGCCGCAGGTCTATGCCGGCCTGTTCCCGGTCAGTTCCGACGACTTCGAGGATTTCCGCGAAGCCCTGCAGAAGCTCACCCTCAACGACTCGTCGTTGCAGTACACACCGGAAAGCTCCGACGCCCTGGGCTTCGGTTTCCGTTGCGGCTTCCTCGGCATGCTGCACATGGAAATCATCCAGGAGCGCCTCGAGCGCGAATACGACCTGGACCTGATCACCACGGCGCCGACGGTTATTTTTGAGCTGGCGCTGAAAACCGGGGAAACGATTTACGTCGACAACCCGTCCAAGCTCCCAGACCTGTCTTCCATCGAAGACATGCGCGAACCGATCGTGCGCGCCAATATCCTGGTGCCACAGGAACACCTGGGCAACGTCATCACCCTGTGTATCGAAAAGCGTGGCGTGCAGCACGACATGCTGTTCCTCGGCACCCAGGTACAAGTGACCTACGATTTGCCGATGAACGAAGTGGTCCTGGACTTCTTCGACCGTCTCAAATCCACCAGTCGCGGCTATGCTTCGCTGGATTACCATTTCGACCGGTACCAATCGGCTAATCTGGTGAAACTGGATGTGCTGATCAACGGCGACAAGGTGGATGCCCTGGCACTGATCGTGCACAAGGACAACGCGCACTACAAAGGTCGCCAGTTGACCGAGAAGATGAAAGAACTGATTCCGCGCCAGATGTTCGACGTCGCGATCCAGGCCGCCATTGGCGGGCAGATCATTGCGCGGACCTCCGTCAAGGCACTCAGAAAGAACGTACTGGCCAAATGCTACGGCGGTGACGTAAGCCGTAAGCGCAAGCTGCTTGAGAAGCAAAAGGCCGGTAAAAAACGCATGAAGCAAGTGGGTAACGTGGAAATTCCACAAGAAGCCTTCCTTGCGGTGCTCAGGTTGGATAGTTAGGTCCTATGTCGCTAAATTTCCCGCTGTTGCTGGTCATCGCCGTTGCCGTTTGCGGTCTCCTGGCGTTGCTCGATCTGGTGTTCTTCGCCCCGCGTCGGCGGGCGGCTATCGCGTCCTATCAGGGCAGCGTCAGCCAGCCCGATGGCATGGTGATCGAGAAGCTGAACAAAGAGCCTTTGCTGGTTGAATACGGCAAGTCGTTCTTCCCGGTGTTGTTCATCGTGCTGGTGCTGCGTTCGTTCCTGGTGGAGCCGTTTCAGATCCCGTCGGGGTCGATGAAACCTACCCTGGACGTGGGCGACTTCATCCTGGTGAACAAGTTTTCCTACGGGATCCGCCTGCCGGTGATCGACAAGAAGGTCATCGAAGTCGGTGACCCGCAGCGCGGCGATGTGATGGTGTTCCGCTACCCGAGCGACCCGAACGTCAACTACATCAAGCGTGTGGTAGGGCTGCCGGGCGACGTGATTCGCTACACCAGTGACAAGCGCCTGTTCATCAACGGTGAGCCGGTGGCCGAGAAGCTGCTGGGTTCCGAGCCGAACAGCCTGGGCAGCGCCGAGTTGTACCAGGAAAAACTCGGTGCGGTAGAGCACGAAATCCGCAAGGAAATGAGCCGCTATCGTGCACAGCCTGACGGCCAGTGGACCGTGCCGGCCGGGCACTACTTCATGATGGGCGACAACCGCGACAACTCCAATGACAGCCGGTACTGGGATGATCCCAACATTCCCAAGGACCTGCTGGGCATGGTTCCCGACCAGAACATCGTCGGCAAGGCCTTTGCGGTCTGGATGAGCTGGCCGGAACCCAAACTCAGCCACCTGCCGAACTTCTCGCGGGTCGGGCTGATCAAGTAATACAGGCGGCGCTGTGAACACAGCGCCGAATGCTTTTCTGGGGTGGGGACAAATCGGTCCCGCCTCATGCAGCACCAACCAGGATTTGAATTTGAACACTGCGTCAATCGTCGATGGCCGCCGGTGCCACCAACTAGATATGGATAAACCGTGACCGTTTCTCTAGCACGCCTCGAGCGCCAGCTCGGCTACACCTTCAAGGATCAGGAACTGATGGTCCTTGCCCTCACACACCGCAGCTTTGCCGGGCGTAACAACGAGCGCCTGGAATTCCTCGGTGATGCCATCCTCAACTTCGTTGCCGGTGAGGCGCTGTTCGAGCGCTTCCCCCAAGCCCGTGAAGGCCAGTTGTCGCGCCTGCGTGCGCGCCTGGTGAAGGGCGAGACCCTGGCCGTGCTGGCCCGTGGCTTTGGCCTGGGCGAGTACCTGCGCCTGGGGTCCGGCGAGTTGAAGAGTGGCGGTTTCCGTCGCGAGTCGATCCTGGCCGATGCCCTTGAAGCGCTGATCGGTGCGATCTACCTCGATGCCGGTATGGAAGCCGCCAAGGAACGCGTCACTGCCTGGCTGACCTCCGAGATCGAAAGCCTCACGCTGGTCGACACCAACAAAGATCCCAAGACCCGCCTGCAGGAATTTTTGCAGTCCCGCGGGTGCGAACTGCCACGCTACGAAGTGGTGGATATCCAGGGTGAGCCCCATTGCCGCGTGTTCTTCGTGGAATGTGAAATCACCTTACTGAATGAAAAAAGCCGAGGTCAGGGTGTGAGCCGTCGTATTGCCGAACAGGTAGCGGCCGCTGCAGCACTGATTGCCCTGGGCGTGGAGAATGGCCATGACTGATTCAACCGCAACACGCTGTGGCTATGTTGCCATCGTCGGCCGCCCGAACGTGGGCAAGTCCACGTTGCTCAACCACATCCTTGGCCAGAAGCTGGCGATCACCTCGCGCAAGCCGCAGACCACCCGCCACAACATGCTGGGCATCAAGACCGAGGGCACCGTACAAGCGGTGTACGTCGACACCCCGGGCATGCACAAGGGTGGCGAGAAGGCGCTTAACCGCTACATGAACAAGACCGCTTCGGCGGCGTTGAAAGACGTCGACGTGGTGATCTTCGTGGTCGACCGCACCAAGTGGACCGACGAAGACCAGATGGTCCTCGAACGTGTGCAGTACGTCACCGGCCCGTTGATCGTCGCGCTGAACAAGACCGACCGTATCGAAGACAAAGCCGAGCTGATGCCGCACCTGAGCTGGCTGCAGGAACAACTGCCGAACGCCCAGATCATCCCGATCTCCGCCCAGCACGGCCACAACCTCGATGCCCTGGAGCGCGTGATCGCCGAGCACCTGCCGGAGAACGAACACTTCTTCCCGGAAGACCAGATCACCGACCGCAGCAGCCGCTTCCTCGCCGCTGAACTGGTGCGCGAGAAAATCATGCGCCAGATGGGCGCGGAGCTGCCGTACCAGATCACCGTGGAAATCGAAGAGTTCAAGCAGCAGGGCAAGACCTTGCACATCCATGCGCTGATCCTCGTCGAGCGTGATGGCCAGAAGAAAATCATCATTGGCGACAAGGGCGAGCGCATCAAGCGCATCGGCACCGAGGCGCGCAAGGACATGGAATTGCTGTTCGATTCCAAGATCATGCTCAACCTGTGGGTGAAGGTGAAGGGCGGCTGGTCCGATGACGAGCGCGCATTGCGCTCCCTGGGCTATGGCGACCTGTAAGGTCCTGAATGCACCGCAGGGCTGAAAATGTGGGAGGGGGCTTGCCCCCGATAGCGGTGGGTCAGTTGACAAATAAGTGACTGACACACCGCTATCGGGGGCAAGCCCCCTCCCACATTAGGTTTGTGTCGTTTTCAAAAGTGCATTCCAGCAGTGAGCAGCCATGTCCCAATCCCCACCCCCCAGCCAACTTGCCTACGTCCTGCACAGCCGCGCCTACCGCGAGACCAGCGCTCTGGTGGACTTCCTCACGCCCCAAGGCCGCCTGCGCGCGGTCTTGCGCAGTGCGCGGGGCAAGGCGGGCACCTTGGCGCGGCCCTTCGTGGCCCTGGACGTGGAGTTTCGCGGCAAGGGCGAGCTGAAAAACGTCGGCCGCATGGAAAGCGTGGGCACCTCGGCCTGGCTCAACGGCGACGCGCTGTTCAGTGGTCTCTACCTCAATGAACTGCTGATCCGCCTGCTCCCCGCCGAAGACCCGCACCCGGCCGTTTTCGACCACTACGCCGCCACCTTGCTCGCCCTGGCTGAAGGCCGCCCCCTGGAACCGTTGCTGCGTGCGTTCGAATGGCGCCTGCTTGACGACCTGGGCTACGGCTTCGAACTGGCCAACGACCTGCACGGCGAGCCCATCGCCGCCGATGGCATGTATCGCCTGCAAGTGGACGCCGGCCTGGAACGCGTCTACCTGCTGCAACCCGGTCTGTTCCAGGGCACCGAGTTGCTGGCCATGAGCGAAGCGGACTGGACCGCTCCCGGCGCCTTGTCCGCCGCCAAGCGCCTGATGCGCCAGGCCCTGGCCGTGCACTTGGGCGGGCGGCCGCTGGTCAGTCGCGAGTTGTTTCGAAAGCCCTGACAACCCCGTGTATGCTGTGCGGCGTTTCTTACCCTTTTCAGGAGCGCTTCCGTGACCACCAGCAATCGCATTCTTCTTGGCGTCAACATCGACCACGTCGCCACTCTGCGCCAGGCCCGGGGCACCCGTTACCCTGACCCGGTCAAGGCCGCGCTGGACGCCGAAGAAGCGGGTGCCGACGGCATCACCGTGCACCTGCGCGAAGACCGCCGCCACATCCAGGAGCGCGACGTGCTGCTGCTCAAGGATGTGCTGCAAACCCGCATGAATTTCGAAATGGGCGTTACCGAGGAAATGATGCAGTTCGCCGAACGCATCCGCCCGGCGCACATCTGCCTGGTGCCGGAAACCCGTCAGGAACTGACCACCGAAGGCGGCCTCGACGTGGCCGGCCAGGAAGCACGGATCAAGGCCGCCGTGGAGCGCCTGTCGAAGATCGGCAGCGAAGTCTCGCTGTTCATCGACGCCGACGAGCGCCAGATCGAAGCTTCGCGCCGTGTCGGTGCACCGGCCATCGAACTGCACACCGGCCGTTACGCCGACGCTACCACCCCCACCGAAGTGGCTGATGAACTGCAGCGCATCATCGACGGTGTGAGTTGCGGCCTCAAGGAAGGCCTGATCGTCAACGCCGGCCATGGCCTGCATTACCACAACGTCGAAGCCGTGGCCGCGATCAAGGGCATCAATGAACTGAACATCGGCCATGCGCTGGTGGCCCATGCGCTGTTCGTTGGTTTCAAGGGCGCCGTCGCCGAGATGAAAGCCCTGATCCTGGCCGCTGCCAAGCACTAAATAACACCGCAATCCCCCTGTGGAAATGGGCTTGTGTGGGAGCGGGCTTGCTCGCGAATACGGTGTGTCAGTCGATTCATGTATGGCTGACCCACTGCATTCGCGAGCAAGCCCGCTCCCACATAGGCGTATTCCATCTTTTGATCTCTGGTGTTTTCCCCCGCGTTTCAGCCATGCGGCAATGCGAACCCTTACTGTTTAGCCGTTGCAGGTGTATCGTATCTGCCCTTTGCAGGCCCTGGGCCTGCGGCTGATACGTGAGGTTGTTGTGTCCCGATCCTTTTCCCGTCGACAAATCCTGGGTGGTCTTGCAGGCCTGGCCGTAGTAGGCGTCGGTGCCGGTGGCGCCTATCGCTACTGGCTGGGGAAAGTCGCCGAAGCCGAGGCGGGACACGATTACGAACTGATCGCCGCGCCGCTGGACGTGGAGTTGGTGCCAGGGCACAAGACCCAAGCCTGGGCGTTCGGCCCTTCGGCGCCGGGCACCGAATTGCGGGTGCGCCAGGGTGAATGGCTGCGGGTGCGTTTCATCAACCACCTGCCGGTCGCCACTACCATTCACTGGCACGGCATCCGCCTGCCGCTGGAAATGGACGGTGTACCGTACGTTTCGCAATTGCCGGTACTGCCCGGCGAATACTTCGACTATCAATTCCGCGTACCCGACGCCGGTAGCTACTGGTACCACCCCCACGTGAACAGCAGCGAAGAACTCGGCCGTGGCCTGGTCGGCCCGTTGATCATCGAAGAGCGCGAACCCACAGGTTTCAAGCACGAACGCACCCTCAGCCTGAAAAGCTGGCATGTGGATGAGGAGGGCGCTTTCGTCGCGTTCAGTATCCCGCGTGAGGCCGCTCGGGGCGGTACGGCAGGGCGCTTGTCGACCATCAACGGCGTGTCCCAGGCGGTGATCGATTTGCCCGCCGGTCAGATCACCCGCGTGCGGTTGCTCAACCTCGACAACACCCTGACCTATCGCATCAACATTCCTGACGTTGAAGCACAGATCTACGCGCTGGACGGCAACCCTATCGAACCGCGTCCACTGGGCAAGGAATACTGGCTGGGCCCGGGCATGCGCATCTGCCTGGCGATCAAGGCACCGCCGGCGGGCGAGGAACTGTCGATCCGCAACGGCCCGGTACGCCTCGGCACCTTCCGTTCGGTCGCCAGCACCGATGCGCCCGGCGAATGGCCGCCTGCATTGCCCGCCAACCCGATCAGCGAGCCGGACCTGGCCAATGCCGAGAAGCTCAACTTCAATTTCGAGTGGGTGGGCTCGGTCTCGGTCAACACCGACAACGGCAAGCCACCCAGCCTGTGGCAGATCAACGGCAAGGCCTGGGACATCACCGACAAGACCTGCGCCGACCGCCCGATTGCCAAGCTGGAAAAGGGCAAGAGCTACATTTTCGAATTGAAGAACATGACCCAGTACCAGCACCCGATCCATCTGCACGGCATGAGCTTCAAGGTGATCGCCTCGAACCGCCACAAGGTGATCCCGTACTTCACCGACACCTACCTGCTGGGCAAGAACGAACGTGCCCGCGTGGCGTTGGTGGCGGATAACCCGGGCGTCTGGATGTTCCACTGCCACGTGATCGACCACATGGAAACCGGCCTCATGGCCGCCATCGAGGTGGCGTGATGCGCCAGATCCGCCCCACCGCGATCATCGACCGCAGCCGCGACCAGGACTTTATGCGCGAAGCCCTGGCCCTCGCCGCCCAAGGTGCTGCGCTGGGTGAAGTGCCCGTCGGCGCGGTGCTGGTGCAGGACGGTGAGATCATCGGCCGAGGCTTTAACTGCCCGATCAGCGGCAACGACCCCAGCGCTCACGCTGAGATGGTCGCCATCCGCGCCGCCGCGCAAGCCATCAGCAATTACCGCCTGGTGGGCAGCACCCTTTACGTGACCCTGGAACCGTGCAGCATGTGCGCGGGCTTGATCGTGCATTCACGGGTTGCCCGTGTGGTGTATGGCGCGCTGGAGCCCAAGGCGGGGATCGTGCAAAGCCAGGGGCAGTTTTTTACCCAGGGCTTTCTGAATCATCGAGTGTTGTTTGAAGGCGGGGTGCTGGCTGAAGAGTGCGGGACGGTCTTGAGCGAGTTCTTCAGGGCGCGAAGAGCCAAGCCCGCTCTCTAAACGACACTGGAGATCCAAATGTGGGAGGGGGCTTGCCCCCGATAGCAGTGTGTCAGTAAGCATATTTATGACTGATGCACCGCCATCGGGGGCAAGCCCCCTCCCACATTTGGAACTTTATTTTATCAGTGAGGTATCAGCGTCACTTCCTGGCGATGATCACCGCCCGCATCGGCGCCGGCAGCCCTTCTATAGTCTTGCTGTGGTCTTCGGGGTCGAGGAAGTCACTCAGCGACTGGTACTTCATCCACTCCGTCCCGCGCTGTTCCTCGACGGTGGTTACGCTCACATCCACGCAGCGCACATCGCTGAAACCTGCACGGCGCAGCCATAGCATCAGCGCCGGCACTGAGGGCAGGAACCACACGTTACGCATCTGCGCGTAGCGATCTTCCGGCACCAGCACTTGTTGCTGATCGCCTTCGACCACCAAGGTTTCCAAGACCAGTTCGCCACCCTTGACCAGGGTGTCTTTCAACGCCAGCAAATGCTCGATCGGCGAACGGCGGTGGTAGAACACGCCCATGGAAAACACCGTGTCGAAGCCTTCCAGATTCGCCGGCAGGTCTTCGAACGGGAACGGCAGGTGCCAGGCCTTGGGCTCGGAGAGGTAACGCTGCACCGCCTGGAACTGGCAGAAAAACAGCCAGTTCGGATCCACGCCGATCACGCTGTCGGCGCCGGCGCCGAGCATGCGCCACATGTAGTAGCCGTTGCCGCAGCCGACATCAAGGATACGTTTGCCTTTCAGATTCAGGTGCGGTGCAACCCGCGACCACTTCCAGTCCGAACGCCACTCGGTGTCCACATGCACGCCGAACAGGTTGAACGGCCCTTTGCGCCACGGGCTCAGGCCCATCAACGCAGTGTGCATCTGTGCGCGGGTGTCATCGTCGCAGTCGGTGTCGAGTGTCAGGCCGTTGAGCAAATCCACTTCGCTGGGCTGGATCTTGGGCAGCGCATCCAACGCACTCTGCCAACGCGCAAGGTCGCCATGACCCTTTTCCATCTTGCTGTCGAGTTGCGCTTGCAGGCCTTGGGCCCACACGGCCAGGGGAGTGCCGACCAGGTGGCGGGCGAGGGGGGACAGATCAATCATGGCAAGGCAATCAACGAGGCAAAGTTAAGACACTGGAACCACGGCACGACTTTCGAGAACCCGGCCGCCAGCAGGCGTTCGCGGTGTTCTTCGAGGCTGTCGGGCTTCATGACGTTTTCGATGGCGCTGCGCTTCTGGGCGATTTCCAGTTCGCTGTAGCCGTTGGCGCGTTTGAACGCGATGTGCAGGTCGGTGAGCAGCGCGTGTTCTTCGGCATCGTTGAAACGCAACTTCTCCGACAGGATCAACGCACCGCCCGGCAACAGCGATTGGCGGATGCGCGAGAGCAACGCCAGGCGTTCATCCGGGGCAATGAATTGCAGGGTGAAATTCAGCGCCACCACCGAGGCCGGGGCAAATTGCAGCGCGAGGATATCGCCCTCGATCACCTCGACCGGCAGCAACTCCTGGAACATCGAGTCCTGGCCATTGAGGTATTCACGGCAACGCTCGACCATGGCGGCCGAGTTATCCACCGCGATCACCCGGCAACCGTCAGTGCGCACATGGCGACGCAGGGCCTGGGTGACCGCGCCGAGGGACGAGCCCAGGTCATAGAGCACGCTATTGGGTTGGGCAAATTGCGCGGCGAGTACGCCGAGGTTCTCGACGATGGTCGGGTAACCCGGCACCGAGCGCTTGATCATGTCCGGGAACACCCGCACCACGTCTTCGTTGAAGGCAAAGTCCGGCACCTGGGGCAGGGGCTGGGCGAATAGGCGATCGGGTTCTTTGCTCACGGCTGTTCCGGCGACGATTGGGGAAAGGCCGGCATTTTAGCCAACTTGGCCCTCGGATGCGCGGGTTGTCTGATGGAAAGCCGAGGCGGTGATGCCCCATTGTCCCAGCCAATAAGTGACGATCAGCAAATACGGCGCCGCCTCGAACGCCACCACAAACCGATTGATCCCGATCAGCGTATCGGAAAACACAAACGACACCGCGCCCGCCGCGGCCAGCAGTGCCGAGCGCTGCGGCACCTCACTGCCCAAGCGTGCCAGTGCACGCCAGAGCATGGCGCTGATCACCAGCGCATACACCACCACCGGAATCAGCAGGTCGCCCAGGCCGTGGGAAATCAGGATGCTCAGCAGGATCGCGCCCACGCCCAACGCCAGTAGCAGCGGCAGCAGTGCAAGACGACGGCAGTCGCTGAAATAGGCCTTGAGGTACGCCAGGTGCGCAAACAGGAACGCACCCAGGCCAAAAATAAACAAGTCGCCTGGCCAGGCGAGCAGCACATCGCCCACCACGGAGAAAATCAGCCCCAGGCTGATCCAGCGTCGATAGTCGGTGGGCGGTGCATCATGCAGCCAGCCCAGCAGCGCCAGCACCGGCAGTGGCTTGACCAGCAGGCACAACAAGGTGGCATGGGTGGTCAGGCCGTAGATGAAAGTGCCGGCGCCCATCAACGCAAGAATCAGCCAAGGCATATCAGTTCACCGTAATGGCGCAGTCAAAGGTTTCGACGGGCTCGGCTTCCGGCTCCCAGGGTTGCTGGGAGGTCAGGCGCAAACGGCCCTGGCCGGCGGCGAAGGCCTGGAAGCGCCAGGTCGACTGGCCGCCGCCGCCGATCACCCCGGATTCTGTGCTGCTGTAGACCTCTGGGCTGAGTGCGCGCAGCACGCCGCCGGCGGAATCCTGGATGGCCCAGCGGTAACCGGTGGTGGGGTTGCTCGGGAGGGTGAGGATCAGGTTTTGTCCGCTTTTAAGTTGAAGCGGGCAGGCGCTCTGGTTGTCCACGCTGATGTTTTGCTTCGGTGCGCTGGCACACGCGGCCAGCAGGGCAAGGCTCAAGGGGAGAAGCAGGCGGGCAGCGGTCATGGGGGCTCCGTTCATTCACGACGAAGGGCGAGCATAACCGAAGATGAGACAAGGTGTGACAAGGCGGAAGCGACAAGAGTCAGTTGTAGTGAGCAGGCTTGCCCTGCGTTGGGCTGCGAAGCAGCCCCAAAACTAACGACCCATACTTTCAGGAAAAATGGGGTGTTTTAAAGAGGGGCTTCTTCGCAGCCCAACGCAGGGCAAGCCTGCTCACCACAGGGGCCAGACCAGGCACTACAAAATGATCAGAAGAGCACCTTCGCCACATCCGCAAAGCGCTTGGCAAAGTGCACCGTCATGCCTTCCTTCAGGTACTCCGGCAACTCTTCAAAACTGCCCCGGTTCGGCTCCGGCAAGATCAGCTCATGGATCTTCTGGCGCCGTGCCGCAATGACTTTCTCACGCACCCCGCCAATCGGCAGCACATGCCCGGTCAACGTCAGTTCGCCGGTCATGGCCACGCCTTTTTTCGGCGGCTGGTTACGCGCCAGCGACAACAACGCACTGGCCATGGTCACCCCGGCGCTCGGGCCGTCTTTGGGCGTGGCGCCTTCCGGCACATGCAAGTGCACGAAGGCTTCATCGAAGAACTTCGGATCGCCGCCAAACGATTTCAGGTTCGAACTGATATAGCTGTAGGCGATTTCGGCGGATTCCTTCATCACTTCACCCAATTGCCCGGTGAGCTTGAAGCCGCGGTTGAGCGTATGGATGCGCGTGGCCTCGATCGGCAAGGTTGCGCCGCCCATGCTGGTCCAGGCCAGGCCTGTGATCACGCCGGTGCCGGACAGCACTTGCTCATTGCGGAACACCGGCATGCCCAGGGAGCTTTCCAGGTCCTTGTTGCCGATCTTGATTACCGAATCCGGCTCATCCAGCAACTTGACCACCGCCTTGCGCACCAGTTTGCCCAGTTGTTTCTCCAACTGGCGCACCCCGGCTTCGCGAGCATAACCGTCGATGAGTGCGCGCAGGGCGCCGTCGCTGATGGTCAGGCTGGTTTTCGCGACACCGGCTTTTTCCAGCTGCTTGGGCCACAGGTGGCGCTTGGCGATGGCGACCTTTTCTTCGGTGATGTAGCCCGACAGGCGAATCACTTCCATACGGTCCAGCAACGGGCCCGGGATGGAGTCCAGCGTGTTGGCGGTGCACACGAACAGCACCTTGGACAGGTCCAGGCGCAGGTCCAGGTAGTGATCGAGGAATTCGACGTTCTGCTCCGGGTCGAGGGTTTCCAGCAGCGCCGATGCCGGGTCGCCCTGGAAGCTCTGGCCCATCTTGTCGATCTCGTCGAGCATGATCACCGGGTTCATCACCTCCACATCCTTGAGCGCCTGCACCAGCTTGCCGGGCAGCGCGCCGATGTAGGTGCGGCGATGACCCTTGATCTCGGCCTCGTCGCGCATGCCGCCGACGCTGAAGCGATAGAACGGCCGGCCCAGGGACTCGGCGATGGATTTGCCCACACTGGTCTTGCCCACACCCGGCGGGCCAACCAGCAGCACGATGGAGCCGGCGACTTCGCCTTTATAGGCGCCCACCGCGAGGAACTCGAGGATGCGACTCTTGATGTCATCCAGGCCCGCATGGTGTTTATCCAGCACCTTGCGCGCGTGTTTCAGGTCGAGCTTGTCTTCGCCGTATACGCCCCACGGCACCGAGGTGGCCCAGTCCAGGTAGTTGCGTGTCACCGCATACTCCGGCGAACCGGTCTCGAGGATCGACAACTTGTTCAGCTCTTCATCAATGCGTTTTTTCGCCTGGGCCGGCAGCACCTTGCCTTCCAGGCGTTGCTCGAACTGTTCGACGTCCGCGCTGCGGTCGTCCTTGGTCAGGCCCAGTTCCTGCTGGATGACCTTGAGCTGTTCCTTGAGGAAGAACTCGCGTTGGTGCTCGCCGATCTTGCGGTTCACCTCGGCGGAGAGTTCTTTTTGCAGGCGGGCGACTTCGACTTCCTTGCGCAGCATCGGCAGCACTTTTTCCATGCGCTTGAGCATGGGCACGCAGTCCAGCACTTCCTGCAACTCGTTACCGGTGGCCGAGGTCAGCGCGGCGGCGAAGTCGGTGAGCGGCGACGGGTCGTTGGGGCTGAAGCGGTTGAGGTAGTTCTTCAGCTCTTCGCTGTACAGCGGGTTGAGCGGCAGCAGTTCCTTGATCGCATTGATCAGCGCCATGCCGTAGGCCTTGACCTCGTCGGTCGGCTCGCTGGGCTGGTGCGGGTATTCGACTTCCACCAGGTAGGGTGGGCGGTGATGCTTGAGCCAGGTCTTGATGCGCACGCGGGTCAGGCCCTGGGCGACGAATTGCAGCTTGCCGTTCTCGCGGCTGGCGTGGTGCACCTTCACCAGGGTGCCGTACAACGGCAGGCTGGAAGTGTCGAAGTGGCGCGGGTCTTCCGGTGGCGTGTCCATGAAGAACAGCGCCAGGGAGTGGTGATCGGACTTGCTTACCAGCTCCAGGGTTTCGGCCCATGGTTCTTCATTGACGATTACCGGTAGCACTTGCGCCGGGAAGAACGGCCGATTGTGGATCGGGATGATATAGACCTTGTCCGGCAGGTTTTGCCCAGGCAGGGCCAGGCCGGTGTTGGACGAGGCGGATTCAGCGTTTTCGGGGTCGGCGTAGTCGTTGAGGTCGTAATCAGGGAAATCTTGCTGGTCGCTCATGGGGCACCTGCATAAGGAAGTATGGTGCTTAGATGGGGCGGGGCAGTGGTGGTTTCAATGGCGGGGTGGAGTTAGCAACAAATTGCATGAATTCAACGATCGTTCCCACGCTCTGCGTGGGAATGTCTCCGGTGACGCTCTGCGTCACGCGTTAGGACGCGGAGCGTCCAGGGCTGCATTCCCACGCGGAGCGTGGGAACGATGCGTGTTAGCTGATTTTGTGGAGGTAGCCGGGCAACGGCTGCTCCGGCAACACCGACAGCACCTTCAAACGCTGCAACATCCGCTGGCGCGCCCGCTGCAAGTGCTCGCGCAGGTTCAACGCTGCCGCATCAAACGCGCCATGCAGCAATAACTCCAGAATCAACCGATGTTCGGCCAACATGGCTGGATCAGCGCCGATCCCCAACAGACGGTAGAAAATCCGGCTGATGATCATCGGGCTCTGGCCCTGGCGGATCAACGCAGCGATCTTGCGGTTCTGCAGCCCGGCCAGGCAGCGTTGGTGCAAGTCTTCCTCGATCTGCTCGATGGCCTCCAGGCTGCAGTGGGGGCTGTCCTGGGCGGCCAGTACGCGCTGCAACATGGTTTCGAGCAACTCGCGGTCGAGGTGGGGCGCGCTCTGGCGCAGCGCTTCAGGTTCCAGGCAGGCGCGCAGTTCGTAGTCTTCGGTGACTTCCCGCGCGGTCAAAGGCCCCGCCAGCCATTGGGTGTAGGGCTCCTTTTCCACCAGGCCACGGTCGCGCAGGCGCATCAGCGCTTCGCGCACCACCGCACGGCTGACGCCGTAGTGGTCGGCGGCGGCTTGCTCGTCGAGGCGGTAATGGCCGAAGGCGATACAGGTGGACAGCGCCGCGCCGATCTCTTCGACGATGCGTTCGCCCAACGGCCGCGTGTCCACCAGTTCATCCTCACCGTTGAGCCCCAGGTGTGCATGGCTCAGGGGCAGGCGCAGCGGTTCCATCGCCAGGCCTTCGGGGTTGATCAGGTAACCCCGGCCGTTGAAGCGACAGATCAGGCCTTCTTCATGCAACAGGTCCAGGGCCTTGCGCACCGGCACACGACTGGTGCCGAACAATTCGGCCAGCGGCGCTTCCAGCAAGACCAGGCCATGGCGCGCAGTGCCGTTGACGATCGCATCACGCATCACCTTGTGAATCATCGCGTAACGGGAGGCCGAGGCGGACACTGCTTTCATTGCATTCTCTGGGCTGAAGAGTCTGGGGCCGGGGATTCTCTCATAAGTCGTGCCTGTCACTCTGCGCCACGTCGGTGGCACTTTTTTGGGGCCTGGAAAGTGCGGATGTTACTTTTCTGCACCAGAATGTACTTATTAATAAAAGATACATTATTTCATTGAGGGCGCTCTTCCGTGTCCTGGCAAGATTTTTCCTGCCATCTGAAAGCATCTATCCCGCTGCTCTGGGCAAATATCCCTCACTGCGCACAAACGTCACGATACAGACTGGCACGGAATCTGCCTTTGTAAAATGTACATTTTATTAATAAGTACGTTTTGTGAGGATCAAGCCGATGTCAGACGCCACTTCCATGGCCGAGGATTTCGCCAGTGGTCGCAGCGACCCGGTGCAAGCCCTCGAACAGGCACTCGATCAGGCCAGTCAGGCCCCTGCCGTGTTCATCAGCCTGACCGCCGAGCGTGCCCGCCGTGAAGCCGAAGCCTCGGCTGCCCGTTGGCGCGCCGGCCAGCCATTGAGTGGGTTCGATGGGGTGCCGCTGGCCTGGAAGGACCTGTTCGATGTGGCCGGCAGCATCACCACCGCAGGCGCCGCCTATCGCCGCAACGCGCCTGCCGCGTTGCTTGATGCGCCTACGGTCGGCCTGTTGTGCCGCGCCGGAATGGTCAGTATCGGCAAGACCAACCTCAGCGAACTGGCTTATTCCGGCTTGGGCCTGAACCCGCATTTCGGCACGCCGCATAATCCCCATGGCAGCGACCAACCGCGCATTCCTGGCGGCTCGTCGTCCGGCTCGGCGGTGGCGGTCGCGGCCGGGATCGTGCCCATCGCCATGGGCACTGACACCGCCGGTTCCATCCGCATCCCATCGGCGTTCAATGGCCTGGTGGGCTACCGCAGCAGCAGCCGACGCTACAGCCGCGACGGGGTGTTTCCCCTGGCCCACAGCCTCGACAGCCTCGGCCCGCTGACCCGCAGCGTGCGCGATGCGCTGGCCATCGACGACCTGCTGCATGGCCGTACCCAGACCCACACCGCCCGCAGCCTCAAGGGCCAGCGCTTTGTGCTGGCGCAACAGGACGCTGAACCCGCCGTGCGCAACAACCTGCTGCGCGCCGTGGAGCAACTCAAGGCCCGGGGCGCACTGGTTGAAGAGCGCGAATGCGCGACCTTCCAGGCCACCCTGGACCTGATCAAGCACCACGGCTGGCTCGGTTCCTTCGAAGCCTTTGCCCTGCATGAAGCGCTGCTCGACAGCCCTGATGCCGAGCAACTCGACCCTCGCGTACGTCGCCGTCTCGAAGCCGCGCGCGCACTGCCTGCCAGTCAGCTTATCCACCTGACCGACGCACGCCGCCGCCTGCAACAGCAACTGATCGACGACCTCGACGGCGCCCTCCTGATCACCCCCACCGTCGCCCATGTCGCACCCGCCCTGGCACCGCTGGAGGCCGACGACGACCTGTTTGTCAAAACCAACCTCGCCACCCTGCGCCTGACCATGCCCGGCAGCTTGCTCGACATGCCCGGCGTGACCCTGCCCAGCGGCCGCGATGCCCAGGGCCTGCCCACCGGGCTGCTGCTCAGCGCCCCGACCGGAGAAGACGCGCGCCTGCTGCGCGCGGCGTTGTCCGTCGAAACCGTACTTAACGTTTAAGGAGACACACCATGGCTAAAGACATCCTCTGTGCATTTGGCGTCGACGTTGACGCCGTCGCCGGCTGGCTCGGTTCATACGGCGGCGAAGACTCGCCGGACGATATCTCCCGTGGCCTGTTCGCCGGTGAAATCGGCGCGCCGCGCCTGCTCAAGCTGTTCGAACGTTATGGCCTGCGCACCACCTGGTTCATCCCCGGTCACTCGATGGAAACCTTCCCGGAACAGATGAAGGCCGTGGCCGATGCCGGTCACGAAATCGGCGTGCACGGCTACAGCCACGAAAACCCCATCGCGATGACGGCCGAGCAGGAAGAAATCGTCCTGGATAAATCCATCGAACTGATCACCCAGGTCACCGGCAAGCGCCCCACCGGCTATGTCGCGCCGTGGTGGGAGTTCAGCAAGGTCACCAACGAACTGCTGCTGAAAAAAGGCATCAAGTACGACCACAGCCTGATGCACAACGACTTCCACCCCTACTACGTGCGCAAGGGCGACAGCTGGACCAAGATCGACTACAGCCAGCACCCCGACACCTGGATGAAGCCCCTGGTGCGCGGCGAAGAAACCGACCTGGTGGAGATCCCTGCCAACTGGTACCTCGACGACCTGCCGCCGATGATGTTCATCAAGAAAGCCCCCAACAGCCACGGCTTCGTCAACCCGCGTCACCTCGAAGAAATGTGGCGCGACCAGTTCGACTGGGTCTACCGCGAACACGAACACGCGGTGTTCACCATGACCATCCACCCCGATGTGTCCGGCCGCCCGCAAGTGCTGCTGATGCTGGAGCGCTTGATCGAACACATCCAGAGCCATGCCGGCGTGCGCTTCGTCACCTTCGACGAAATCGCCGACGACTTCATCCGCCGCCAACCCCGTACCTGATACACCGCCCTGTAGGAGCGGGCTTGCCCGCGAAAATCGTCAACGATGACGCGGGCATCCTGGATGACCGCGCTGTCTATGCGTTCTTCGCGAGCAAGCTCGCTCCTACAGGCGGCCACTAACCCCTGAGGCGCGACCCATGTCCATCTACAACAAGCTTGACCTGACTGGCTGGAAACCCCGGCAACTGACGTCCCAGGAAGTGCGCTTCGCCACCTGGATCGCGTTTTTCGCCTGGGTGTTTGCGGTGTATGACTTCATCCTGTTCGGCACCTTGCTGCCGGAGATTGGCCGGCACTTTGGCTGGGGTGAAGTGGAGCAAGCGGAAATCGCGACCTGGGTCGCGGTGGGCACGGCGGTGGTGGCCTTCGCCATTGGCCCGGTGGTCGACAAGTTGGGCCGGCGCAAAGGCATTATCTTCACCGTGGCCGGCTCTGCACTGTGTTCGGCGCTGACCGCAATCGGTGGTGCGTGGGGCAAGTCGCCGCTGATTTTGATCCGTTCGTTGGGCGGCCTGGGCTATGCCGAGGAGACCGTCAACGCCACCTATCTCAGCGAGCTGTACGGCGCCTCGGAAGACCCGCGCCTGACCAAACGCCGTGGCTTTATCTACAGCCTGGTGCAAGGCGGCTGGCCGGTCGGTGCGTTGATTGCCGCTGGGTTGACCGCGCTGTTGCTGCCGATCATCGGCTGGCAGGGCTGCTTTATCTTCGCCGCGATCCCGGCCATCGTCATCGCGATCATGGCACGCAAGCTCAAGGAGAGCCCACAGTTCCAGATTCACCAACGTATCAGCGAGCTGCGTAAAAGCGGCGCGGTGAAAGAAGCGCAGAACGTCGCCGTGACCTACGGCGTCGACTACGACGAACACAGCAAGGCTGGCCTCAAGGCCGCCTTCCGTGGCCCGGCGCGCCGCGCCACGTTGGTGATCGGCGCCGCGCTGTTACTCAACTGGGCGGCGATCCAGGTGTTCAGCGTGCTGGGCACTTCGGTGATCGTCAGCGTGCACCACATCTCGTTCGAGAACTCGCTGATCATCCTTGTGCTGTCGAACTTGGTGGGCTACTGCGGTTACCTCAGCCACGGCTGGATGGGCGACAAGATCGGCCGTCGCAATGTGATCGGCCTGGGCTGGATGCTCGGCGGTCTGGCGTTTGCCGGGATGCTGTTTGGCCCGAGCAATATGCCGATGGTGGTCGGGCTGTACAGCCTGGGCCTGTTTTTCCTGATCGGGCCGTACTCGGCGGCGCTGTTCTTTATCAGCGAGAGTTTCCCCACCAGCATCCGTGCGACCGGTGGCGCGATCATCCACGCCATGGGGCCGATTGGTGCGGTGGTCGCAGGCTTTGGCGCGACCCAAGTGTTGTCCGCCGGCAGCGACTGGCAGACCGCCGCGCTGTGGTTCGGCGCGCTGCCGTGCTTCCTGTCCGGCGCGCTGATGTTCGCCGCACGGCATGTGCGTCCGGAAACCGTTCAGTAAGGAGTGATTGATGAGCCGTAAAGTTGCTTTGATTACCGGTGCCGCCAGTGGCATCGGCCAAGCCCTCGCCGTGGCCTATGCCCGCGTGGGTGTGGCGGTGGTGGGCGGGTATTACCCGGCCGACCCCCATGACCCGCAGGCCACCGTCGGCCTGGTGGAAGAAGCCGGCGGCGAATGCCTGATGCTGCCGTTGGACGTGGGCAATACTGCCTCGGTGGACGCCCTGGCCGAACAGGCGGTGGCGCATTTCGGCCGGCTGGACTATGCCGTGGCCAATGCCGGCCTGCTGCGCCGCGCACCGTTGCTGGAGATGACCGACGCGCTGTGGGACGAGATGCTCAATGTCGACCTCACGGGGGTGATGCGCACCTTCCGTGCGGCCACCCGGCATATGACTGAAGGCGGCGCGCTGGTGGCGATTTCGTCGATTGCCGGTGGCGTGTATGGCTGGCAGGAACACAGCCATTACGCGGCGGCCAAGGCCGGTGTGCCGGGGTTGTGCCGGTCGCTGGCGGTGGAATTGGCGCCGCTGGGGATTCGTTGCAATGCGGTGATCCCGGGGTTGATCGAGACGCCGCAGTCACTGGATGCAAAGAATTCGCTGGGGCCGGCAGGCTTGGCGAAAGCGGCGCGGGCGATTCCCTTGGGCCGGGTAGGGCGGGCAGATGAAGTGGCGTCGCTGGTGCAGTTCTTGACCAGTGATGCGTCGAGCTATTTGACCGGGCAAAGCATCGTTATCGACGGTGGTTTAACCGTGCGCTGGCCTGACTGATGTACCCGATCCAAATGTGGGAGGGGGCTTGCCCCCGATGAGAGTTTCTCAGCCAGCTTATCTGTAGCTGACACTCTGCAATCGGGGGCAAGCCCCCTCCCACATTGGAACTGCGTTTTCTGTAGGAGATGTGTGTATGCCTCAACTTCTTAACCGCCGCGCCGTGATCACCGGCGCCGGCAGCGGCATCGGCGCCGCCATCGCCCGGGCCTACGCCGCTGAAGGTGCACGCCTGTTGCTGGCCGACCGCAACGCGGCCAGCCTCGCCGAAACCGCGATCACCTGCCGCAACCTCGGCGCCGAGGTGTTCGAGTGCCTGGCCGACGTGGGCACTGTCGAAGGCGCCCAGGCCAGTGTCGACCGCTGCGTCGAACACTTTGGCGGCATCGACATCCTGGTCAACAACGCCGGCATGCTCACCCAGGCCCGTTGCGTGGACCTGACCCTTGAAATGTGGAACGACATGCTGCGCATCGACCTCACCAGCGTGTTCATCGCCAGCCAGCGTGCGTTGCCGCATATGCTTGCGCAGCGCTGGGGGCGGATCATCAATGTGGCTTCGCAACTGGGCATCAAGGGCGGCGCCGAGCTGACCCATTACGCCGCGGCCAAGGCCGGGGTGATCGGCTTCACCAAGTCCTTGGCCCTGGAGGTGGCCAAGGACAATGTACTGGTCAACGCCATCGCCCCCGGCCCCATCGAGACGCCGTTGGTGGGCGGTATCAGCGAGGACTGGAAGCGTGCCAAGGCCAAGGAGCTGCCCCTGGGCCGCTTTGGCCTGGCGGATGAAGTGGCGCCGGTGGCGGTGCTGCTGGCCAGCGAGCCGGGCGGCAACCTGTTCGTCGGCCAGACCCTGGGCCCGAACTCCGGCGATGTCATGCCATGAGCGAGGTGTAGCCATGTGCGGACTCTGCGGGCTGCTCGGCGAAGACCTGCACTGGAGCGATCCCCTGGGTGACGAACTGCCCCGGCGCCGCGAACGCCTGCGCCGGATTGCGGCGATCAACCAGGTGCTGGCGGTGTTCCGGCTCAAAGTCGAGGACTTCCAGGGCACGTCCTATCTGCTGTTGGGCGCCACCGGCAAACAGGCACTCGCCAATGGCTTGGACCCACTCTGGCTGGCCGCCGAAACCATGCTCGGCCGCCCGTTAGACCCCCTCGACCCCCAACTGCTCGACCACTTGGAACACAACCCGTTGTAGGAGCGAGCTTGCTCGCGAAGAATGCAGAGGCGCCGCGTTAAGTCAGGCTGCCTGCGTTATCGTTGACGACCTTCGCGAGCAAGTTCGCTCCTACAGGGGGCGGAGGTAAATATGAGCATCGCTCTGAATGTGATCACCGGCTTCCTCGGCAGCGGCAAGACCACCTTGCTCAAGCGCCTGCTGCAAGGCGAAAGCCTGGGCGACACCGCGCTGCTGATCAACGAGTTCGGTGACGTCGGCATCGACCACCTGCTGGTGGAGGAGGTGGCGCCGGACACCGTGCTGCTACCCAGCGGCTGCGTGTGCTGCTCGATTCGTGGCGAGTTGAAAGACGCGTTGCTCGGTCTGTTGCAACGCCGTGAGCGCGGTGAAATCCCGGCGTTCAAGCGGGTGATCCTGGAGACCACCGGCCTGGCCGACCCGGCGCCGATACTCGCGACCTTGAACAACGATGTGCAACTGCGGGGGCGTTTCCATATCGGCCTGGTGATCACCCTGGTCGACGCCAGCCACGCGACCCTGCAAGAACGCCTGCACCCGGAATGGCTGGCGCAGGTGGCGGCGGCGGATCGCCTGCTGTTGAGCAAGACTGATCTGGCCGGTGACTGCACTGTGTTGCGCAACCACTTGCAGGCACTCAATGCCGGCACGCCGATCTTCAATACGCAGGACATTCACAGCGGCGACCAGTTGCTGCTCGGCGAAGGTTTGCGCAGCGCCGAGCCTGCGGTTGAAGTCAGCCGTTGGCAGTTGCATCGCACCACCACCGCCACCCACGGCGCCGCACAAGTGTGCAGCCTGACCTTCGACCAGCCGCTGGACTGGGTGGGTTTCGGAGTGTGGTTGTCGATGCTGTTAAGATGCCACGGCGAACGAATCCTCCGGGTCAAAGGGCTGCTCAACGTGAACGCCAGTAACGCTCCCATCGTCATCCATGGCGTGCAGCATTGCCTGCACGCGCCGGTGCATTTGCCGGCGTGGCCAGGCACCGACCGCCAATCGCGCCTGGTGTTTATTCTGCGTGGCCTCGACCCTGCGCTGCTGCGGCGCTCCTTCGACGTGTTCTCGCGGCGGTTCGCCGCATGATCACACTGCGCGTTCTCGGCACCTCCGTTACCCTGCTCGAATGCCTGCGCGTACGCGCCGAACAGGAGTTGGGCATTCGCCTGGTGTACCAGGTGCACGACGTCGAACAGGCCCAGCGTATCGCGGTGATGCAGCCCGACAGCTACGACCTGTACGACCAGTGGTTCCACAACGTCGACTTTGTGTGGCCGGCCCAGGCGATCCAACCCATCGATACGCGGCGCATCGCCTTGTGGCATGAGATCAACGACCTGCCCAAGCGCGGGCGCCTGTCGGCCGCCGACCGCCTGGGCAGTGGCAGCGTGCCCAGTGAGCGGCTGTTCGTACAGCACGACGGCAGCCTCGGCAGCACGGTCACCGAGCGCATCAGCATGCTGCCGCTGACCCACAACGCCGACAGTTTCGCCTACCGCCCCGAGCGCTTGCCTGAGGGTTTTTGCCACGGCAACGAGAGCTGGGGTTGGCTGCTGGACCCGGCTTGGCGTGCGCGCACCGCGCTGCAAAGCGACGCCGCCATCGGCGCCCTGGATGCCGCACTGGCGGTACAGGGCGCGGGGCTGGCCAGCTTCAGGGACATCGGCAATATGAGCATCGAAGAGATCGACGTGCTCGCTGACATCCTCGTACGTAAGCAGAAAGAAGGGCACTTCGCGGCGTTCTGGTCTGATGATGAAGAGGCTGCGCAGTTGATGCTCAGTCCGAGTATCGATATCCAGAGCCTGTGGTCGCCGACCTTGATGCGCCTGCATCGCGCGGGGGTGAAATACCGCCTTGCCGTGCCGCGTGAAGGTTATCGCGCGTGGTTTGGTGGGTTGTCGTTGTCGCGGCATGCCAAGGGGGCGGTGCTGGACGCGGCGTATGCGTATTTGAACTGGTGGTTGTCGGGCTGGCCTGGGGCGGTGATGGCGCGGCAGGGGTACTACATCGGTAACCCGGCGCGCAGTCGTGATCATTTGAGCAGTGCGGAGTGGGATTACTGGTATGCGGGGCTGCCGGCGCGGGAGGAGTTGCTGGGCAGTGATGGGTTGCCGTTGATCGATGTGGGGGAAGTGCGGGATGGGGGGTCTTATGAGCAGCGCATGGGGCATATTGCGGTGTGGAATTCGGTGATGGATGAGCATAATTATCTGGTGCGGCGGTGGGGGGATTTTATGCGGGCTCGGGGTGGGTGATTGGTTGATTGAGTACATATCCGTTATTTAGGTAACGGCGGCTTATGGTTCCGCTCTTACAGCGGCTCACTTTTGGAGGGACCCAAAAGTAAGCAAAAGGTCCTCGCCCCAACACTCGGCACCTCGCCTAGGCTCGGTGTGCCCTCACTCCGGCTTGAATCCGTGGGCCGCCGTCATGGGCCATCCTTGGCCCAGGACGGCTAACCCGGCGTCCTGCCGGGTTAGCCACGGATTCAAGCCTGCGTTCGGCCAGCGTGTTTGACGGGGCGCCCCAGATCAAAAGCAAGAGCGCGGCGGCCTCAGAGCCGACCGGATTGTATGGCCGGTACTCGGTCAAAGTGTGGGAGGGGGCTTGCCCCCGATGGCAGTGGGTCAGTCACTGATGAGTTGGCTGACACACCGCCATCGGGGGCAAGCCCCCTCCCACAGTTTGATCTTCATGTATCAGTTGAAGGGTGGTTTGCTCTGGCTCTGGCTCTGGCTCTGGCTCTGGCTCTGGCTCTGGCTCTGCTTTTGATTTTGATCTTAGGCGCCCCGTCAAACACGCTGGCCGGAATTCGGCAGGGATTTGGGGGGTAAACCGGCAGGGATGCCGGTTTAGCCGCCCCGCGCCATGGATGGCGCGTGGCGGCGGCCCCCCAAATCACTGTCGGATTACGGGCACACCGAGCCTAAGCGAGGTGCCGAGTGTTGGGGCAAGAGCCCTTTGCTTACTTTGGGGCTTTTCCAAAGTGAGCCGCCGTAAGGGCGGAACCAATATCCGCCGTTACCCAAATAACGGATATGTACTCAACTCAAAAACCCCAGCCAACCCATTGTCGCCAAAAAACCGCCACAAAACCCCCAGGTTTTATTGGGTGCACATAAGCCCACTCCCAGCTAATCTCCTCAAACCGAATATTCAATCCAGATGGATATTTTTTTGACGCCAGGTCAGCAGTCGCAGGGAATGCACATGACAAAGGGACGTAATGGCAGAGAGAGGCGAACGCTGCCAGAGGGCACTGCAATGAGGTGGCGCCACACGTTCCAGACCCGCATCGCCGGGGTGCTCGCGCTGTTGCTGCTGGTGGTGGTAGCCGCCACCTATTTCTCTGTGAAGACCGCCACCGCCCGCGCCATGGAAAACCAGGCGCAAGTCCAGCTGAAAACCGGTAGCCAGGTGTTCGAACGCCTGCTCGATCTGCGCGGGCGTCGCCTGCAATACGGCCTGGACTGGCTGACCGTCGATCTGCCATTCAAACAAGCCGTGGCCGACGGCAAGACCGTGCCGATTCTGGCCGCGCTGCGCCGTCACGGCACCGGTATCCGCTCCAGCGAGGTATTTGTGCTGGGCCTGGATGGCAAGGTCATGGTCAGCACCTTGCCGATCCTCACCCGTGGCCAGTTTTTTCCCTACGACGACGCCCTGCGTCACGCGCGGCGCACGGGCCTGCAGATGCTGATCGTGTCCTTGGATGGGCGGCCTTATCTGTTGGTGCAGGATGAAGTGATCGACGAGCTGCCGATCGCACGCGTCGTCATGGGGTTCCCCATGGACAAGCTGTTCGCCAATGAACTGCGCTCCATGAGCAACCTGGAGGTGTCGTTCCTCAGCGTGCAGGACGGCAAGCCGGGCCCGTTGTTCAGCACGCAGCCGGACGCCTACCAGGCCGGCACCCTCAGCCTGTTGCGCGAAGGGCATATCGACCCCGAACCGCAGATTCATCTGTTCTACGGCCAGCGTGTGCTCAGCCAGGTGTTGCCACTCGCCAATACGGGCGACGGCGATGAAGTACGGGTGCTGTTGCAAAGCCCGCTGGACCACGCCCTGGAATCCTTCGCGCCGCTGGACCGGCAGTTCCTCGGGATCGCCCTGGCGGTGCTGGTGGTGTCGTTGGCCGGCGCATTGTTTTTGGCGCGGCGGGTGTCGCGCCCGCTCAATGCGCTGGTGCAGGCGGCGGAACGCATTGGTGCCGGTGACTACCGCACGCCGGTGCGGGTGCGCAGTCATGATGAGTTCGGCCTGTTGGCCCGTGCGTTCAACGCCATGCAAAGCGGCATCGCTGTGCGTGAGCGGCAACTGGCGCACAACGCGTTGCATGATCCGCTCACCGGCCTGCCCAATCGCGCCCTGGCCATGGAGCGCCTGGGCAGTGCGATCAGCGCAGGCAGGCCGGTGGTGTTGCTGTACGTGGGGATCGAAAATTACCGGCTGATCAACGAAGGTTTCGGCCCCGAAGGCGTCGAGGAAATGCTGCGCGAAGCCAGTCGCTGCCTGGCCATGAGCCTGTTGGCCAGTGACACCGCAGCACGCATCGCCGGCAGTGAGTTCCTGCTGTTGCTGGAAAACACCGAGGTCGACCGCGCCGTGGCTCGTGCCGACCGCCTCTATGCGTTGCTCACCGAGCCCCAGCGCATCGGCAATGACGAACTGCGTCACGAAGTGAGCATTGGTATCGCCGCTTACCCCGCCGACGGCCAGCAAGTGGAAGAGTTGATCAGCCGCGCCGCCATCGCCCGGCATGACGCCGCGAGCCTGCCGGGGCATCTGCAGATCTACCAGCAGGACCGCGACCTGGCCCATCAACGCCAGATCACCCTGATCCGCGACCTGCGGCGGGCCGCCATCGAGGGCGAGTTGTTCCTGTGCTACCAGCCCAAACTCGACCTCAGGCACGGCCATGTACGCCAGGCCGAAGCCTTGTTGCGCTGGCAGCACCCGACCCTGGGCCAGGTGTCTCCCGCCGAGTTCATCCCCCTGGCCGAACGCACTGGCAGCATGAGCAGCCTGACGCTGTGGGTGATCGAAGAAGCCGTTCGCCAGATCGCCGAGTGGGCGCAACGCGGCCTGCTGATCCAGCTGTCGGTGAATATCTCGGTGGACGACCTGGCCGATGATGACCTGGCGATTCGCGTCACCGCGCTGTTGATGCAGTACCAGGTGGACGCCGAGCAACTGATCTTCGAAATCACCGAAAGCGCGATCATGCACAACCCGCGACAGGCCCTCAGCGTGCTTGAGCAACTGCGCGGCTGCGGCATCAGCCTGTCGGTGGATGACTTCGGCACCGGCTACTCGTCCCTCGCGCAATTGCAGCGTTTGCCGGTGCAGGAGCTGAAGATCGACCAGTCGTTCATACGCAACCTCAGCAGCACCAGCGGCGATGGCGTCATCGTGCGCTCCACCATCGAAATGAGCCACAACCTCGGGCTCAGGGTGGTGGCCGAGGGCGTGGAATTCGCCCCCAGCCTCAAGCTGCTCAAGCAGTGGAATTGCGACACTGCCCAGGGCTACCTGATCAGCCGGCCGCTGAACGCGATGGCGTTCGAGATGTGGATGCGGCGCGAGCGGGTGCCGATCTAGAAAAGCCTTTCCCGTTGACTACAGGTTTTTAAAACAGCGTCGATAACCTCTACAGAGCCTGACCGGTTGCATAGTTTTTTTGCCGACCGGCGGTCATGTACTGCTGTGGATTAAGTGATGGCAATTGGCCTTATCTGCGTCATCATACGTGCACTTCAACGCTTCCGTGCCAAGGCTGGCCGCTCTTTTAGCCCACTTCTTGCGGATCGACCATGGCTTGGATACTTCATTCGTTACTTCGTACTGCGCTGTTGCTGGCGATGGTCGGCCCTGCGTCGGCGGCGACGCTTGAGATGCTGGCCCAGCAGGCCGATGGTCGACCGGTTGCCGATGCGGTGGTGACCTTGCGAGGCCCGGCCGAGGTGCCGCAGGGTGCGCTAAAGGCTGATATGGACCAACGCGGCCAACGTTTCGCGCCCCATGTGCTGGCGGTGCGCACCGGTACGCAGGTGCGCTTCCCCAACAGCGACAATATCCGTCATCAGGTGTATTCGTTCTCTGCTGCCAAGCGCTTCGAACTGCGCCTTTACGAAGGCACGCCCACTGACCCGCTGCTGTTCGACAAGCCTGGGGTGGTGGTGCTGGGCTGCAATATCCATGACTGGATGCTCGGCTATATCTACGTCACCGACGACCCGCGTTTCGGCGTCAGCGATGCCCAGGGCCGGGTGCGCCTGGAACAGCTGCCGGTCGGTGACTACCACCTCACCTTGTGGCACCCGCAACTGGCCGATATGCAGCCGCTCGATGGCGGCACCTTGCACATTCCTGCTGCTGGTCTCAGCCATCGTGTGACGTTGAGTCTGGAACCCGCACCGGCGGATTTGCCGCCGCCGCCCAGCGCCTTTGGCGATGCCTTCAATCGAGCCTCCCGTGAAACTGCGCAATAGTTTTCAGGCGCGGGTCGCCTGCGTGCTGATCGTGCTGTCACTGGTGGTGATCGGCGCGCTGTATTTCAGCGTCAAGGCTGCGACCCGCTCGGCGGTCCACGGCCAGGCCCTGGCCCAGTTGGAGGTGGGCACGCGAGTGTTCGAGCGCTTGCTCGACACGCGCGGTCGGCGCCTGGCCGATGGCGTGCAGTTGCTGGCGGCCGACTTCGGTTTTCGCGATGCGGTCGCCAGTGGCGATTCGGCAACCCTGCGTTCGGTGCTGCTCAACCACGGTAAGCGCATCAACGCCAGCGACATGATCCTGCTGGGCATGGACGGCAAAGTCCTGGCCAGCACCCTGGCGGAAGTCCCCGAAGGCTCGACCTTTCGCTACGACCAGGCCCTGCGCGAAGCCCGGCGCAATCGCCAGGCGATGCTGATGGTGCCGTTGCAGGGTGAGCCGCATCTGTTGGTGGAAGCCTCGGTGCTGGCGCCGCTGCCGATCGCGCGGGTGGTGATGGGGTTCAGCATGGACGCGGCGTTTGCCGATGAGTTGCGCTCGCTGAGCAACCTGGAAGTCTCGTTCCTGGCGATTGATCATGACCGCCCCGGCGAGCTGGTCAGCACCCAGCCGCAGGCACTGCGCCAGAGCATCAGCGCGCTGATGCAGGGCGACTCGACGCGCCGTGGCGTGTCCACCACTGATCACCTTGAACACAGTTTCCTCAGCCAATCCCTGGTGTTGGCCAGTGATGAAAACGGCAAAGTCCTGGCCCTGCTGCAAAGCCCGCTGGATGCGGCGATGCAGGCCTTTGTGCCGCTGGATGAAAAGATCCTCGGGATTGCCCTGGTCGCGCTGATCGCTTCGTTGATCGGTGCCTTGCTGCTGGCGCGCACGGTGTCGCGGCCAGTGCAGGCCCTGGCGCAGGCGGCCGAGCGCATTGGCAGCGGCGACTATCAGACCCCTGTGCTGCTGGCGCGCAGTGATGAACTGGGGCGCCTGGCCCTGGCGGTCAACGCAATGCAAAGCGGCATTGCCGAACGCGAACAACAGTTGGCGCACAATGCCTTGCATGATCGTCTCACGGGTCTACCGAACCGTGCGCTGGCCATGGAGCGCCTGGGCAGTTCGATTGCCCTGCAACGCCCGATGGCCTTGATCTACCTGGGCATCGACAACCTGCGCGCCGCCAGCGAAACCGCCGGCCCCGAAGCAGTGGACCAACTGCTGATGACCGTGAGCCAACGCCTGCAAGCGGCGTTGCGCCCCGGCGATACCCTGGCGCACCTGATCGCCGATGAATTCCTGCTGCTGCTCGAAGGTGCGGGCAGCGACGAAGCGGTGGGCATGGCCGACAAACTGCAACAGCTGCTGCTGCGCCCCCAGCGCATCAACGGCCATGACCTGGCGCTGGATTGTCGCCTGGGCATCGCGGCGTACCCGGCCGACGGCGAAAGCCCGCACACCTTGCTGGAGCGCGCGGCCATCGCCATGAAGGACGCCGCGCAAATGCCCGGCCGCCTGCAGATCTACGAGCAGGGCCGCGACCTGGCGCACCGCCGCCAGATCACCCTGATCCGCGACCTGCGCCACGCGGCCAACCAGGGTCAACTGTTACTGCACTATCAGCCCAAGCTGGATATACGCCAGGGCCATGTGCGCCAGGCCGAAGCGCTGTTGCGCTGGCAGCACCCGCAGTTCGGCATGGTCTCGCCGGGGGAATTCATCCCGCTGGCCGAACGCTCGGGCAGTATCCAGTTGTTGACCCAATGGGTGATCGAGGAGGGCATTCGCCAGTTGTGTGAATGGAACCGCCGCGGCCTGTCGTTGCAACTGTCGCTGAACATCTCGGCGGACGATCTGCTTGGTGATGAACTGGCCCATCGAGTCTCGGCATTGCTGCGTCGCTACGGTTTGCCGGCTGAACAATTGCTGTTCGAAATCACCGAAAGCGCCGTGATGCGCGAGCCGGAAAAAGCCCTCAAGGTGCTCAACCTGCTGCGTGACTGCGGCATCGGCCTGTCGGTGGATGACTTCGGCACCGGCTATTCGTCACTGGCGCACCTCAAGCGCCTGCCGGTGCAAGAGTTGAAGATCGACCAATCCTTTGTGCGCAACCTCGATGAAACCAGTGAAGACGCAGTGATCGTGCGCTCCACCATCGAGATGAGCCACAACCTGGGCCTCAAGGTCGTTGCCGAGGGTGTCGAATACGCCCACAGCCTGCGCCTGCTGGAGCGCTGGCAGTGCGACACAGCCCAGGGTTACCTGATCAGCCGGCCGTTGAGTGCCGACGCCTTCGAAGCCTGGATGGCCTTGCCGCTCAGTGCGCAAACTTCCCTGGTTCATTGAGTGACATGACCGTGCGTTTTTCTTTCCTGATCGGTTGCCTTGGTGCACTGACCCTGCAAACGGCACTGGCCGACAACGGCCGCCTGATCGCTACCGGCGGCGCCAGCAGTATCGAAGGTGCGGCGGGCGGTGGGATCACACCCTGGGCAGTGCTGGCCGGATACGGCGAACAGCACGAATGGGGGGCCACGGCGTTCGCGACCACGGTCAACCTGCCGGATTATCGGCTGGACGTGGCCGGGCTGGCGCTGGCCTACGACAACCGCGTCGAGGTGTCTTTCGCCCGCCAGCGCTTCGACCTCGGCAGCCTGGTGCATAAGCTCAATCTGCCCGATGACAACCTGGGCCAGGACGTACTCGGCCTCAAGGTGCGCCTGTTCGGTGATGTGATCTACGATGCGTTGCCCCAGGTCTCCCTGGGCCTGGAATACAAGCACCAGACGAACTTTGATATCCCCAGCCTGGTGGGCGCCAAGCGCGACAGCGACGTCGAAGGTTACCTGGCCGCCAGCCGCCTGTTCATGGGCGCCGCGTTTGGCTACAACGTGCTGGTCAACGGCAGCCTGCGCTACAGCCGCGCCAATGAAACCGGCTTGCTCGGCTTTGGCGGCGACCGTCGCGACAGCCGCAGTGTGCTCAAGGAAAGCTCGCTGGCGTTGCTGCTCAACCCGCGTTGGGCGGTGGGCGTGGAGTACCGTGAGAAGCCGGACAACCTGTCGTTTGCCGGCGAAAGTGATTGGGCGGATGTGTTCGTGGGGTACTTCCCCAACAAGCATGTGTCGTTTGTATTGGCTTATGCACGGCTTGGCGAAATCGCCACGCTGGACCACCAGAACGGCACGTATTTGTCGCTGCAGGGGAGTTTCTGATGCGCTGTTTACCGCTGGTTTTAGCCCTGCTGCTCAGCGCCTGCGCCCAGCAACCGCCCAAGGACGACAGCCTCTATCGCGACCTCGGCGCTCTGCCGGGCATCACGCGGATCGTGGAGGGTATGTTGCTCAACATCGCCCGGGATGAACGCATCGTCGAACGCTTCCGGCGCATTGATATCCAGCGTCTGCGCAACAAGTTGATCGAACAGTTCTGTGTGGAGGCGGGCGGGCCGTGCACCTATACAGGCGACAGCATGGCCGAGAGTCACAAGGGCCAGAACGTCAGCCGCAGTGATTTCAATGCGTTGGTGGAGGACTTGATCAAGGCGATGGACAGCGAGGGGATCTCGGTACCGGTGCAAAACCGCTTGATTGCACGGTTGGCCGTGATGCGCGGGGATGTGATCGAACACTGATCCCCAAAACTACCCAGATAAAAATGTGGGAGGGGGCTTGCCCCCGATAGCGGTGGTTCAGTCACAAATGCATTGACTGACACTCAGCAATCGGGGGCAAGCCCCCTCCCACACTTACAGTCCTCATGCCGGTGTCGCTTATTCCGGCAGTTTGAACGCCATCACGTAGTCACCCTGCTTGGTGCCGAGGGAACCGTGACCGCCGGCCATGACCAGCACGTACTGCTTGCCGTCCTTGCCGGTGTAGGTCATCGGGGTGGTCTGCGCGCCCGCTGGCAGGCGGCCTTCCCACAGTTGCTTGCCGTTTTTCACGTCATAGGCACGCAGGTACTGGTCGAGGGTGCCGCTGAGGAACGCGACGCCACCGGCAGTGGTGAAGGTGCCGCCCAGGCTGGGCACGCCCATGGTCAGGGGGACCGGAACCGGCGAGCTGTCACGCACGGTGCCGTTCTTGTGCATCCAGATGGTTTTGTGGGTGGTCAGGTCGACCGCGGCCACATAACCCCATGCCGGTGCCTGGCACGGCAGCCCCATTGGCGACAGCATGGCTTCGAGGATCACGCCGTACGGCGCGCCTTTGTTCGGCTGCACGCCTTCGGTTTCGCTGACGCGTGGGCCTTGCTTGGCGATGTCGGCCGCTGGGATCAGCTTGGACTTGAACGCCATGTAGCTCGGGTTCACGAAAGCAATCTGGCGCACCGGGTCGACGGAAATGCCACCCCAGTCGAACACGCCGAAGTTGCCGGGGTAAACGATCGAACCTTGCAGCGATGGCGGGGTGAACGCACCGTCGTAGCGCATGGATTTGAAATCGATGCGGCACAGCAGTTGGTCGAACGGCGTCACGCCCCACATGTCACGCTCTTTGAGCGGCGGCGGCATGAAGTTCAGGTCCGACTTCGGTTGCGTTGGCGAGGTGTGGTCTCCCGCGACGGCGCCTTGCGGCACGGCCACTTCGTGGATCGGCACGACCGGCTGGCCGGTGGCGCGGTCCAGCACGTAGATGCTGCCTTGCTTGGTCGACGCCATCATCGCTTGCTTCACGCCGGCTTCGGTCTTGATGTCGATCAGCGACGGCTGGCCGCCTACGTCCATGTCCCACAGGTCATGGTGAGTGAACTGGAAAGTCCACTTCACGTGGCCGCTGTCGATGTCCAGGGCGGTCAGGCCGGCGCTGTATTTTTCCGAGTCTTCGGTACGGTCGCCGCCGTATTGGTCGGGCATCTGGTTGCCCATCGGCAGGTAGAGCATGCCGAGTTTTTCATCCACGGCGAACATGGACCACATGTTCGGCGAGTTGCGGGTGTAGGTCTTGCCCTCGGCCAACGGGGTGGTGTCGTCCGGGTTGCCGCTGTCCCAGTTCCACACCAGCTTGCCAGTGTGCACGTCGAACGCGCGGATCACGCCGCTTGGCTCGTCGGTGGAGACGTTGTCGGTGACGTGGCCGCCGATCACCACCAGGTTTTTGGTCACGGCCGGTGGCGAGGTGGAGTAGTAACCGCCAGGGAGGAAGCCACCGATATTGGCGCGCAGGTCGATCTGACCCTTGTCGCCGAAGTCTTCGCACATCTTGCCGGTGTCGGCGTTGAGGGCGATCAGACGGGTGTCGGCGGTCGGTACGAAGATGCGTTTCGGGCAGGCGTTCGGTGCAGCCGCCGGGCTGGCGCTGCCTGTCGGACTCTGCTCGGAGGCGTAGGCGGCGTCATCGTGATACGACACGCCACGGCAGGTCATGTGCGCCCAGCCCTTGAAGTTCTCGGCACCCTGGCTGCTGATCTTCGGATCGAAGCGCCAGATTTCCTTGCCGGTGTCCGGGTCGAGGGCAATCACCTGGCTGTGCGGGGTGCACACGTAGAGCATGCCGTTGACTTTCAGCGGGGTGTTTTCCGCGGTGGTCTCGCCTGGATCATTCGGGCCAGGGATGTCACCGGTACGGTAGGTCCACGCCGGCACCAGCTTGTGGGCGTTTTCCGGGGTGATCTGCGCCAGTGGCGAGTAACGGTCACCGTAGGCCGAGCGGCCGTAGGAGTTCCAGTCGCCATCGGCCTGGGACGGCGCAGCGCTGGTCATGCCTGGTACCGCGTCGCGGTCCAGTTGGCCGGTCTTGACCATTTCACCGGGGTTGGTGAACTGGCTGGCCAGGGCGGTAGCACCCGCCAGCACCACGGCCACGCTCAGCGCGCCAGTGCCCAGTGGGGCAGGCTGGCCGCGCAGCAACGGACGGCGAAACCACGGGAGCAGCATGACGATGCCCAGGGCGAACAGCAGCGCCAGGCGCGGCACCAACTGCCACCAGTCCAGGCCGACTTCCCACAGCGCCCAGACGGTGCTGGCAAACAGCACCAGCGCGTACAGGCCCAGCGCGGCGCGGCGGGTGGCCAGCAGCAGGACGCCGGTCAGCGTGATGCCGATACCGGCCAGCAGGTAGTACAACGACCCGCCGAGCATCGTCAGCTTGATACCCCCGGCCAGCAAGGCCAGGCCCATGATCAGCAGCAAGACGCCTAGCAACCTGGGCAGCAGGCGGCTTGGGCTCGAAGCACCATCAGTGCTCATAGTGTGTTTCTCCGTGACGTTGGAATTATGTAACCCCGTGCTTCACTGTAGATGACGATTCGGCACGGGCTTGGTTCAGCGTTAATTCGGTTTTTCTGGGGATAAGTGGGTTATCCACAGGCGGGCGATTTATTCCCAGGCGCAGGTCGGTGTAAGACAGCGCTGTCTTTGTGGGTGGGAATAATCAGCAAGATGAGGTCGACCGGGGCATGAAACGTTTCAGTATGTTGCGGGCAAGGATAAAGGGAGAGGGCGTCAAGAGAAAGCGTAAATCGCAAGATGCATCATTTCAGATTTGGTAACAGTGACAGAACGTCGCTGCGCAAATAGTGCTGAGGTAGGGTTTTGTAGTGAGCGAGCTTTCCTCGCGCGGGGCTAGCCCGCTCACTACAAGGGTCAGGTTTTCACGGTTAAAAGGTGGTGCGTACGCCGAACTGCACGCTGCGCCCCGGTGCCGGCGCAATATCGCGCAGGATTGAGCTGGCATAGCGCACGGTCTGGTTGGTGAGGTTCTCGCCGTTCACGAACGCCAGCCACTGGCTGCCACCCATATTGAAGTGATAACCCGCGCTGGCGCCGAGGGTGGTGTAGCCATCGGTGCCGCTTTCGTTATCCGGCACGCGACCCTGGCCCGCCGCGTGTTCCACATCGATACGTGCCTGCCAGCGGTCCAGTTCCCACAGCAAGCCGCTGCTCAAGCGCAACGGTGCGATACGCGGGAGGGCTTCGCCGGTGTCGAGGTTGGTGGCGCGGGTGTAGTCGCCCGACAGCTCCAGCGCGAACTTACCGTAGGCGCTTTCGCCAAGTTTCCAGTGATCCTGGGCTTCAAAGCCGGCGAAGCGTGCACGCACGCCCGAATACTTGTACTCAGGGATGCCGCCCGCGTCTTCTTCGCCTTCATCGTTCAGCGTACGACCGCTGCCCAACAGCCCGATGTAGTTGGAGAAGCGGCTGTAGAACACCCCGAAGCTGCCCTTGTGGGTGCCATTGTCAAAGCGCAGCGCCAGGTCGCTGGACACGGCCTTTTCTTTCTTCAGGTTGGCATCGCCCAGCTCATAGGTGCCGGTGGCGACGTGGGCGCCGTTGGCATACAGCTCGTAGAAGGTCGGTGCACGTTCGGTGTAGCCCAGGGTGGCGGCCAGGGACCACACGGGCGTGAGGGTGTAGACCGCGCCCGAGGACAGGCTGCCGGCGGTGAAGTCATTGGACTTGTCGGCATTGGCAAAACGCGCATTGCCCTTGGCATCCGGGTCGACGCTGGTGTGTTCCAGGCGTCCGCCGAGGCTGAGCTTGAGGCGCTCGGTGGCCTGTATTTCTTCGAGGATAAACAGCGCGCCGGCGTTGGTGTCGGTCTGCGGCACGAAGGCTTCCTCGCCGAGGGCGGAGAACTCGTTGCGGGTCACTTGCGCGCCCACCACGCCATCGAGCGGGCCGATCGGCTGGTGGCGCGCTTCCACGCGGGCTTCATAACCCTTGTTCTTGAAGATCGTACCGGTCTGGCCACCTTCGATTTCGCGGTGCTCGTAGTCGGTGTAGCCCGCGTCGAGTTTCACCGAGGTGAACGGGCCCTGCAGGTTGCGGATCTCCGAAGCGAAGGCGTAGTGATCCTGCTTCATGCGGATACGCACATCCTGCTCGGCAGGCGAGCCGTAGTTTGCGTCGTAGTTGCTGTAGGACAACCCGGCATAACCGTCGTCCCAGGTGTAGGAACCGCCCACGGCACCGCCGTCCTGGCGCCCGTCGCTGTTGCCCAGGCGGCCGTTCTTGCCGGGGGCGTCGTCGGCTGCCGGGGCGTGGCGGCTGCGCGCCTGGCCGGGGATTTTCAGGTCGTTGAATTCCCGTGCATTGGCGTCCAGGTGCAAGGCAAACGTGCCGTTACCAGCCTCCATTTTGCCGGCGCTGCTGCGGGTGGTGTCGGCGCCGCCGTAGCGCAATTCACCGGCACCGTGGATACCTTCGATGGCTTCGGTGGGGATGCGGTTGTCGAAGGTGTTGACCACGCCTCCGATGGCACTGCCGCCATACAACAGCGCTGCCGGGCCGCGCACGATTTCAATGCGATCCACGTTGACCGGGTCCAGCGGCACCGCGTGGTCGTAGGACAGCGACGACGCATCCAGCGCGCCCACACCATTGCGCAGGATGCGAATACGGTCGCCATCCTGTCCGCGAATGATCGGCCGGCTGGCGCCTGGGCCAAAGTAGGAGGACGACACGCCTGGCTGCTTGTTCAGGGTTTCGCCGAGGCTACCTTTTTGTTGCAGGGTCAGGTCATCGCCTTCCAGCACGGTGGTCGGCGAGGCAAGTTGCTCGCTGCCCAGCGGGTTGCCGGTGATAACTTGGGGTTGCAGTTCAAGGGCATGGGCTTCGGAGCAGATCAGCAGGGCGGCGGCAAGCGGGGTCAAGCGCCACAGAGACGAGCGGGGCATCGGACATTCCTTGGTAAAACGGCGAAATGACTGGAGATTTATAGTTACAATATAACATCTCCTTTTCGCTGGGAACGGGAACTTTTTTGATCGTGCTAAAGTGCGCGGCTGTGAGATCTCTTTTTAAAGGCCTGGCATGACCGCGACAAGTAACGACCCTCTCCACGGCGTGACCCTGCAACACGTCCTCACCACCCTGGTGGAACATTACGAATGGGCAGGCCTGGCCGAACGCATTGATGTGCGCTGCTTCAAGAGCGACCCGAGCATCAAGTCGAGCCTGACCTTCCTGCGCAAGACCCCGTGGGCGCGGGAAAAAGTCGAAGGGTTGTACGTGAAGCTGATGCGTACCAAACGCCCGCTGGATTGATCCGATGAAGCGGTTTGTGGCTGCGGCGGCGCTGGCCGGTTGGGTGGGGTTGGCGATTCAGCAATACCTGATTTTCTATTCGCGCTGGATGTCCGGCGCCAGCCTGCTGGGTGGGCTGGTCAACTTTTTCAGTTTCTTCACCGTGCTCACCAACACCCTCGCGGTGGTGGTGTTGAGCTATGTGCTGGTGAAGCGCGATTCACCCGCGAAGCGGTTTTTCCTCGCGCCTGGCATCATCAGTGGGGTCACCGTGAGCATCGTGGTGGTGGGCCTGGCGTACAGCTTGTTGTTGCGGCATTTGTGGCAACCCGAAGGCTTCCAGTTCATCGCCGACGAGTTGCTGCACGACGTGATGCCCGTGCTGTTTTTTATCTACTGGTGGCGGTGTGTGCCCAAGGGCAACCTGCACCTCAAACACATCGGCGGCTGGGTGATTTACCCGCTGGTGTACTTCGCCTATGTGCTGCTGCGGGGGGATTTGCTCGGGCAGTATCAGTACCCGTTCATTGATGTGGGCACCCTCGGTTATCCACAGGTGTTCGTGAACGCGGGGGGGATTCTGGCGGGGTTTGTCGCGGTTGCACTGGCAGTGGTGGGGCTGGACAAACTCATCAAGCCCCAGCCCTGATTCACTCTTCTTCGCTACCTTCGGCGCGCCAGTAACCGACGGCCTTGAGGAACGCCTCATTGATCTGGTGCGTGTCCAGCAACACGCGGCGTACCTGGCGTGACAGCTTGGTTTCGGTCGCCACGAAGCTGTACAGCGAGCCACTGGGCAGCGTCAGTTTGCGCACGGTGTCGAGCAGGTCATCCTGGCCGCGAATCACCCAGATCACCTCGACCTTGGCTGCACTTTGCAGCACCTGCTTTTCGCCCGCATTGGCGATCTCGATCACGGCCAGCACGCTGCGCCCGGCCGGCAACTCTTCCAGGCGGCGAGCGATGGCCGGGATGGCTGTTTCATCGCCAATCAGCAGGTAGCTGTCGAAGATATCCGGCACGATCATCGAGCCTCGTGGCCCACCGATGTACAGGTGTTGGCCGACCTGCGCCTGCTCGGCCCAGGTCGACGCAGGGCCGTCGCCGTGCAGTACGAAGTCGATATCCAGTTCACCGATGTCCAAGTCGAAACGCCGCGGCGTGTAGTCGCGCATGGCCGGTTGCGGCCCGTCGCCCTTGATGGCGAACGTCGGGCTTTCCAGGGCGGCCTGTTCGGCGGCGTTCTGGGGGAACAGCAGCTTGATGTGATCGTCGCTGCCCAGGCTGACAAACCCGGCCAGTTCCGGCCCACCCAGGGTGATGCGGCGCATGCGTGGCGTGATGTCCACCACCCGCAGCACTTGCAGGCGGCGACGTTTGATTTCGTGGGTAACGCGATGGATGGTTTGTGTATTCATGGGTTTTTCCCGTCGACAATGGCTTGGGCGGTGCTGTTGAGCAGCGCTGCGACACGCACGATTTCTTCCGGGCTCCAGCGCCCGTGGTGCGAATGCAAGGCATGGCGCAGGTTGTGCACCGCCTCGTGGATTTCCGGCGGGCGGTCCTGGCCGCGCAGCGCGCGCTTGCTCACATCCATGCGCAGGCGAATACCGTCGAGGGCAACCGTCTGTTCGCTTAAGAAGAGACGACCGGCGTCGGTGATTGTGTAGCGTTTTTTTCCGCCTTCGGTGTCGCCGCTGATCAGCTCGCTTTCTTCGAGAAAGGTCAGCGTGGGGTAGATCACTCCAGGGCTTGGGGTGTAGGCGCCGTCAAACAGGCTTTCGATCTGGCGGATCAGGTCATAGCCATGGCATGGCTGCTCGGCGATCAGCGCCGGCAGCAGCAATTTGAGGTCACCGGGGGCAAAGACCCGCGGGCCACGGCCACCGCGTTCGCGGCCGCCGTGTTTTTCGAAGCCTTCGTGGCGTTCGTGGCGAGGGTGATGTTCTCTCATTTCTGTGTTCTCCTGTCTTACTAAGATACAACTTAAGATATATCTTATTGGCCGAGCAAGCACAGCAGACCAACGGTCATCCGCGGAACGTTTCTCTGAGGGATGTAAAGGCTATTTAGCCGCGAGGCCTGTACTCGCCAGGCACAAGGTCTGACTGCCGGGCTGCAAGTAAGGCATGAGCAGCGGCGCCATGCCTTTGAGTACCTGCACCGGAAGGGCCGAAGTGAAGGTGAAATGCTCGGCGGACTGGCCGGGGACGAACGCGGTCAAGGTGCCGAAGTGGTGCTCGCCCAGATAGAACACAAACGTGGCGGTGCGGTTGATCGACTTGGAACTCAGGATCCGCCCACCGGCGCCGATGGCTTCGATGCGGTTATCGCCGGTGCCGGTCTTGCCACCCATGGCCAGCGGCGTGCCGTCTGCCAGCTTGAAACTGCCGGCGACGCGTTTGGCGGTGCCGGCATCCACCACCTGGGACAAGGCGGCGCGCAGGGCTCTGGCGACCTCGACCGGGATCACCTGCTTGCCGGGTGCCGGGTCGTTGACCAGGTGCGTTTCGTACGGGGTGCCAGCGGCAAACAGCAGGCTGTCGATACGCAGTACCCTGGGGCGCACGCCGTCGTTGAGGATGATCCCCATCAGCTCCGCCAGGGCTGCCGGGCGATCACCGGAGCTGCCGATCGCGGTCGCCAGGGACGGTACCAGATGATCGAAGGGGTAGCCCAGGGCCTGCCAGCGCTGATGGATGTCGAGGAAGGCCTCGATCTCCAGCATGGTGCGAATGCGGCTGTCGCGGGCACTCTGGTGGCGGCTCTTGAACAGCCAGCTGTACACCTCTTGGCGCTCGAATTGGCTGGCCTTGACCACGTCGCTGAACGTCGCCTCGGGATGGTTGAGCAGGTAGCCGAGCAACCACAGGTCCAGCGGGTGCACCTTGGCGATGTAGCCTTGGTCGGGCAAATCGTAGGTGCCGGGGCCGTAGTCCTTGTAGAGTTTTTGCAGGCGTTCGTCGGTGAGCTTTTCGTTGGTTTTGATCCCGTTCAGATGCGAGCGCACAAACAGGTTGAAGCTCTCCTGGCTGGCGGCGGGCAGCAGGTAGCGGTGCACGGCGGCCAGGCGGATCGGCGTGGGGCGCAGGCTGTCGAGGAAGGTGTCGAGGCGGGCCTGGGTGTCTTTCTTCTGGTACTTCTTCCAGAACTTGCGCAGGAACGTGGTGCCTTCACGGTCGGCGAAACCGGCGAGGTATTCCTGGCGGCGCGGGTCGCTGTCGTCCCTGAGCAACTCGGCGCTGTTGTTCTCGCCCGCATAGGTGACGTAGCGCACCACGTCGCGCATCAGCCGAATGAACGGCAGGTTGATCGATTCGCGCAAGGCGTCGCGCAGGGTCGGGCTGCGGCCGTTGTCCTGGCTGCGAAAGTTATGGAAGCTGTGCAAGCCGCCGCCGGTGAAGAAGCGCTCGCCGGGGCTGGCCGAGTAGGTGCGATCCAGTGCCGCGTCGAGCATCACGGCCAGGGATTTGTCCGGGGCCTGGATCAGGTAGTCGAGGGCCCAGCGGCTCAGGCGGTCCTGGTCGTCGACCGTGACTTTTTTCAGCGCGGCGGGGGCTTGTGCGGCGTACTTGTCGTGCAGTTCGGCGATGATTTGCAGGTAGGTGGTGAGTACCCGCAGCTTGGCGGTGGAGGCCAGCTCCAGCTTGCTGCCTTCGTTGATGTCGAAGGGTTGGTCGGTGTTGTCGGTCTGTACCCGCACTCGTGAACCGTCCGGGGTCAGTTCGAACAGGGTGAAGCTGTAGCGCACCTGGGCGGTACTGGCGGGGGTGAGCAGGCGCTCGCCGAGCAGGCCGATCTGGCGGGCATACTCGGGGTCGGCCAGGTGCCGGAGGTAATCGCTGACCTGGCTTTGCAACTGCGCGTGCAGGGTGCTGGTGGCCGAGAGGTCGAGGCGGTCGAGGTCGTACAGCGGTCGGTCGAGCAGGGCGGCGAGACGGCCACGGGCGACGCTGATGCCTTTGTTGGTCTCGATGGGTTGCACTGTGGGTTGTTGCTGCCAGTCGCGGTAGGTGACTGTTGCGCTGAGTGCCGCTCGCAATAACGCCGGCTCGATCACACCGTTCTGGGCCAGCAGGCGCAGGTGGCTGTCGGTGAGTTGTGCCAGTTCTTCACGGCCCTTGGCCAGGTAATGCGAGGGTCGCCGCTGGGCGATGATCAGTGACAACACCTCACGCAGGGCCAGGCCTTGCTGAGCGCTGACGGGGCCGACCAGCGCCTGGTTGACCTGGTTGAAATCCGCGCCGTACCACACCCGCAACCCCTCGGCCATGCCGTGCACTTCACCGTGCCCCGGCACCGCCGACAGCGGCACGCTGTTGAGGTAGTCACGCACAATGTCCTGCCGCGCCGGCAAGGTCTCGGGCCCGTCGTGGTAAGCGCGCACGGCGGCGGAAAACATCTGCCGCAGTTTCTCCCCGCCGGACAGGGTCAGCCCATCCGGCGAGTGGCGATATTTCTCCAGTTGGGTGGCCAGAGTGCTGCCGCCGGCACTCTGGCCCGGCAGGTGCAACAGCTTGGCGACCTGCGACCAGGCCGCCTTGGCGAAGCGCGGCCAGTCCACGGCGGGGTTGGCCTGGGGTTGGGCGGGGTCGAGCAGCTCGCGGTTTTCGATGAACAGCAGGCTGTTCACGACCAGTGGCGGGATGGCAGTGAAGCTTGAGTACAACTGTTGCGGGTAGTCGTATTGGTACAACGGCACGGCGCGGCAATCGGTGATGGACAGCCCGGCCTGGATTTTCTCGGCGTAGGGCACAAACAGGCCCTTGGCGCTGTAATCCATCAGTGCCGGGGAAAACCGCGCCTGGGCCTCGATCACATACCCACGCTTGAGCAAGCGCGGCAAAAAGGTGTCGAGGTCACTGTAGCCCAGGCGCCGATCGAACGGGCCGGCACCGGGATAGACGATTGCATCGCTGGGGCCGGACTTGACCTCGTAGGTCAGGTCGCGGGCCAGGCGGCTCAGTTCCTGGGCTTGCAGGCGAGAGGTGCGCATCTCTTTGGCGGCGGCAAAGCCAAGGGCGATCAGCGCCATCAATACGATCAACCCGAACAGGCGACGCCCATGGCGTGGCCTGGGTTTATTTTCGGGTAAAGGCGCTGTGTCCGAACTGCCTTGTACTTTCGCAGCCTTGGTCGATTCGGTTTGCCACAGTGCGCCCATAGTCGATTGATCCATTCACGCAGATTGATCGGACTTGCTTGAAGCGTAGTCGCTGGGCGCTGTTTGTGAGGGAAATGTGATTTTCGAGTAAGAATCATCTGATGCTTGAGTAGTACGCTGCCCGACGCGACGTTTTGTCGCTCAATGCAGGTCAGATGCTCCTGTTAAATTGCAATCCGGCGGGCACTTCCACTAAATTGCCTCGCTTTTATAGTGAAAGACCCTGCTCCGGGCTTTTTATACTGCACGCCCCGCTGATCTTGCCTGGCAAGAAGGGCACGTCCATGAGGCGGCCCCGGTCTCGGCAAGGACGCAGGCTTACCGGCCCGCGCCCTGGAGACTCGACGGACAATCCAATAACAAAATGAGGTTGTACCCCTATGCCAGTCGGCAACCCACTGCCCCATGGCGAGACCGCTCAAGGCGGCCCGCTCAAACGCGAACTCGGTGAACGGCATATCCGCCTGATGGCGCTGGGCGCCTGCATCGGCGTCGGCCTGTTCCTCGGCTCGGCCAAGGCCATCGAAATGGCCGGCCCGGCGATCATGCTGTCGTACATCATCGGTGGCCTGGCGATCCTGGTGATCATGCGCGCCCTCGGCGAGATGGCCGTGCACAACCCGGTCGCCGGTTCGTTCAGCCGTTATGCCCAAGACTATCTCGGCCCATTGGCGGGCTTTCTCACCGGTTGGAACTACTGGTTTTTGTGGCTGGTGACCTGCGTCGCGGAGATCACCGCCGTGGCGCTGTACATGGGCGTCTGGTTCCCGGATACGCCACGCTGGATCTGGGCCCTGGCGGCGCTGATCAGCATGGGCACCATCAACCTGATTGCGGTCAAGGCGTTCGGTGAGTTCGAGTTCTGGTTCGCCTTGATCAAGATCGTCACCATCATTGCCATGGTCATCGGTGGCGTCGGCATCATCGCTTTCGGCTTCGGCAATGAGGGCGTGGCCCTGGGGATTTCCAACCTGTGGGCCCACGGCGGCTTCATGCCCAACGGCGTGCAGGGCGTGTTGATGTCGTTGCAGATGGTGATGTTCGCCTACCTGGGCGTCGAGATGATCGGCCTCACCGCCGGTGAAGCGAAGAACCCGCAAAAGACCATTCCCAGCGCCATCGGCTCGGTGTTCTGGCGCATCCTGTTGTTCTACGTGGGCGCGCTGTTCGTGATCCTGTCGATCTACCCGTGGAACGAGATCGGCACCCAGGGCAGCCCGTTCGTGATGACCTTTGAACGCCTGGGCATCAAGACCGCCGCCGGCATCATCAACTTCGTGGTGATCACCGCCGCGCTATCGTCGTGCAACGGCGGTATCTTCAGCACCGGGCGCATGCTCTACAGCCTGGCGCAGAACGGCCAGGCGCCGGCCACGTTCGGCCAGACCTCCAGCAACGGCGTGCCGCGCAAGGCGCTGTTGTTGTCGATCTTCGCCTTGCTGCTGGGCGTATTGCTCAACTACCTGGTGCCGGAAAAAGTCTTTGTGTGGGTCACCTCCATCGCCACGTTCGGCGCGATCTGGACCTGGCTGATGATCCTGCTGGCCCAGCTCAAGTTCCGCAAAGGCCTGAGCCCCGCCGAACGGGCAGGGCTCAAGTACCGCATGTGGCTTTATCCGGTCAGTTCCTACCTGGCCCTGGCGTTCCTGGTGCTGGTGGTGGGCCTGATGGCGTACTTCCCGGATACCCGCGTGGCGCTGTATGTGGGCCCGGCGTTCCTGGTGTTGCTGACCGTGTTGTTCTACGTGTTCAAGGTGCAGCCGTTGAACACCGCCCAGGGTGCCACGCGCTCGGCGTGAAGCTCAATTGACCTGCTGTTGTGCCAGTTGCGCCGCTTCGGTCAACTGGCGCACCAGGCGATTGCGTTCGGCAATCTCCAGATCCACCAGGGATTGCCGACGTTCCAGATAGGCCTCCGAGCGCTTGTCCGGGATCTCCTGGTTCAGGCTGTTCAATTGGTGACTGACCACGTTCTCAATGGTCGAGAAGGGCTCCGGGTAACTGCGGGCCAGGTACTCGATCCAGAATTCCTCCATCAATAATGAGTTCTGCGCCGCCTGGGTGTTGCTCAGGGCCTCCAGGGTACGACGGGCAGCAGCGATGTCGTGTTCATCGACCCATTCCTCCACCGCATACAGCATTTCTTCGCGACGGATCGGCAGTTGGAATTGCGCGCGAAAACGCAGCCGGTAGTACAGCTTCACTTCCGCATCGTCCGGTTCCACCCCTGCTTCGCGCAGAGTCTGGATGTGTCTCTCGGCCAATTGGTCCACCTGGCGCAGGTAGAACAGCTGCCTGGCCAACTTCAGCAGTTCACGGTCGGCCTGGTTGCTGCCGGCCTGGGACCGGGCTTGGTGGACGATGTGTTCGATCTCCATATTGATAAACGCCAGGATGGCGCCGTCGCCGCAGGTGCCCTCGAGGTAGGTGTTGAGAAACACGCGCTCGCGCAGCTCGGTGGATTGCCCCATGGCATCGAGCAGGTGCCAGACCCGTTCGGTCAGGGCCTGCTGGCTGGCCGGGCTGTGGGTGTAGGCATATGACTGGGGCAGGTCGCGCAGCACCCGGAACGTGTCATCCGGGCTGGCACCCTCGTTGTTGCGCAACTGCTCCCACAAGGTCTGTCGTGCAGCGTGCTGCTCGACAGGCACGCCGGCCAGCCAGCGGTTGAAGTCAATCGACATGGCCTGTTGGTGCAAGATACCCGGCAACGTTCCACCGATGACAATCCCGGTGCGATGGCGATACTCGCGGATCCTGGCCAGGGTGGTCTCGCTCAAGGGGTTGTCATGCAGGACGGTGTTGCGGTTGGTCGGCCCCATGCGCACATCGGAAAATACTGCGTCGGGAATCGTGGTCAAGCGGTTTTCCTGCAATAGCAGGTGGCGCAGGCTGGTGCGGCTTTCGGCGCCGATGGGCCAGTGTTCAATGTTGGTCTGGCGCAGCGCCAGTACTCGCAGGCGGCTCATGCGCGAGATATCCGGCGTCAGCCCCAGGGGGTTGCCATCCAGGTGGAGTTCGTTCAACCGGGTCATGCTGGCCAGCCGCTGGCGGGACTCGCCTGTGAGTACGATCGCGTTGTCGCGCAAGTCCAGGTGCTCAAGCTGGGTCATCTGGGTCAGGCTGGTGGGCAGTTCACTGAGCATGCAGTCGATCTTCAAGTGGGTCAGGCCGGTGAATTTGCCGAGGAATGCGTTGCCTGTCGGCGGGAAGATATCGCCGTCGATCCGCAGGTATTCAATGTGCTCGAAACCCTGGGTACTCAAGATGAAATCAGGGTCGGGCAGGCTGTTGCCGTTCAGGCGCAGCAGCAGTTGATGCGTGTCGAACAGACCTGAGTCATTGTCGTACGCCACACGGCTTTCCTGGCGCCAGGCGCGCAGGATGCGGTCGGCGAGTTGGCGGCGCACACCGTAGTTCCAACCCACCGGGTCGGTGGCTGGGTCGTCGACGGCCTGGGGTGTTTCGATCCAGCGCTGCAATTCGAATTGCAGGGACTGATATTCGGCCTTGCGCCGTTGCAACTCGATCAACGCCGCCGGTTCACTCATACCCAGGCCGTCGATCAATTCCTGCGCGCGGAACTGGCTGAAGCTGGGATAGAGTTCGCGCACCTTGCTCACCAGGTCCACCGGTTGGTTCCCACTGAACGGCCAGAGCCCCCGCAGCGAGAACGGATAGGCAATGAATGAACTGTCGACCCGCATCGGCGGTTGCAGCCAATACGGGATATGGGGTAGGCCGAGCAGTTCCTTGATAGCGATGCGCTGGTTCAGCGCCAGTTCGGCGATGGTGTGTTGCACAGGGGACAGGTCGCCGCCATCGACGATCCCCAATGCCTTGCACTCGGCGTCTGACAGCAACAGGCTGATGGCATTGAGCAAGTCGCTGCCGACCTCGGCAGGCTCATTGAGCAAGCGGCCCTGCTTGTCGTAGGCGTGGAACCCACCGTTGAACCGGGCGAGTGTGCGCCGGTCGATGCCAGCAGGCTGGCCCGCGCTTTCCAGCAGGCGACCGTTGGCGTTGCCGTCGTGGATGTCCAGGCGCAGTTGCGGCGGCCAGCCGGGCAGATCCTTGAGCAGGTGCAAGGTGATTTTTTCGCTGTCGGGGTTGGCCAGGGTCTTGAGGTAGAGGCCCTCGAAGGCGCGGTTCAGGCGTACGTCATGGGTGGTGAGCCGGGCCTGTTCGGCCAGGCGCAGGCCGACCTGGCTGTGATCCTGCAGTTGCTTGAGCTCCTGTGGGCTGGCCTGTTCGAGGATGGCCGTGACCGCACTGCGGGGCATGTGTGGAAAACGCGATTTGAAGCGCTGTTCCAGCACGTTGCCGCCTTGCTCGCTTTGGGCATACAGGTTGTCGAACAATTGCGCGCGTTCATGGTAGGCATGCTCGGCAATTTTCTTCGCCAGTTTGAACAGACGCTCCTCCTCGGAGGCCGGCAGTTCACTGAGCAGTGCGCGGATCAGCGCATCGTTGCGTACCAGCTTTTTCAACGGTTCGCGGCTGCGGCTTTCGGCCTCGGTGAGGCGTATGGTCTCGGCCGAAGGGTTGCGCGTTGCGGGGTATTGGCGAATCACCGTGCCTTCGCTGTCGACGATCTCCAGGCGGTGGCTGCCAGGCCAATTGGGCAGGCGGCTGGCGAGCAGCAACTGCAGGGAAGGCCGGGCATTCTGCGTGGCGGAGTAGGTGCTCATGGCCTGGATAAAGTGCAGGATGTCGCGCTCGATGCGAAAGCGTTTGCACGTGTCTTCCAGTAACGGCGGCGGTGCCTGGTGGGTGCTGTGCACCTCGCGCAGCGCGCGAGCAGGCGTACCCGTGATTCTGAGGATGCGCGCGGCGGTGCGCTCGTCGACGTTGTACTCCTGGGCGCCCAGGCGATAGAGCAGGCGATGGTCGCTCCAGGCCATCGGGTTTTCGCTGGACAGGCGCCACGCGCCACGCCCGTTGTGTTCCAGCAGGGGCGTATCGACGCCGACCTTGCTGGGATGCTTGAGTCGCCACTTCAACACGCGGGTGTCAAACTCGATCGGGTACAGCGAGCCGTAGAGCGGCAGCAGGTGTTGCCCGTCCAGATCGTAGAGACCCTTGGTGTTGGGCTGCGCGCCCGTTGGCAGTACCCCATCGTATTCGTACTGGCGCAGCGAAAGGTCGAGCAGGCTGACATAGCCGCGGGGGCTGCGTTGGGCACTCATCAGATTGCCGAGTGTGTTACGCAGCCCCCGTGCATCAGAGGCTGATTGCATGCCCAGCTTCAGCCGCTCGTGGGGTTGCAGCACCGAGCCGATCGCCAGGTAGAAACTGTCGACGGCCGGCGACACCGGGATCGGCCCGCCGTTGCGCATGTCGTAGGCTTCATAGCGGCCCTCGCCGTAATGCAGCAGCTCGACCGTGGTGTCGTCGGGGCCCGTGGATACATAGCGTGGGGTGGCCTTGCTGGTCGCCAGCTCGGTGACGACGAACTGTCGATCCAGGACGTCGCGCAGCAGGCTGGTGGCAAACTCCCGGGCCCATTGATCGTTGTCGGCATGGAACACGCGCGGGTGGTACAGGCTGTCGAGGGCCACATCGATGCGCAGCGCGGCGCGGTGGTGGTCCAAGTGGTCACGTACCGACTGCGGCAACGTACCACTTTGCAGGAACGTGGCCTGCTGGCTCGCGTTCAAGGGCACTTCCTCCAGCAACTGTGCCAGGTTGGCCGGGGTCAATGGCGCAAACCTGTCGCGCAGTTTGCGCAGCACGGGCGTGATGGGCACCAGCGGTGGGGCGACCTTCAACGGGATAAACGCGCGCGCGGCATCCCCGGCGGGCAGTTCGTGCCGGGCATGTCCGGCATACCGGTACAAGGCACTGAACAGTGCCAGCCGATGGGCCTGGGCCAACTCGCTGATTTGCAGCCGCACACGCGCAATGCGTTGGGCCGGCGTCAAGTTCGGGCTGCCTTCCCTGCCCAGTAGCGAATTTGCAGGCTGTTGGTCGATGATCAGCTCGAACAGTTGCTCCTGGGAGGTGACCGTCGTGTCGGCGCCGTCCAGGGCGATATAGGTGCCATCGTCGCGGCGTTTGAGCTTGGTGATGCTGCCTGTGGCCGGTGGGGTGTCCGTGGCGGCATAGGTTTCGATGAGGGCGCCTTGGGCGTCATGCACCTGGATGGATACCTCGCTGGGCCACCCAGGCACTTGCGTCAACAGGCACAGCACGGCGCCATCGGCATGGGGCGGCATGTAACCGCGTCGGTGGAAGTCGCTGATCAACTGGTCGATCACCCGGTCGACCTGCAAGCGCCTGACCCCTTCGATCAGGTTGATGGGCGCCGGCTCTCCGGCCCATACGCTGTCCAGGGTGCTGCGGCTGGGCGCGATACTGCGCAGCATGTGGTCCATGTCCACCCTGGGCACCGGGCTTGAACCATTGGGCAGCATGCGCTCGATCAGTTGGATGTCCGACAGGGTGTGGGCGTTCTTCAGGTCCAGGGTCCAGGCTTGCAGGGCCGGGTTGAACACGATTGGCGGGGCGGCATTGCTGCCGTTTTCCTGTTTGAGCACAAACCCCAGGGCCTTCGGGTCATGGTCGACTTCAACCACCCGTTGCTGTTCGCCATGTTTCAACCACGCGTATTGCCTGCCATTGATCTGGTAGACGCCCTGCGCGTTCGGCGTCTGCCCGTTGAGCAGGTTTTGATCAAGGATCGCGTACGTGCCGATGTCCGGTTTCCATAGAACATCGGTACCGTCGCTGCGGGTCAGCTTCTGCGGGTTGCCCAAGCGTTGCAACAAACCCTGGATGCGCTGCTGGTGCACCCGGCCGGCCGTGGAGATCAGCAGGCCGTTGATTGCCAGGTCTGCGACATCTGCCATGGCGGCGGCCAAGTCGTTGGCCTGGCCTCTGGCGACTTCGTTGAAGCCGATGATGACGCTGTAGGTCAGGCTGCCAAATACCACCGCCTGCATCACCCGGTTCAAACCGGTGACGCCGCCGGGCATGGGCGTCAGCAATAGTTGCAGGATTTCATCGGCGATCGCCGCAGCACCTGCCATGACTGCTTGCAGGTCACGGGTCGAGCGACGGGTTGCCAACGTCGCGAGATTCGCCTGGTAGTGCTGGATGTGACGGTAGGTGAGGGCTTGCGCCAGGCTTTCGGTGCGCCCGTGTTTCGGGTCTGGCGTGAAGCGCAGGCCGTCGAGGGTCTTGGCCGGGAACAGGCGGTGGAAGGTGTCGTACAGGAAGCCCGCCGCGGCACTCAGGTTTTCCGGGCGCTGCTCGCTGGCGTCCAGGCGTTTGAACCCCTGCATTTCGGTCATCGGCAGTTGCCGTGAAAACCAGCCCAGGTCGTGCTTGCGATGGCCGTCCTTGAGTTGCTGCATGAAGTGGGCGTTGGCGGCGTTGGCATCCGCGTGGTAGTGCATTGCGCCGCCGGGACGAAACGGGAAATAAGACACCACCCCGAGGCTGCCCACGCGAATCAGCAGCAGGGGCACCGGGATGGTCTCGCCGGACGGCACGAACGGCACCGCCGGCAGCAGCGTGACACCGGTGCTCATCCCCAGTGTTTCAAATTCCAGTGCCGGGCCACTGCCATCAATGGCTTGGGTCAGGCGGTCGTAGAGTTCCCGGGTGAGCCCGGTGACGGCACGGTTCCGGTAGGCTTCCAAGGCTTCGAACCTGAGGTTTGCGAGCGTGCTCTCGTGCAGCAGCCGTTGCAGTTTTCCGTCCTTGCCCAAGGTCGCCCTGAGGGTGGTATCCAGTTGCCCACCGAGGTCCAGGTCGCGGGCGATGTCGACAAAGGCTTTGACGGTCAGCTGTGGGTTTTCATTGCCCGTCAGGTAGGCGGCATCGATGAAGGTGGTCCCCGAGCGCTGCGGTGTGCTGGTGGCGAAGTCGAAATTCAGGCAGGCCGCCTCCCACAACGACAGGCTGGACACGTGCGAGCGATATTTCCATTCGTCGTAGGCGCGGCGAAAGCGCCGCAGGTTCGGCGAGAGGCTGGTGGTGCTGGTGCGCGGTTCCCAGGGCAGTGGCGCCTGCACTTCCTCCAGATAGCGGGTGTGCAGGAACACGTGCAGAGGGTCCTGATTGCCGATGCGCTCGCGCAATCGGGCCAGCCCCTGGGTCTTGAACGTGTTGATCAGGTTGTGGTTTTCGGACTCCACTGCGGTAAGCGCCTGGAGCGCTTCGCGTTGCAGCCATACATAAGTGCGCTGTTGGTCCGGGGTGAGGCTGTCGAGTGTGCGTGTGAGGGTGCGCCGGATCTGTGCCAGGGCTTGCTGTTGGCCCCAGGCGTCGCTCGATTGCAGGTTGCCCGACAGACCGTTGAGCAGTTGATGGGTTGGCATGGACCATTTCCTTTCACCGTTGAAGTGGAAGGAAATGGAATCACCCTGCCGGTTTTACCGGGCGCTACCTATGTAGCGCGGGCTTGTGGGCCGAGTCCAGGCGCTTGAGCATGTCCAGCCAGACGGCGAGGCCCACCATCAACAGCGCACCGGCCACGGCGGTGGCCAGTTGCATGGCGACGGCATCGTTGGCCAGGGCGTTGATCATGTCTGCCAAGGGCGCCAGCACCACCCCCAGGCAGAACACTTCCAGGGAATAGCGGCCCATGCGGCAGACCTCAGTGGCAACACGGTTCTGCGTCCAGCCGTGGTGGGGCAACAGCTTCGCCGTGACGTAGGCCAGGGCGAGGAAATGCAAGAGTCGCACCGGTGACAAATCGGTCTTGCTGATCGGGTACAGCCCGTCACTGAGCCACGCCGGCATCCACGCGTCGTGCACTTCGGGCCAGCGCCACGACAGGGTGATCACCGCAGCCAGCAATACATACAGCGCGCACGCGACAAACAGCGGCTGGCGCGACAAGGGGCGTACCTGCGCCGGTTTCGGCCGCTGGCTGTACACCGCCGCCGCGCCGCCGAGCACGAACAGCAACTGCCAGGTGACCGGGTTGAAGTACCACACGCCATCGGCAATCGCGCGCAGGTTCCAGCCCATCCACGGCGCCATCAAGTAGATCGCCAGCGACACGGCCACCACGGCCTCTACCTTGCGCATCATCATCGGCAGCACCAGCGCCAGGCCGCCCAACAGCACGATATACAGCGGCAGCGGGTCCATCAGGTTGGGCTTGAAGCGCAGCAGCAGTTCGTCGGTCAGCGCCTGCTGCGGGTGGGTGACGAAGTGTGTCAGGCCCATTTCCTCGACCAGGTCGCGGGTTTCCACATGGCTGTTGGCAAAGAACACGATGCCCATCAGCAGCGCCAGCAAAAAGATATGCACCACGTACAGCACCCAGGTGCGGCGCAGGATTTTCAAACTGGCCAGCCAGTAGCCGTCGCGCCGCAGGATCTTGCCGTAGGCGAGCACGGCAGCAAAGCCGGCGAGGAACACGAACACCTCCGCCGCGTCGCTGAAACCGACGTTGCGCAAGGTGATCTGGCCGAGAGGGTTGTGGGGGACGTGATCCCAGAAAATGAAGATCAACGCCAGGCCCCGAAAAAAATCGATGCGTGGGTCGCGTCCGTCAGGCATGGCTACGGGCTCTTGAATATCAGGTTTAACAAGGACAGGTGAGCGTGGGCGTTGTCGTACGCCGCACGTCGGGCGGGCGCAGGTTGGCGGTATTTGTAAGCAATTGCAAAGGTTGGGTATTACTGAATGTCTCTAGACATCAATGATGACCCGCGTGCCATGGCGGCCGCCGAGCAAGGCGTGAGCGATACCCGCTTCCACCCGGCCCAACTGCGTCGATCTCCAACTGTACGGCAGTTGCCCGGCGATGGCAGCGAAGTCTAGTAACGGCATGTGAATCTCCTTGTTTCAACGATGCCGTCGGTGGTCCGGTTCAGCGGTGAGGGTCGCTATCTTGATGCTACGCGGCGCTGGCTTCGTGGGGTTCGAAACTATCCGCCCGTGCCATCTGCCACATCCGCGAATAGAACTCGCCGTTCACTTCCCCTGTGAGCAGTTCGCCGGGCTTGAGGAACACATGCAATTGCGAGAACAACTTGATCTCGGTCGCCGACATACGCCGCACCAGGTGCTTGGCCGACAGTTGCGACGGATGCTCCAGGCCCGCCGCCGCGAGCATTTCCGCCAGGGCCTTGAGGGTGTTGCGGTGGAAGTTGAACACGCGCTGGGCCTTGTCCGGCACCACCAGGGCGCGCTGGCGCAGCGGGTCTTGAGTCGCCACGCCGGTCGGGCATTTGTTGGTGTGGCAGCTTTGCGACTGGATGCAGCCGATGGCAAACATGAAGCCGCGTGCCGAGTTGGCCCAGTCAGCACCGATGGCCAGTACGCTGGCGATATCGAACGCGCTGACGATCTTGCCGCTGGCGCCGAGCTTGATCTTGTCGCGCAGGTTCAGGCCCACCAGGGTGTTATGCACGAACAGCAGGCCTTCACGCAGCGGCACGCCGATATGGTCGGTGAATTCCACCGGCGCGGCGCCGGTGCCGCCCTCCTTGCCGTCGACCACGATAAAGTCCGGGAGGATGCCGGTTTCGAGCATGGCCTTGGCGATGCCCATGAATTCCCATGGGTGACCCAGGCAGAACTTGAAGCCCACCGGTTTGCCGCCGGACAGTTCACGCAGTTGGGCGATGAACTGCATCAGTTCGATCGGCGTGGAAAACGCGCTGTGGCGCGACGGCGAGATGCAGTCTTCACCCATCAGGATGCCGCGTGTGTCGGCGATTTCCCGGGTGACCTTGTGCTTGGGCAGGATCCCGCCGTGGCCAGGTTTGGCGCCTTGGCTCATCTTGATTTCGATCATGCGCACTTGCGGGTTCTGCGCCTGTACGGCGAAGCGCTCCGGGTCGAAACGGCCATCGCTGGTGCGGCAGCCGAAATAACCGCTGCCCAGTTCCCAGGTCAGGTCGCCGCCGTTTTCGCGGTGGTAGGGGCTGATGCTGCCTTCGCCGGTGTCGTGGGCGAAGTTGCCGAGCTTGGCGCCCTGGTTCAGCGCGCGAATCGCGTTGGCGCTCAATGAACCGAAGCTCATCGCCGAGATGTTGAACACCGATGCCGAGTACGGCTGCGTGCACTGCGGGCCGCCGACCATCACGCGAAATGCGCTGGGGTCGCTGAGCGGCGCCGGGCGCATGGAGTGGCCGATGAATTCGAAGCCCGACTGGTACACGTCGATCAGGGTGCCGAAGGGTTTGTCGGCGCTTTCGTTCTTTGCCCGCGAGTAGACCAGCGAGCGCTGGGCACGGGAGAAGGGCAGGGCATCGCTGTCGGATTCGAGCAGGTACTGGCGGATCTCCGGGCGGATGGCTTCCACCAGGTAACGGATATTGCCCAGGATCGGGTAATTGCGGCGCACGGCGTGGGGGCTTTGCAGCAGATCGAAGAGGCCGATCAGGCTCAACACGCCGGTGACCACCGTGATGGGCCACAGCCATTCGTGTTCGATAAAGGGGAGACTGGCGAGGGTGAAGATGATGCACACGGCAAAGAAGGCGTAACGGCTTAGCAAGGACAGGCTCATACGGTTTCCTTGGGTTCAGACTCTTTTGGTCGGTCCGGCATTCTGCGCCTGTAAGGAAACCCTAGACAACCTGTGGGAATGTTCAATTTGACCCGCTGGATGAGACGGACTGGCCTGATACAGATAGCTTGCGGCTATCAGTGACTTCGAAGTGGGCCCGGTTGTCGGTGGTTGAATCACCCCCAACGAACAGGGTGAAGGTGCCGGCTTCCACCCTTGGCTCAAAATCCGCATCCAGCACTGCAAAGTCATTTTCATCGAGGGTGAAAACCACCTCCTGGGTTTGGCCGGGTCTTAAATGCACTTTGCGAAAGCCGCGTAACTGGCGCACAGGGCGGGTGACGCTGGCGACATTGTCCCGCAGGTACAACTGAACAATTTCATCGCCTGCGCGTGAGCCGGTATTGGTGACGCTGGTCGTTACAGTCAAGCGCTGGCTGGAGCCGAGGCGCGTGTTGCTCAATTGAGGAGTGCCGTAGCTGAACGTGGTGTAACTCAGGCCAAAACCGAAAGGGTATAACGGGGTCGAGGGTTGATCGATGTAACGCGATGTCCAACTGTCGTCCTGGTCAACAACCGGACGTCCGGTGTTTTTGTGCGCGTAGTAGATGGGAACCTGCCCCACGCTGCGGGGGAAGGTCATGGGCAGTTTGCCGCTGGGGTTTGTGTCGCCAAATAGTACATCGGCCACGGCGTTACCTGCTTCAGTACCCAGAAACCAGGATTCGATGATCGCCGGTGCTCGCTCAACGGTGCCGGTCAATGCCAGTGGGCGCCCATTCATCAGGATAACGACTACGGGCTTCCCGGTTTTCAAGAGAGCCCGCAGGAGGGCATTCTGGGCGCCGGGCAGGTCCAGGCTGGCACGGCTGTTGGCTTCGCCGCTCATGTTTGAGGTTTCACCCAATACCGCAACGATCACATCGGCCTCTTGGGCAGCGTTTTGTGCCGCTGCAATACCCTGGGTGTCCTGGCTTGACGGTGAAGCGCCGGGCACATAGATCACTCGACTGGCGGGGGAGGCGGCGTTCTGTATGCCTTGCAGAATTGAGATCGCCCCAATGGGTCGCTCCGCAGCCATACAGTTTTCCAGGCTGGCAGCGACATCCGTTGCGAGGCTGCCGACGACCAGAATCTTTTGAAGATCTTTCGACAAGGGCAGTAAGGAATCGGCATTTTTCAGCAGCACGATGGACTTTTGTGCGGCTTCTCGGGCAAGTGCGCGGGCTTGCGGGGTCTGGGACAGCAAGCGTTGCCGGGTTGCATCACTGTAGCGATAGGGATCATCGAACAGGCCCAGCCGTTGCTTGGCCTTGAGTACGTGGCGTACGGCGTTGTCCACGGTCGCCATGGACACTTGGCCGTTTCTCACCAGATAGGGCAGGTTCTGCCTGAAAAACTGGTTGGCCATTTCTACCTCCAGGCCTGCGCCTATCGCTTGACGTGACGCGTCCAGGGGCGTCGCTGCAATGCCATGGGTGATCAATTCCGACAGTGCGCCATGGTCCGAGACGATCATTCCCGAAAACCCCCATCGCCGACGCAGCACACCGTCAAGCAGTGCCTGGTTGCTGGCCATCGGCAGCCCCTCAAGTTCGTTGAAAGCCGGCATGATGGCATCGACGCTTGCCTGAACGGCGGCCTGAAAGGGTGGCAGGTAGACTTCCCACAGCGTGCGTTGCGACAGGTCTACGGTGTTGTAGTCGCGTCCTGCTTCGGCAGCGCCGTATGCCACGAAATGTTTCGCGGTGGTTAACATGAACGCCGTACTGGTCGGCCCGTCCCCATGAAAACCCTTGATTCGCGCCCTCGTCATAGCCGAGCCCAAAAACGGGTCTTCTCCCGAGCCCTCCACCACGCGTCCCCAACGTGGGTCGCGAGTGATATCGATCATCGGCGCCAACGTCCAATGCACGCCACTGGCCGTCGCCTCCACTGCGGCGGCATGCGCGGTGCGCTGGGTGAGATCAGGCTCCCAGGCACTGGCTTCGGCAAGGGGTACCGGGAACATTGTGCAAAAACCGTGAATGACGTCTAGAGAAAACAGCAAAGGAATATGCAGTCGCGAGCCTTCCACCACCAGACGCTGCAATTGACGGGTTTTTTCTGCACCGCCGGCGCCTATCACTGCGCCAACATCAGTCATCGCCAGGTGTTTCTGGCTTTGCAGATTAATGATGGCCCCGTCAGGGGTGTCCACTATGTGCAACATCGTCAGTTGGCCCACCTTTTCTTCAAGGGTCATCTGCGCCAGTAGGTGCTCGACCCCATCATCCTGTGCCATCGCCACCAACGGCAGGTAAGTCAGCAGCAGGATCAGCAGTCGACGCTCCATGCGTGCGTTCCGAGGCAGTGGGTTTACGTGGAGTGTCTGGCTAGCAGCTAACAACGTCTACTGTGAGTTCTGACAGGTCTATGCTTATTGCAATCGGTTCTCGTTTGGGTGCATCATTTATGTTACTGTATAACGCATATTTCGCACCCAGACGCCCCGGAGGCCTTATGAAAGCTGGTATCCACCCCGACTACCGCACCGTGCTGTTCCACGACACCGCCGCCGATGTGTTCTTCCTGATCGGCTCCACCGCCGACAGCGACCGCACCCATAAACACAGCGACGGCAACACCTACCCGTACATCCCGCTGGACGTGTCCAGCGCCTCGCACCCGATCTACACCGGCCAACAGCGCAAGACCCAGGCCGAAGGGCGGATCGCCGGGTTCAACAAGCGGTTCGCGTCGTTTGGTTCGAGCCCGAAAAAAGCCGAGGCGTGAGGAACAGACGCTTCACCTCGAAAGCCGCTCCAGTTTCTGGAGCGGCTTTTTTGCGTTGATATCCAAAGGCCATCACTTCGTGTAAAACCGACTAAACTACTCAGTAATCGCCAGGAGGCAGCCCCGAACCTAAGGAACGCACACCGACGATCCGAGGTGTCCCATGGGAGAGTCAGTTACTTTCACCGATATCGACCGTGACGTGGTGCTGCTGATCGATGCCCACCCGGATGTACTCCACAGCCTCACGCAACTCTTGCGGGTCGAGCCGTTTGACCTGTACAGCGCCACATGTGCCGCCGATGCCCTGGCCATCCTTGCCCGCCAACCCGTTGACCTGGTGGTGAGCGCCGCGCGCCTCCCGGACATGGATGGCGCTTCATTGCTGGCGCATATCCACCAGCATTACCCCCACACCGTGCGTATTCTGCTGACGGGCGAGACCGACCTGACCCTGATCGTGAAAGCCATCAACGAAGGCGAGATCTATCGCTACCTCAGTAAACCCTGGAAAGATGAAGAGTTGCTGCTGGCCCTGCGCCAATCCCTGGCCCATCAGCGTTCCGAGCGTGAACGCCTGCGCCTCGAACACCTGATCCAGCAGCAGAACGATGAACTCAAACAGCTCAACGCCACCCTGGAAAAACGCGTGGCCGCGCGTACCAGCGAGCTGCAGCAAACCGCCGACATGCTCGACCTGGCCTATGAAGAGCTCAAGCACAGCTATGCCACCGGTGCCGAAGTGTTTTCGTTGTTGGCTAATTTGCGCCTGCCCCGGTCCAAACAGACCAACCGGCAAATCATCGAACTGGTGCGTACCTGGTGCAACACCCATGGCCTGGACGAGGCCAGCAACCGCGACCTGACCATGGCCGCCGCGCTCTACAACATCGGCAAGCTGAGCTGGAGCGACAGCATGATGGCCTCCCCGTCGGACCTGCTGCACAGCACCGACCGCGAGCGTTACCGAGGCTACCCCGGCCAGAGCGAATCGCTGTTGATGACCCTGGAGCCGATGAAGGATGCGGCGCGGATCATTCGCCATCACCAGGAACGCTGGGACGGTACAGGGTTCCCCGACCATCTCAAGGGCGAGGCGATTCCTTTCGGTTCTCGCCTGCTCAAGCTGGCGGTGGATTTCATCGAATTGCAAAAGGGCCTGATCCTTGAGCGGCAGATGAACAGCGATGAAGCGCTGCTGTACATCCGCAAGTACGCCGGGCGCCTTTATGATCCGGAGCTGGTTGAAGATTTTGTGCTGGCCTGCGCGGCGTTTCTCAGTGACGTGACGCTGGGCGATCCAACGGTCAAGGTGTTCACCACCCGCGAGCTGGAGGCCGGCATGGTCCTGGCCCGCAACCTCAACGCCGACAACGGCATGCTGCTGCTCAACGCCGGCAAGGTGCTGAACCTGCCGCTGGTGGACAAGCTGATCGCGTTCGAGGCGATGGAAGGGGCCAAGTACAGCGTGTTTATCAAGGTGCCCGATGGGGCGCCGTTATTGACGTAGCGTCTTCTAAACGCCCCAGACTCTTCGCCGGCTGGCGTGATAGTCATAGATGCCTTTGAGCAGATAGACATCTCTCTCGCCTTCCTTGCCGGTTTTCTCAAACGCTACGCGCCATGAACCGCGGCCCGAGCCTGGATCCAGCTGGGGTAAGTCGACATAGGTATTGGCGCCAATTTTTTTCCGACTGATACGGCCGCCCTGGATATCCTGGATGATCTCCTCAAGTTTGTTTTTGGCATTGGTGGGTAACAGGGGTAGCTGCGTTTCTGCCAGTTCGTCCAGCTTGACGATGTTGGTGGCCGCCTCGTTGGGTGGTACGGGGGCAGGCGGGGGGGAAATGTCGGGTCGCCCCGATGGTTTTTCAACTTTGTGTGTGCGGGGGCGTGGCGGGGTCAATTCCAACGGTGTTGAAAACTTCGGAATGGTTTTTTCAAATTCAGCGACGGTGACACTGTCGATTACTTTTAAGCCAGAGGCTGTTCCGGTGCGTTCGCCGTAAGACAATGCAATGTAAGGAACTCCATATTTCTTGAAGTCATCGGAAATAGAGTCGACGCCGAGTGTATTGAGAAGCTCGTGGCGTTTTTCGATTCTGAACGCTTCCAGCGCTTCTTTACTTTTGGGGCTGGACAGCAATTGTTGCAGTGCGTCATTGAAAGTTATTTTGTGATTGGCGGCTATTTTCTCGACGATCTCTCGTCGTCCTTTTTCTCTCAAGAACGCCTCGATAGTGTCGTTGCTCCACGTCGACAGGTGGTATTTCCTGTCGAATTTATCAAGGCTTTTAAGTTGCTTGTAGGTGAATGCGTAGCCGACGAGTTTTGCGCCCGTATCGTGGTCAGCAATACTGATCGACGCCCTGATATGTTTGGCGAAGTCATCATTCTTTCCGATGAGACGTTTGATTTTTATAAACAGATTGTCCAGTTCAATGGGCGAGAGCGTCAGGTGTTCGGATAAAAAATGAGTGGTCTTGTTCAGGTGCGTGTAAACGTGCGCGTCGAATTCAATCATTAACAAGGCTTGGCGTAGTTGGGGCGGACGCGCAGATCCCTGCTGCCCCCAGACAATGCGCCGTAAGGTGCTTTCATCGACATTCAACTGTTGCAGTGCGTTATCCCAAAGCCGACGTTTCTGAAGGACCGTCAGTTCCTTGAGCAGCGCTTCGCCGTGCTCGGCGGGTGAAAACATGCGCAATGCGGCGAGCAAGTCATCATCCACTTGCTGTTCAGGCGTACGCGTTCTCAGCACACCCAATACCGCTCCGCCGCCTCGCGTGGTTCGTTCAAAGCGCGGTTTCCAGCTTTTTGCATCTCCCGGCACCACCATGAAGTCTACGTTGATCCCCGTCGGGTCTTTGACATACCGGGCACCGTCCTCCACATAGGACGCATACAAATGGTAGCGACCATCCTCAGCCCGCATGGCGATAAAGTGCTGGTTGCGACTGTCTATGAAACTGGGCGCGCCCAGTCTGCGGGACAGCCTGTACTGATGGGTCTGGGCAAAGTCGTCGACGTCGAAGAGCGCATCGATCTGTTTCGGCAGTCGGTAGCTCGCCACATCGACCCAGGCCGGGTCCAGCGGTCGGATAGAGGGCTTGGCGATGGCAATGTAGGGTGTTTTGTCTGCACCGATTTTCCGGATCAGCCCCGGAATGGCACGGCCCAGTTTCTGCGCGTTGTTCACCCCTCTGACGATGTAGCGATGGGCTACGCTCCGTAGGGTTTTGAACAGTGACAGCCCCAGCAGGAAGTCGGCCACTTCGACGGAAAACAGAAAGCCATTTGCCGCCGATTCAAGGGCAATTTCCGCGTTGGTCCGCGAACGGTAGTCGGCATGGGCGAGCTGAAAGCCCAGCTGCGCCGAATACAGGTACGCATGCAGATCACCGGTAATTGGCGTCACGGCATAGCGGTGCACGCTACGGGTATCGCTGAAAATCCGCGCCAGTTCCCGTGCATCGCCAGTGGCCATGCGCTGGGTGAAATAGGCGCGCCATTCAGGTTTGGCCTTCAGTGCGTCGAGTTCCACCAGCCCCAGCACCAGTTCCCGGAAGGGCGCGTTGTCGGGAGCCTGCGGGGTGTAAAGGACACAGACGCCGCCCGGCTTGGTGCCTTTGCGCTGGATGACCAGTACGCCATTGATGACCTGGCCGCCCTGGCCACCTTCCAATCCGCCCCCCATGACCAGCGTGTTGACCTCGATATCGGATCGGCCCACAGGCGGGCGGGTGGTCGAGTCGGGATACTCGGCAACCGCTTTTATCCAGTCCATTCCACCGCCGGGCGTCTTGAAGCTGAACAATTCGTAGACCGCCGGGTTCAATCGGCTCTCCTGCGCATCCTTGCGCAATGCCGCCGCGCTCGCCCGCTGCCAGGCGCTGGCAAAGGCGCGTCCCTCGCCATGGGGCAAGAAGGCCGACCTGAGGTACGCCTCGTACTGTGTGCCAACATCCGCCTGTCGGGCGAGCGCACGTAGATCGGCATCCTCAAGCCGACCGCGCTTTTGTCCCGAGGCGTCGACAATGTCGGCGCTGGCGCTGATCGTCCGGTGCAGCTCATGGGCGGACCACGGGTCGACGTTGCGCCGGGCGTAACTGCCCAGTGTGCGCAGGTCCACCACGACTTTTGCGTTCCAGGTGCCGAAGGTCAGCGTGCGCTCTGGCAGCACCTGCGGGATGTCGATTTGCGGGTCTTCGCTGATGTACACGACGTCGGAGGCCGCATCGCGATAGCCCGTGACCTTGACCTCCATCGAGGCGCTCACGCGCAGCCTGACCAGGCTTTTGTAGGGCGCCAGGTCGACAGCGGCATATTCCGGTTTTTGCAGTTTCAGCACCTTGCCGGTTTCCTGTTCGGCAAACACGGCAAATGGCGCGATGTTCTCCAGCAGGGGGGCGAGCACTTCATGGCTGTCAATCAGGGCGGTTTCGAGTTGCTGGTACTGTTGCCGGTCGGCCGGGCTGGCCGCTGTCAGCCAGTCGGGGTCACGCGGCGCCACCAGGCGCAGGTTGCGGCTCGCCAGGGCGGCAGAGACATCCAGTTGGGGCGCCAGGTCGGCGGCCCTGTCGAGGTCGCCGGCCAGTGGCAATGGATCCTTGCGCAGGGTCGCTTGGGTATTGAAGTACTGCCGCACCCGCAGTGAGTGGATATGGTCTGCAAGCACATCCGCTTCGATCAGCGGCGGGTTAGTGGTCAGCACGGGCAAGCTGGCCAGAGGGGCTTGATCGGCCAATGGCAGGCTGGCGAGCAGCCGCTGGCCGGCCGATCCACCTGCGTTCAAGCGTGCCCCCACGGTGTGATTCAACTGCCCCAGGTGCTCAAACTCCTCGAATCCTTCGCCTGGACTGAAGAGCAATACCTGCCCCTGTGGCGGTGTGCCGCCCGTGTTATTGAGGATGAACGCGCCGGCGAATGCGCTGCCGTTCTCCAAGGCCAGCCTGTAGGCGCCGGGTCGTTGGCCGGCGGGGAATAGCGTTTCCCGTGCCGCCGCCGTCGGGTATTTCAAGACGCTGTCCGCCAGCGCCCGCGCCGCCGCCGATAAGGTGCCGTCCAGCGTGCGCAAGGCCAATTGATGGGCCAGTACCTGGCGACGCAAGGCGACCAACTGTGCCTCGGTGGTGGGTTGATCGCTTTCGCGGAATGTCCAGAACTCATTGAGCTTGATCGTCAAGGCTATTTCCAGCACGCCGGCCAGTGTCGCGGTCGGGCTGGCGGGGGACAGGCGTTTGTCTTCCTCCACCGTATCGCTTTCCCGGTAGAAGGCCCCGCTTTCTTGTGCCAGATAGGCGTCTGCGTCGGGGCTTCTTAATCGGGTCAGGAGTGAGCCAAGGGACTCACTGCCCAGCAGTTGTTTTTCGCCGTCGGCGTCTTCGCGGTAGCGGCTGTAGAAAATCCGATCTGGATGGATGGGCCGAGGCAAGTCGGGAAACACCGCGGCCAATTGCTGCTGATACACCGTTTCCAGGCTCGGCTGTTCCTGGAGCAGCGCGTCGGTCTGGGCATTGAGCCTGGCGAGGGCCTGGATGAGCTGCGTCTGCTGCTGGTCGATGGGTTGATGGGCCGCTGGCACCACCGGCATGGTCACGGGTTGCAAGGGGTCGACAGGTGCGCTGTCGGGAGGGGAGGGGGGTAATGAACTGTGCATGTGTGAACTCGTATGAAGGGCGCGTGCCGCGCACGGCTGAATCTGAGTTCGGAGTCTAGGGTTGGCGCTCAAGGGCGTTGCGGTGCATGTGTGTCGGTGCGGCGGCGACCGGGAGCGATCAATTGCCTGGCGCGCAGGCGCGTGTAATCCTTGCCGGCTTTTCTCCTCAGGTGTTTATTACATGCCCATGACTATCCGCATCGCCGCTGCCCTCCTGATCGGCAGCGACGGCCAGACCCTGCTGGTGCGCAAGCGCGGCACCCAGGCCTTCATGCAGCCTGGCGGCAAGATCGATGCGGGCGAGCAACCTGCGCAAGCCTTGGCCCGTGAGCTTCACGAAGAACTGAACCTGCAGATTGAGCCCAGTGCCGCGCAGTACCTCGGCCAGTTCTCGGCACCGGCGGTCAACGAACCAGGCTTTACCGTACAAGCCGACCTGTTCCAGGTGCACATCGACGTCGCAGTGACGCCCGCCGCGGAAATCGAAGAAGTACGCTGGATCGATCCGATGGGCGATGGCGGACTGCACCTGGCACCGCTGACGCGCGACGTGATCCTGCCGTTCTACCGAGAATTGAAAACCCGGTGATCTCCGCTCAGCGCACCGCGCTGACCCCATCCAGGGTGGAGAACGAGGTGTCCTTGGCCGTCAGCAGGAAGTCGCGCATGTACGGTGCATCCAGCATGTCGGCGCGGATGCCGGCGTACAGGGTCGCAAACAGACCCTTTTCGCCCAGGCGCTTGGCCTTCACGTAACCGCGCGAACTGTACTCATGCAATGCCCAATGGGGCATGCCGCACACGCCACGGCCGCTGGCCACCAATTGCATCATCATCACCGTCAGTTCCGAGGTGCGCACCTGGGCGGGTTCCACATCCGCCGGCTCCAGGAAGCGGGTGAAGATGTCCAGGCGGTCGCGCTCCACCGGGTAGGTGATGAGGGTTTCGGTCAGCAGGTCCTGCGGCACGATGTAGGCCTTGTGAGCCAGCGGGTGCTGATTGGCCACCGCGAGCATGGCTTCATAGGTGAACAGCGGCACATAGGTGATGCCGGGCAGCTCAAGCGGGTCGGAGGTCACCACCAGGTCCAGGTCGCCACGGGCCAGGGCCGGCAGCGGCGCGAAGGCGAACCCCGAGGCCAGGTCCAGTTCGACTTCCGGCCACGCATCGCGGAACTGATCGATGGTCGGCATCAACCACTGGAAGCAACTGTGGCACTCGATCGCCATGTGCAAGCGCCCGGCGGTGCCGCCGGCCAAGCGCGCGATGTCACGTTCGGCGCCGCGCAGCAGCGGCAGGGTGGCATCGGCCAGTTGCAGCAGGCGCAGGCCGGCGCTGGTGAAGCGCAACGGTTTGGTCTTGCGCACGAACAGCGGCATGCCCAGGCGTTCTTCCAGCTCTTTGAACTGGTGGGACAGCGCCGACTGCGTCAGGTGCAGGCGTTCGGCGGCTTCCACCAGGCTGTCGGCTTCGCGCAGGGCGTGCAGGGTCTTGAGGTGGCGGATCTCGAGCACGGGTTCTCCATGAACATAATTTGTGACGAATCGGAATGGCGTGAGTTTGTCTCATGTTGCAAGCCGTGTCGACCATGACCGTTGAGCGCTCTTCATCAAACTGTCACGCAACTGTGGCAGCGCGCTTGAACAAACTTCATCAGACTCGCGCTCTACTGGGGTTCTGCGTTTCGGTGTTTTTCATGCGCGTGTTGTTTTTACTGGCCGCCTTAGTGTTCGGCCTGCCGTCTTTTGCGGCTTCTCGATGTGATGTCAATGTCCCGACCCAAACGGTCGACCTGGCTCAGGTAAGCATCGCCTACCAGAGCATCGGCCGTGCGTCCGACCCTGCCTTGCTGCTGGTGATGGGCCTGGGCGGGCAGTTGATCCACTGGCCCGACGAGGTGGTTGTTGCCTTGTGCCAGCAAGGTTTCCGGGTGATTCGCTATGACAATCGAGACGTCGGCCTGTCCACCTGGCGCCAGGCCCCGGCCAACGCCAACCTGACCTTTGAAGTGCTGCGCTACAAGCTCGGCCTCCCGGTGGCGGCGCCTTATACGCTGACCGACATGGCCGATGACGCCATCGGTTTGATGGACGCGTTGCAGGTCCAGCAATTCCACGTGCTGGGCGCGAGCATGGGCGGGATGATCGCCCAGCACCTGGCCGCCATGGCGCCGCAACGGGTCGAGAGCCTCACGCTGATCATGACCAGCTCCGGCGCCGAAGGCCTGCCCGCACCGAATGCCGCGCTGGTGCAACTGTTGTCGCGACGCAGCGCGCCGAATCGTGAAGTGGCGCTGGAGCAGCAGGCCGACTTGCTCGCCGCACTGGGCAGCCCGAACGTCAAGGATGATCGCCAGTCGCTGTTGCACCAGGCGGCGCTGTCCTACGACCGCGCCTTCAACCCGGACGGCGTGAAGCGCCAGATCATGGCGATCCTCGCCGAACCGAGCCGCGTGCCGTTGCTCAACCAACTGCGCGTGCCGACCCTGGTGGTGCACGGCACTGCCGACCCGTTGCTGCCGGTGATGCACGGCGTGCACCTGGCGGCGCATATCCAGGGCAGCCAGTTGAAGCTGATTCCCGGCATGGCCCATCGGTTCCAGGAGGCGTTCAAGGCGCCACTGTTGACGGCCGTGTTGCCGTACCTGCAAGCCCATCGCGAAGATGCGGCGCACTGGGCGCAGATTGACCTGGGCGAGCCTTCGAAGGTGTTGTGACATTGGTGTATCGTGCAACCTTTACGGCGCATTACTGCCAGCGAGGTTGCCTGCCATGAGTACTCCCCTGAAAATCGATTTCGTCAGCGATGTGTCCTGCCCCTGGTGCATCATCGGCCTGCGCGGCCTGACCGAAGCCCTCGACCAGCTTGGCGCCGACGTGCAAGCCGAGATCCACTTCCAACCGTTCGAACTGAATCCGAACATGTCCGCCGAAGGGCAGAACATCGTCGAGCACATCACCGAGAAATATGGCTCCACCGCCGAGCAATCCCAGGCCAACCGCGAACGCATCCGCGACATGGGCGCCGGGTTGGGCTTTGCGTTCCGCACCGACGGCCAGAGCCGCATCTACAACACCTTTGACGCGCACCGCCTGCTGCACTGGGCCGGTCTGGAAGGTTTGCAGTACAACCTCAAGGAAGCGCTGTTCAAGGCGTACTTCTCCGATGGGCAGGACCCGTCCGACCACGCGACCCTGGCGATCATTGCCGAGAGCGTCGGGCTGGATATCCAGCGTGCAGCCGAGATTCTGGCCAGCGACGAGTACGCCGCCGAAGTCCGTGAACAGGAACAGCTGTGGATCTCCCGTGGCGTGACCTCGGTGCCGACCATCGTGTTCAACGACCAGTACGCCGTCAGCGGTGGGCAGCCGGCGGAAGCTTTTGTAGGCGCCATCCGGCAGATCATCAGCGAATCCAAAAACTAACGCCGAACGCAGGTCAAAATGTGGGAGGGGGCTTGCCCCCGATAGCGGTGGTTCAGTCAAGACATGTGTTGACTGACACTCTGCTACCGGGGGCAAGCCCCCTCCCACATTGTTCTCCATTGGTCTTGAAACAGGTGCTGGCCCGTCCCTTGCATTGACCCTTTAAAGCCTTAAGGGACACTGCCTTGAACATTCTTGACCTCGACCACAGCCTCACCGGCCAGGCACCGATTGCCCGGCGCCTGGCCAGTGGCCGCGCCCACCGTATCGACCTGCTGGACCTGGGCCCCAAGCTGCGCCTGTGGTCCACCGAAAAAACCTGGAAGCGCTTCGCCGAACGTCTGGCCCAAAGGCCTCGGCCCAAAGACGCACGGCCGGAAATCCTGTTTGTCGGCTCCGGCGATTATCACCACCTCACGCCGGCATTCCTGGCTGATTTGAAAGAGCCCATCAGCCTGATCCACTTCGACAACCACCCCGACTGGGTGCGCTTTGCGCCCAAGCGCCACTGTGGTTCGTGGGTCAACCGCGCGCTGAAGATGCCGGCGATCAAACGCATCGTCACCCTCGGCCCGTGCAGCGACGACCTGCACAACCCACAACTGCGGGGCGGCAACCTCGGGGCGCTCAAGCGCGGGCAATTGCAGTTGTTTCCCTGGCAGCATGCCCCCTCCAAAGTCTGGGGGCGGGTAGGGGACGGTGCCGGCCACCAGCAGCAGGAAAACCACCTGCATTGGCGCAATCTGGCCGAGCTGGACTGGGCGGCATTCCTGGAGCAGATGATCGGTAGCCTGCCCACCGAGGCGATCTGGATCACCATCGACAAAGACGTGCTCGCCAGTGAAGACGCCGCCACTAACTGGGACCAGGGTGGCATGCGCCTGACCCACCTGCTGCAAGCCTTGCGCGCATTGGCGGCGCGCAAGCGCATCATCGGCATCGACGTGTGCGGCGAGTTCGCCACGCCGGCGTTCAGCAATGCCTTCAAGCGTTGGGAAGCCAAGTCCGACCAGCCGCCGCCCGAGCGCTGGAGTGCGCAAGACTTGCAGCGCAATGCCGCGACCAATGAAGCCCTGATCGATCTGTTTGAGGAGCTGTTCCCGTGACCTTGACCGTGGTGTTGCTGGTGGCGTTTTCCATCGTGCTCGATGTGATTGGCCAGCTGTGTTTCAAGATCGGCCTGGACCGTTTGCCTGAACTGGACGGTGGTTTTCGCCTGAATGCGTTCTGGGGCCAGGTGTTCAATGCGCCGTTGCTATGGGCGGGGATCGGCGCCTATGCCATCGAATTTTTCGTGTGGCTCGAAGCCCTCTCGCGCGCGCCGCTGAGCCTGCTGTTTCCGGCGGCCGCGCTGGCGTATTGCGGCGTGGTGCTGGCGGGCAAGGTGGTGCTGGGCGAAACCGTCAGCCGGCGCCGTTGGCTCGGTACGCTGGTGATTACCTTGGGTGTGATGTTGGTGGCGATTGCAGGGAGTCAGGCATGAGTACGCAAACGATGAATACCGGATGGTTGCATGGGCGTTTGGGCACGGTGGTGCTGTGGGCCTTGCTGATCTGCACGGAAAGCGCCGGCCAGTTGTTTACCAAAGTCGCTGGCGACCAGTTGGGGCAGATGGATTTCAACTGGCAGTGGCTGGGTGAGGTGGTGCGCAACCCTGGGATCCTGGCGGCGATTGCCAGCTACATCGGCGCGTTTTTCGTGTGGATGCTGATCCTGCGGCGCAGCAGCCTGTCCCTGGCGTTTCCGCTGAGTTCACTGGTGTTCGTGGTGGTGTTGCTGGGTTCGTGGCTGGGGCTGGGGGAACATATCAGCCCGCTGCACTGGGTGGGGGTGGCGGTGATTATCGGTGGTATAGCCCTCCTGGCGGAAGGCGAAGAAAACTGATCACTTTGGTCTGGTTTGATTTGATTTTTGTGGTGAGCGGGCTTGCCCCGCGCGAGGCAAGCTCGCTCACCACAAAATCCCGGTTTCAGCCCTAGTTGTTGCGGTGCGCTACCAGAAAGCCCAACCCGTGTGACACCGGAAGCTGCTTGACCCCCGCCTCACGCTGCTGCTCGGCAATCTCCCGATGAAACGCCTTCACTTTGGTCCAGTGCATCTTCGGCCGGTAGTGGTGCTCGGCGTGGTAGCCGTTGTTCATCCAGATCAGGTTGTACAACACACTGTAGGAACTCACGCCCCAGGCGATCGGCAGGTCCGGGTTGCCGCCGAAATGCTCGTAGTAGCCATTGAGCGATGACAGGCACTGGCCCAGGTACCAGAACGGCAACAGCCACAGCACCGCCTGCCAGTTGTAGAACGCCAGCGCGATGTAGAACGCCACGGTCACACCGATCTCGACTTTCACCCAGCGCGCATCGGCCGGGCGTTTGCGCTTCATCTCGTCATAGAAGGGCTTGGGGTCGTCGCGGAAAAAACTCAGGAAGGTATAGGCCCACGGGTTTTCCGGTTGGCCATCGCGACCACGCTGGTAGATCGACAGCGGGTCGATGGTCTTGCCATCCGGCCCCGGCAGGTCGGCGTTGCCACGGTGGTGGCGGTTGTGGATGTCGCGGTAGAGCGTCTGGGAGAAACCGATGGTCACCGACAGCAGCAGGTCGAAGGCCCGGTTCATGGCGCGATGGGTGAAGTAGGCGTTGTGGATCTGGTTGTGGGAGATGCTGTTGATGCTCCACGACAGGCTCACCGCGTAGAGCAGCGCCAGCGGCACCAGGGCCCACCAGCTCAGGCTATGGAACGCGGCAACCAGCCAGACGACAAACGCGAAATGTGCCAGGCCCAGGACGATGGGCACCAGGTCCCAGAGCGAGTGGTGCAGCAGGCGGTAAGCGGGGCGAGCCATGAAAAGTGTCCTGGGAAAATGGATTCCAGGCCTTCATTGCAAACCCCAGACCAACCTAATCGAACTTGTAGCTGATCGCTGTTTGCACCTGGCCCTGGTTCACGTCGCCGGTCTGCCGGACGATGCTGCTGTCCGCTGCCGAACCCACCAGATGCACCCAGCTCGCGCTGGTCAACAACGACCATTTGGCAGCCAGGGGAAACTCGAAGCTCTGCGTCAGCGTCACGTTCTGGAAACCGCCGCTGGCGTTGTAGGGACGAAAGCCAGTGGCGGCGGCCTCGTTGTCATCCACGCCAAAAAACGTGTTGGTCTGGCGTGCATCGGCAAAATGCGCCACCAGCCCGCTGCTGCCGATGATCCCGCCACCCAGCGGGTAGCCCAGTTCGCCGCCCAGTTTGCCGAGGGCGCCACTCTGCGAATGCCCACCGCCCACGGCTTGCCCCAATTGCGCGTAGACCCGCCAGAAATCAGCTGGGGCGTACTGGACGAAGCCACCTACCTCGGCCATGTCCGACACATTGCGCAGGCCCTGCAGATCGCCATTGGACGTGCGCCCCGACAGGTAATTGATATAGGGGCCGGCGGTAAAGCCGTGGGTGTTGAGCGCACTCCAGGTCAAACCGTCATCGGTGCTCAGGCTGACGCTGCCCCAGTCCAGGTCCAGGTAGGGCACGGGGCGGGTTTCGTAGCGGCTGGCGGTGGGGTCATGGGGCTGATAACTGAGGCCTGCGCCCACTTCACCGGTGATGCCTTCGGCCAGGGCAGCATTTGAAAAGCTCCACAGGCCAAGCAAACCGGCGAATGCAGCGCATGTGATCCTGTACATGGTCACGGTTCCTTGATTGATTACGTGCGCATGAACGCGCGAAGGGCCAGCTTCACGCAAGCACTCATCTTGTTTGTAGCAAGCTACAAAAATTGTAGCTTGGAAGACACATTTCGCCTTCGATACGCGCCAAAGCCCCGGCCCTGCTGGGTGATGGCCAGTTGGCACAGTCCCTGCTCTACCTCTGGTGCAAGCGCACACAGCGCGCTCCTCCAAGGTAAACAACGATGATCCAGTGGCATATCGTGTGTGACTTCGACGGGACCATTACCCCCACCGATGTCATCGACAACGTCCTCCAACGCTTCGCCGGCCCCGAATGGGAAACCATCGAACAGGAATGGCTGGATGGGCATATCGGTTCACGCGAATGCCTGAGCCGCCAACTGGCGCTGATCAAGGCCACACCTTCCGAATTGCTCGCGTACTTCGACAGCGTCGAAATCGACCCGGACTTCCCCGACTTCGTCGACCACGTCATGGGACTGGGCGCGACCATCGAAGTGGTCAGCGACGGCATCGAGCAGGGCATCGCCCGCATCCTGTCGCGCAACTACGTGACCTTGCTGCCGATCCTGGCCAACCGCCTGCGCCAGGTCGACCAGAACAGCTGGCGCATCGACTTCCCGTATTCCAGCGACGCGTGCCGTGCCGCTTCCGGCAACTGCAAGTGCAAGTCCACCCCACGCAACAAGCGCGTGCTGGTGATCGGCGACGGCAAGTCCGACATGTGCGTGGCCTCCACCGCTGACTTCGTGTTCGCCAAGGGCAGCCTCGCCAAGTACTGCGAAGCCAACAACATTCCTCACGCACGCTTCGACACCTTTGCCGAGCTGCCTGCATTGCTGGCCCGACTGCCTCAGGGCATCGCCGCCAACGCCACCACCTTTACTGCTGCTGACAACCAGGAACTCTTCCACCATGTCTGATATCCGTATCGCTACCGCCGAAGACCAGATCCTTCTGGACAAAGAAGCCAAGTATTGCTCCTACGGCGACACCGTTCACTACATCGAGCCGCCGCGTATTTTCAGCCGTTGCGAAGGCTCCTACGTGTGGGACACCGAAGACCAGGCCTACCTCGACCTGCAAATGTGGTACTCGGCGGTCAACTTCGGCTACGCCAACCCGCGCCTGAACAACGCGTTGAAACAACAGATCGACACGCTGCCGCAAATCGCCAGCCAGTACCTGCACAAGGGCAAGATCGAGCTGTCGGAAATGATCGCGGTCGACGCCAAGAAGAAATTCGGCCTCGACGGTCGCGTGCACTTCAACGTCGGCGGTTCGCAGTCCATCGAAGACTCCCTGAAAGTGGTGCGTAACGCCACCAACGGCAAGAGCCTGATGTTCGCCTTCGAGGGCGGCTACCACGGGCGCACCCTGGGTGCTTCGTCGATCACCTCCAGCTACCGCTACCGTCGTCGCTACGGCCACTTCGGCGAGCGCGCGCAGTTCATCCCGTTCCCGTACCACTTCCGTGGCCCCAAAGGCATGACCAAGGAAGAATACGGCAGCCACTGCGTGCAGCAATTCGCCCGCCTGTTCGAGACTGAATACAACGGCGTGTGGGACCCGAAGGTCGGTTCCAGCGAATACGCCGCGTTCTACGTCGAGCCGATCCAGGGCACCGGCGGCTACGTGATCCCGCCGATGAACTTCTATCGCGAATTGAAGCACGTGCTGGATCAGCACGGCATCCTGATGGTCTCCGACGAGATCCAGATGGGCTTCTACCGCACCGGCAAACTGTGGTCGATCGAACACTTCGATGTACAGCCGGACGTGATCGTGTTCGGCAAGGCGCTGACCAACGGCCTCAACCCCCTGGGCGGCATCTGGGCCCGTGAAGAGTTGATCAACCCGAAGATCTTCCCGCCAGGTTCGACCCACTCCACCTTCGCCTCCAACCCATTGGGTACGGCGGTAGGCCTGGAAATGTTCAAGATGACCAACGAAGTCGACTACGGCGCGATGGTCATGGCCAAGGGCAAGTTCTTCCTCGAAGGCCTGCAGGACCTGCAGAAACGTTTCCCGATCATCGGCGACGTCGACGGCCTGGGCCTGGCCCTGCGCTGCGAAATCTGCGGGCCGGATGGCTTCACCCCGGACAAGGCGACCCTGGACTACATGGTTGAAGAAGGCATGAAGGGCGACATGGTGGTGGATGGCCAGAAACTCGGCCTGATCCTCGACGTGGGCGGTTACTACAAGAACGTGATCACCCTGGCACCGTCCCTGGAAATCAGCTACCCGGAAATCGAGCTGGGCCTGAAGCTGCTGGAGCAACTGCTGGTGCGGGCGACCAACCGGTGAACAGCGTCGGGATCGACCTCGGTGAAGGTGATGCCGGTTTCGTTCTCGGTGACGGTCCGGTCGGGATCCTGTTGATCCACGGCCTGACCGGCACCCCGACGGAGTTGCGCCAGGTCGCCAAGGGCCTGGCCAAGGTGGGCAATTGCACGGTGTACGTGCCCACCCTGGCCGGGCACTGCGGTGACAACAGCGACCTGCAGGCCACGGGCTGGCTGGACTGGTACGAAGGGGTGCGCAAGACCTTCGTGCAGGTTCGCCAGCGTCACGAGCAGGTGTTTGTCGGTGGCTTGTCGATGGGCGCGGTGATGTCGATGTACGTCGCCGCCGAACACCCGGGGCAAGTCGCCGGGCTGCTGATGTATTCCACCACCTTGAAGTACGACGGCTGGAGCATCAACAAGCTGGCGTTCCTTACGCCGTTGCTGATGAAAATCCCGTTCGGCGTGCACATCTGCCGCTTCGAAGAGAAGCCGCCGTACGGCATCAAGAACGAACGCCTGCGCGGCATTGTCGAGCGGCAGATGAAGGAAGGCGAAAGCAGCGAAGCGGGCTTGCTGACCATGGAGGGCATCACCGTGCGCGAGCTGCACCGGATGAACGCCGTGGTCAAGAAACGCATGCCGAAGATCAACGTACCGGCGCTGGTGTTGCACTCCATCGAGGACGACATCACCAGCCGCTGGAACGCGGACTACGTGGAACGCCACCTGGGCGGGCCGGTGACCAAGATCCTGCTGGACAACTGCTACCACATGATCACCGTCGACCTGCAATACCGCCGGGTGATCGAGTTGAGTGCGGAGTTCGTCGAACAACACACCACTTCTGTAGGAGCGGGCTTGCCCGCGAAAATCGTCAACGATAACGCGTACAGCCTGGCTTGACACGGTGTCTGTGGGTTCTTCGCGAGCAAGCTCGTTCCTACAGGGACGCGAGCGAAAAGGAAACGATGTGATCACCGCCCAAGCCTTCCCGACCATCCGGGCTATCCAGCGCAGTGCCTGGAACGATTGTTTCCCGGGTGCGCTGGAGGACTGGGACTATTACGTCGCCGTGGAAAACGCCGCCATCGATGATTTCCAGTGGCGTTATCTCGCGGTTTATCAAGATGGAACGCTGGTGGCCGTAGCTGCCGCGTTCATCACGCATTATCGCCTCGACACCACGGTGTCGGGCGCCGGCAAGCGCTTGACCGAGCGTGTCGAGCGGCTGTGGCCGGGGCTTTTGCAATTGGGGCTGTATGCCCTCGGATCGCCCGTGGCCGAGCGCTGCGACGTGGGTTTCGCCAGCAGCGTGCCGGATGCCCAGCGTCCGCTGTTGCTCAAGCACTTGCTGGAGGCCGCACGCCAGGATGCCGATGATTTCGGCATCGGCCTGGTGGCGGTCAAGGATGCGCCGAGCAAAGACCCGCACTGGCTCCAGAGCTGCCGCGCGGCGGGCTTCCAGAGCATGCCGAGCTTGCCCACTGGCGTGTTGCCATTGCCGTACGGTTCGGTGGATGCCTACCTGGGTTCGCTGGGCAAATCCACGCGCAAGGACCTGCGTCGCAAGCTGCGTGCGCCGGGGCCGCGGGTGGAGTGGCGGCGCAATATCGACGACGTGCTGCCCGAGGTCATGCGCCTGTACGAAGCCACGCTCACGCGCGCCGAGTTGCAGTTCGAACGGCTGCCCGCCGGTTACTTCACCGGCGTACTCGAACGCCTGGATGAGCGCGCGATCTGTGTTCTTTACTGGGTGGACGAGCAACTGGTGGCGTTCAACCTGATCCTGGTCGACGAACACCGCCTGGTGGACAAGTTTTTCGGGCATGACGTGGCGTTTACCCGCGACTACAACCTGTACTTCCGCAGCTGGCTGACCAATGTCGACTACTGTATTCAACACAATATTGCGGTGTATGAGTGCGGGCAGGCCGGGTATGCCAGTAAGCTGCGCCTGGGCTGCGAGTTTCAGGGCAACAGTGTGTTTTTCCGTCACCGCAACCGGCTGGTCAACGGCCTGCTCAAGCTTGTAAAACTGTTTATTCGACCGGACCGTTCCGACCCTGCCATGGCTGCTGCGATAAGCGAAACCTGATGATCACCAAGACCCGCCAGAAAGCCCGCCCCTTTGCCATTTCGCGCTGGAGCGTCCAGCGCAAGCTGGTGCTGGCGTTCTGGTTGGTCAGCGTGATCCCTACCATGATCGCGGCCGAGCTGGCCGCGACCACGCTGTCGCAGATCTTCGACAGCAACGTGCGCATCTGGCTGCAGGAGTCGACCAAGATCGTCAAGGACGAGATCGGCGACATCCTTCACGACAACGCGCGCATGGCCAAACTGTTCCTGCGCTACACCAGCCCGCCGTCGAGCCGCCAAGCCGCCAAGCACGACCGGCTGACCGCCGACATTGCCGACGCGACCGATATCGACGTGGTCGCGCTGATTCGCGCCAGCGACCACAAAGTGGAGTTCAGCACTGCCTCCGATGACATCGTCAAACAGATCAATCTGACCAGTAATGCGGTATTACAGACGGTGCAGGTGGCCGGTGTGAGCACCGGCCTGGTGGTGTCGACCTTCGAGACCAGCCGTGACGGTATCGATTACATTTTGCTGGTTGCCACCTACCTGGACAGCAGTTTCCTCACTAGCGTGGCCGATGTGCACTCCCTCGACCTGCGCCTGTACCTGGCCAACCCCGACGGTTTCTCCGAGATATTCTCGACCCAGCGTTTCGTGGATCACCCCTCGCGCATCCCCAAGAGCGTCGAAACGGCGATGCGCAGCACCCGCCAGCCGAGCGAGCAGTTCACCAATAACTACAGCGGGCTGTACTGGCCGATCTTCAATGATGCGGGAGATTTGCAGGGCGTGATTTTCAGCGGCCTGTTGCGCCACACCAGCCTGGTCGGGCTGGTCAACCAGAGCAACCTTTTCCTGCTTATCTTCCTGCTCAGCTCGGCCCTGTCGCTGGCGGCGGGGGTGCTGGTGTCGCGGCGCCTGACCAAGCCGCTGCGGGACCTGTCCCAGGGCGTGGACGCAGTGATCTCGGGTAACTACGAACACCGTGTGCTGGTCAGCGGCGGCGATGAGCTCGCCCAGTTGAGCAGCACCTTCAACCACATGACCGAGCGCCTGGGCGAGTTGCATCACCTTGAAGCCCAGTTGCGCCGACGCGATCGCCTGCACGCCCTCGGCGAAGTCGCCATGGGCCTGGCCCACGAGATCCGCAACCCGCTGGGCATCATCAAGACGGCCACGCAGCTGTTGCACCGGCGTGCCGATCTGGCGGAAACCGACAAGCGCCATCTGGAATACGTGGTCAGTGAGGTCAGCCGCATCAACGACCTGATCACCGAGTTCCTCGACTTCGCCAAGCCCAACCCGCCGCTGCGGGTGTTGCAACCGGCGCGTGCGCTGGTGGATGAGATCCTCGGCTTCTGCGCGCCGGAGTTGGCCACCCACGCGATCGATGCCCGTGTCGATGACCAGGCACCGGGAGCGACTCTCTACGCCGACGCCAAGCAACTCAAGCAGGCGTGCCTCAACCTGATTCTCAACGCCATCGACGCGATGCCCGAAGGCGGGCGCCTGACCCTGGGCATTCGCACAGTGGGCGACAACACGGTGATCAGCATCGCCGACACCGGCCAGGGTATCCCGGCGGATATGCTTGAACGTATCTTCACCCCATTCGTCACCACCAAGGCCTCGGGCACCGGCCTGGGCCTGGCCAAAGTCTATTCGATCATGGAAAGTCACGACGGCAGCATCGAATGCGCCAGTGAGAAAGATGCCGGCGCCACCTTCAGCCTGTACATTCCGGCGATTGGCGAAGACGACGAGGACAGTCATGACGCATAACATTCTGGTAGTCGATGATGAACCCAAGCTCTGCGACCTGCTGGCGTCGGCCCTGGGCCAGAACGGTGTGCAGGTGTTCATCGCCGGCAACGGCCTGCACGCGCTCAAGGTGCTGGAGCAGGAAGACATCGACCTGGTGATCAGCGACTGGCGCATGCCCGGCATGGACGGGCCGGCGCTGCTGGCCGAGATCAAGGTGCGCTACCCCCACGTACCGGTGATCGTGATGACCGCCTACAGCACCGTGAAAAACGCCGTGCAGTCGATGCGCAACGGTGCCTACGACTACATCGCCAAGCCGTTCGATATCGACGAACTGGACATCACCGTGGCCAAGGCCCTGCAGTTTCGCGACATCATGCGCGACAACGCGCGCCTGCGTGCCGAACTGGACGAACACGCGCAGTTCGACAGCCTGGTGGGCGACAGCCCGGCGTTTCGCAAAGTGCTGCAAGCGGTGGACTCGGTGCGCGACAGCAGCGCCACCATCCTGCTCACCGGCGAAAGCGGCACCGGCAAGGAAATGGTGGCCCGCGCCATCCACAAACACGGCAGCCGTGCCGACCAACCGTTCGTGGCGGTCAACTGTGCAGCGATCCCGGAAGGCCTGCTGGAAAGCGAAATGTTCGGCCATCGCAAAGGCGCGTTTACCGGTGCCGTGGCCGACCGGGTAGGGCGCTTCCAGCAGGCTGACAAGGGCACGTTGTTTCTCGACGAAGTGGGCGACATGCCGTTGGCGTTGCAGGCGAAGATCCTGCGCGCATTGCAGGAGCGGGTGATCGAGCCGGTGGGCGACCCCCGCGAGCGCAAGGTGGACGTGCGGGTGATTGCCGCCACCAACAAGAATCTGCTGGATGCGGTGGCCAACAAAGAGTTTCGCGAAGACCTGTATTACCGCCTCAACGTGTTCCCGATCCCGTTGCCGGCCTTGCGTGAGCGGGTGGAAGATATCGCACCGTTGGCCCGCCACTTCGCCCAGACCCTGAGCGCCACCGCCGGCAAACGTATCACCGGCTTCAGCCCGGAGGCCTTGCAGGCCATGGCGGCGTATCACTGGCCGGGCAATATCCGTGAACTGCAGAACTGCGTCGAACGCGCGACCATCGTCGCGGCGTCACCGGTAATCGAGGACATCGACCTGCCGGGTTACCTGTTTGCGTCCAAGCCAAGCGAGGGCGGTGTGACCGCCATCCTCAGCGACGGGCCGGGCATTCCCCAGGACCTGGACGCGGCGCTGGCGGAGGTGGAGAAGGCCTATATCCTGGCGGCGTTGCAGGAGAGCAATGGGGTGCAGGCGGCGGCAGCGGCGAAGATCGGGATTTCCGAGCGCAGCTTTTGGTATCGCCTGAAGAAGCTGGGTATCCAGGTCGACAAGATCGTCCGCTGACACACCGAGGTTCAAATGTGGGAGGGGGCTTGCCCCCGATTGCAGTGGGTCAGACAGCTTTTCTGTCTCTGATACACCGCCATCGGGGGCAAGCCCCCTCCCACAGTTTTGACCGTGTTGGGTCAGGTGTGGACGCGTACCCAGATGCTCACCAATACCGTTGCCGCCATCAACCACGCCACCGCCGCCACGGCCAGTGACGCCTCCAACCGCATCCGATCCACCATCACATACAAGGTCGCCAGGTACACGAAGTACGGAATGATCGACCACATCCCGAACAGGATCGTGGTCTTCAAATCGTCTACCGAGCGCCCCTTGCCGACGATGTAGTGGGCGATCAACGCAAAGGTCGGAAACAGCGGCACCAGGCCTGCGATGTAATAGTTCTTGGTCTTGGCCAGCGCCGCCAGGATCAGCACCACTGCCGCGCCGAGGGCTGCCTTCAAGAGTAAGTCCATCAGTGGCTCAACCCGTATTTCTTGACCTTGTCGAACAGCGTGGTCTTGGCCATTCCCAGTTCCTGGCTGGCCTGGGTCAGGTTGCCGCCGCTGCGTTGCAGTGCATCGTTGAGCAGGTTGCGTTCGAAGGCTTCTACCGCTTCGGTGAAGGCCAGGCCCTGGCCGCCGCTGCTGGCGCCGCTTTTCTTGAAGGCGGGCAGGCCGAGGGCGAAGCGTTCGGCGACGTTGCGCAGTTCACGCACGTTGCCCGGCCAGTCGTGGCTCATCAGGCTGGACAGGGTCTGGTTGTCCAGCTCCGGCGCGGTGCGGTCGAAGCGCAGGGATGACTGCTGCAGGAAGTGTTCGAACAGTTGCAGGATGTCTTCGCGTCGCTCGCGCAGGGGCGGCAGTTCCAGGGTGACCACGTTGAGGCGGTAATACAGGTCGCTGCGGAACTGGTTGGCGCGGCTCAGTTCGTCGAGGTCGGACTTGGTGGCGGCGATCACCCGGCAGTCCACCGCCACGCTCTGGTTCGACCCCAGGCGTTCCAGGGTGCGTTCCTGCAATACCCGCAACAGCTTGATCTGCAGGTTGATCGGCATGCTTTCCACTTCATCGAGGAACAGCGTGCCTTCGTGGGCGTGTTCGATCTTGCCGATGCGGCGCTTGCCGGCACCGGTGAAGGCGTTGGCTTCGTGGCCGAAAATCTCGCTTTCGAAGAGGTTCTCCGGCAGGCCGCCGCAGTTCAGGGCGACGAACTGGTGGGCGTGACGCCGGCTGAAATCATGCAGGCAGCGCGCGACCAGTTCCTTGCCGGTGCCGGTCTCGCCTTCGATCAGCACGTTGGCCGAGGTGTCGGCGACGTTGGCGATCAGCTCGCGCAGGTTCTGCATGGCCGGCGAACGGCCGATGATGCGACCTTCCAACGAATCGCGCTCGGCCAATTGCCGACGCAGCGACCAGACTTCCCGCGCCAGCCCGCGCTGCTCCAGGGCGCGGCGCGCCACGTCGACCAGGCGTTCGGGGGAGAAGGGTTTCTCCATGAAGTCATAGGCGCCGTTGCGCATCGCGCCGACCGCCATGGAAATATCGCCATGCCCGGTGATCAGCACCACCGGCAGGCTTTTATCCAGGGCCTTGAGGCGGGTGAGCAGCTCCAGGCCGTCGATGCCCGGCAGGCGGATATCGCTGATCACAATACCGGCGAAGTTTTCGCCGATGCGCTTCAAGGCTTCTTCGGCACTGCCCACGCCGACGCTGGGAATATCTTCCAGGGCCAGGGCTTGCTGGCAGCCGAGCAGCACGTGAGGGTCGTCTTCGACGATCAGCACGGTGAGGTCTTCTTTAAGGGCTGTAGCGTCTGTATTCATGTCGACTCAGCTTGTTGAGTGCCCGCCAGCGGCAGGCACAAGACAAAGGCCGTTCCACCACTGGCCGGGTGTTCCACGGCGAGGTTGCCGCCGGTGGCCGCCGCGAGGCTGGCAGACAGCGTCAGGCCCAGGCCCAGGCCTTGCTCGCCGGGCTTGGTGGTGAAGAACGGTTCGAACAAATGCTTGCGCGCCTCGGGGTCGATGCCGTGGCCATTGTCGCGCACTAGCAGGCGGTATTTGCCGTCGTTGCTGCTGCCTTCCAGCCACAATTGCGGGGCCGGTTGGGCTTGCATAGCGTCGAGGGCATTGCCGATCAGGTTGACCAGGATCTGTTCCAGGCGTGTCTGGTCGATTTGCAGTTGGGCGTGGGAAAAGTCGCGGTGCAGCGTCAGCGGCAGGCTGTCCAGGCGTGCGCCGAGCACTTGGAACGCGGCGTCTACCGCTTTGGCCAGGCTGGCTTCGCCCTGATCGTCTCCGCGCCGGGCGAAGGAGCGCAGGCTGGCGGTGATACGGCCCATGCGATCGATCAGTTCATTGATGGTCTTGAGATTGGCGCTGGCGGTGTCCAGCGCACCGCGCTCCAGGAAGCGCACGGTATTGCCGGACAAGGTGCGCAGCGCGGCCAGTGGCTGGTTCAATTCGTGGGCGATGCTGGTGGACATCTGGCCGATGGCCGCCAGTTTGCCGGCCTGCACCAGTTCATCCTGGGCACGGCGCAGGGTTTCTTCGGCCTGGCGCCGCTCGCGGATCTGGCCCTTGAGGCGTTCGTTGCTGGCGCGCAGGTCGGCGGTGCGTTCGGCAATCCGTCGTTCCAGTTGGCTGTTGGCTTCCTGCAGGGCTTCCCGTGCCGCGAGGCGAGTGGCGATGACTTTGCGCCGTTCGTTCCAGGCAATCAGCAAAAATGCCACCAGGCCAAACGCAACGGCCACCAGGATGCCCTGGTTGATCGCGGCGCGGCGCAGGTCGTTGAGCGGGGTGAGCAGGGTGAAATTCCACGGCGTGTCATTGAGCGGGCGGGTTTGCGCCAGGTAGCTGACTTCGTGCTCGTCGTTGACCACTTCGCTGTTGGCCGGGAAGGTCAGTTTTTCGGTGCCTTCGTTGAGGCGCTCGCGGGCCAGGGGTTCCAACTCGTTCAGCGTCGCCCAGTAATATTGCAGGCTGTGGGCCAGGCGGTCCTTGGTGTCATCGCTCAGTGGGCGCACGGCCTTGAGGCGGCGGGCCGGGTCGCTGGAGAGGATGATGATGCCGTTCTCATCGCTCACGAACGCTTCGAGGCGTGCGCGTTGCCAGCGTTCTTCCAGGGCTTCAAGGCGTACCTTGACCACGGCGACGCCGATGATCTTGCCATGCTCTTCCAGGCCGTGGGCCAGGTAGTAGCCGGGTTCGCCGTTGGTGCTGCCGATGCCGTAGAAACGGCCAGGCTGTCCCCGCACGGCGTTCTGGAAATAGGCGCGGAAGGACAGGTCTTCCCCCTGGTAACTGTCGGCATCGCGCCAGTTACTGGTGGCCAGCACGCGGCCGGTGGTGTCCATCACGTAGATGGCCCGGCTGCGACTGCGTCGGTTCAGACCTTCGAGGTAATCGTTGACGGTCTTGCGGGTTCCCTGGTTCGGGTCGGCCAGCAGCGTGGAGACGCTGGACTCCAGCTCCAACAGGCTGGGCAGGTAGGTGTATTTGCTCAGTTCGCTTTCGACGGTGCGTGCATGCAGCTCCAACTGGCGTTCGCCGGTGTCGCTGAGGGTGCGGATGCCATAGTACTCACTGACCCAGAAGCCGATGAAACCCAGGCCGATCATCAGGGCGATGATCAGGGGCGGCAGGAACAGTTGGCGGATCAGACGTGGTTTCACGGCAAGTGATGGCGGTGCGGCGCGAAATTGGTTGGGGTCGCATTTCATCACAGATGCCTTGGGTCAACCAGAGCTTACCGGCCTGCGCGGACCAATGTGGGAGCGGCCTTGCTCGCGAAGGCGGTGGGTCAATGAAGAATCTATCGACTGACACTACGCCTTCGCGAGCAAGCCCGCTCCCACACAAGCCCACTGTCACATGGGCCCGGTTTCTACAGTGGAAGCTATGTAGTGCTTAGTGCTGCAGGATTTTCTCAAGGAAGTGCTGCGCGCGTTCGGAGCGGGCGCTGATGTCGCCGAAGAACTCTTCTTTCGGGCAGTCTTCGATGATCTTGCCGGCGTCCATGAAGATCACGCGGTCAGCCACTTTGCGGGCGAAGCCCATTTCGTGGGTCACGCACATCATGGTCATGCCTTCGTGGGCCAGTTGCACCATCACGTCGAGCACTTCGTTGACCATTTCCGGGTCGAGCGCCGAGGTCGGTTCGTCGAACAGCATGACGATCGGGTCCATGGCCAGGGCGCGGGCAATCGCCACACGTTGTTGCTGGCCGCCGGAGAGCTGGCCAGGGTGCTTGTGCGCATGCGCCGACAGGCCGACGCGCTCGAGCAGTTGCAGGCCTTTCTTGGTGGCCTCTTCCTTGCTGCGGCCGAGTACCTTGATCTGCGCGATGGTCAGGTTTTCGGTGATGGTCAGGTGCGGGAACAGCTCGAAGTGCTGGAACACCATGCCGACGCGCGAGCGCAGTTGCGGCAGGTTGGTCTTCGGGTCGGCAATGGAAGTGCCGTCGACCACGATGTCGCCCTTCTGGAACGGTTCCAGCGCGTTGACGCACTTGATCAGGGTGGACTTACCCGAGCCGGACGGCCCGCACACCACGATCACTTCGCCTTTTTTAACCTCGGTGCTGCAATCGGTCAGCACCTGGAAGTCGCCATACCACTTGTTGATGTTCTTGATAGAGATCATACGGCAAACCTTTTTTGCAGACGCTTGACCAGCAGCGAGGCGGAAAAGCTGATGATGAAGTAGACGACACCGGCGAAGATCAGGAACTCATTGGAGCGGCCGATGATGTCGCCGTTGGAGCGGGCGGAGTTGAGGAAGTCCACCAGGCCCACGGTGTAGACCAGCGAGGTGTCCTGGAACAGGATGATCGACTGTTGCAGCAGCAACGGGGTCATCTTACGGAACGCCTGGGGCAGGATGATCAGGCGCATGGTCTGGCCGTAGGTCATGCCCATGGCCTGTGCCGCCGCCATCTGGCCCTTGGGGATCGACTGCACGCCGGCCCGCACGATTTCACAGAAGTACGCGGCTTCGAACATCATGAAGGCCACGACACAGGAGGTGAACGCACCGATCGGGGTGTCTTCGCCGGTGATCCAGCGCAATACGAACGGCACCGCCAGGTAGAACCAGGTGATCACCAGCAGCAGCGGGATCGAGCGGAAGTAGTTCACATAAGCGCCGGCGACACGCGACAGCAGTTTGCTGGACGACAGGCGCATCAGCGCCAGAACCGTACCCAGCGCGATACCGCCGACCACACCCATGACCATCAGCTGCAGGGTCATGACCATGCCGTTCCACAGGCCCGGGATGGCGGGGATGATGCCGCTGAAATCGAAGTCCATTATTTACCCCCCACGGAGATCAGGCCGGGCACTGCGACTTTCTTCTCGACCACGCGCATCAGCAACATCAGGCTCATGTTCAGGGTGAAGTAGATCAGCGTGGCCAGGGTGAAGGCTTCAAACAGGTTGGCCGAGAACTCGGCGGTCTGCTTGGTTTGCGCCAGCAGTTCCATCAGGCCGATCAAGGACGCCACGGAGGAGTTCTTGAAGACGTTGAGGAATTCCGAGGTAAGCGGCGGAATGATGATCCGGTAGGCCTGGGGCAGCAGCACGTTCCAGTAGATCTGCGGCAGCTTGAAGCCCATGGCGCGTGCAGCGGATTCCTGGCCACGTGGCAGCGCCTGGATGCCGGTACGCACTTGTTCGCACACACGGGCAGCGGTGAACAGGCCCAGGCACACGACAACGCTCAGGTAGGCCGAGGTGGTCGGGTTGAGGTCCTGTTTGTACCAGTCCTGCAGGTTCTGCGGCAGCATGTCGGGTACCAGGAAGTACCAGATGAACAGCTGAACCAGCAGCGGCACGTTACGAAACAGTTCCACGTAGCAGGTCGCGATGCCCGATACGATGCGGTTTGGCACGGTGCGCATGACGCCCAGAATGGACCCCAGCAGCAAGGCGATAATCCATGCCACGACAGCGATGGCGATGGTCCAGCCCAAGCCGGCGATGTACCAGTCGAGATAAGTCTCGCTGCCCACGCCAGTGGACTTGAAGAACACGCCCCAGTCCCAGTTGTAATTCATTAGGGTCTCCCCTCGAAATCGATCGATGTACAAGCACCCGCTTGGGGAAGATCCTTTCCCGCCCGGCAGTGAACGCCAGGCACACGCGATCGGCTCGAAAACCGCCAGGTCGAGTGTTCCACAATAAAGCCAGCAGGTAGTAACAGACGCCTGAGGGAGGTTGGCTCCCTCAGGAGATAAGCTTAGTCAGGTATCAGATTTTTACGTCAGGGGCTGGTTTGTCGCTTGGGTTGGCGATCAGCTCCTTCACCTTGTCGCTCATCGGGAAGTTCAGGTTCAGGCCTTTTGGGGGGATCGGGCTCTCGAACCATTTGCTGTAGATCTTGTTGATTTCGCCGGATTTGTACAGGGCAACGATGGCGTCATCGACAGCTTTCTTGAAGTCAGGATCGCCTTTGCGAACCATGCACGCGTAGGCTTCGAAGGACTGTGGAGTACCGGTGATGACCCAGTCGTCCGGCTTCTTGGCCTTGGCTTCTTCACCGGCCAGCAGGGCGTCGTCCATCATGAACGCAACGGCGCGGCCGCTTTCCAGCATTTGGAAGGATTCGCCGTGGTCTTTGGCGGAGATGACGTTCATGCCCATCTGCTTGTCGGCGTTCATCGCCTTGATGATGCGCTCGGACGTGGTGCCAGCGGTGGTCACGACGTTCTTGCCTTTCAGGTCGGCAAAGTCAGCGTAGGACGGCTTGCCGTCCTTGTCTTTCTTGACCAGCAGGCGGGTGCCGATTTCGAAGATGTTGACGGTGAAATCAACTTGCTGGGCGCGTTCGGCGTTGTTGGTGGTGGAACCGCACTCGAGGTCCGCGGTGCCGTTCTGGATCAGCGGAATACGGGTTTGCGAAGTCACCAGGTTGTACTTGGCCTTCAGGTCGGGCTTGTTCAGGTCTTTTTTCAGGGCTTCAACGATAGCCAGCTGAATGTCGTGGGAGTAGCCCACAGGTTTGCCCGAACCATCCGCGATGTAGGAAAACGGAATGGAGCTGTCGCGATGAGCGAGGGTGATGGTGCCGGAGTCGTTGATTTTCTTCAGTGTGCCGGTGAGTTCGGCGGCGAAAACTGGAGTGCTGATCAGAGCAGCAGCGATAGCTGCGCCCAGGATATGGGGAACGATGCGCATCAATACTTCCTCGACATTTGTTTTTTTTATGAAGCCGGCTAAACGGCTCTCTTGTACAGCGAATGCCCGTGACGGCTCCTGAGGCGTCTCAGGCAATCGTCAGGGAGTGTAGAGCATGAGTCGTGCCATACCTCGAATAAAAGGTTATCTATTTGATTTATAAGGGTATTAAATTTTTGTTTCGAAGAATTTATCACGCCGTGATCCGGCAATCCGAATAGGCTGTGGTGTGGCGTTCGGAAAACCGAATAGGGGGTGTGGGATTTTTCTTGCATAAAAAAGCCCCTGGACCTTTCGGTGCAGGGGCTTTTCAAGGCGACCTGATCAGGCCGCTTCAATCTTTGCACGGGTTTGCTCGACCTTGGACAGGTAACGTTGCACGTTGTCCTGTTCTTCCTGGGTGGTGAACAAGCCGAGCTTGGTACGGCGCCACAGCACGTCGTGGGGCTGGGTCGCCCACTCTTCGGCGCACAGGTAATCGACTTCGCGGGTGTACAGGCCGCCACCCAGATGGTCGCCCAGGTCGGCCAGCGACTGCACACCTTCGAGCAGTCGCCAGGTGCGGCTGCCGTAAGTGGTGGACCAACGGCGGGCGATCTCGCTCGGTATCCAGTCGAACTTGCTGCGAATCGCTTCGGCCAGGGCTTCTGGCGTCGTCATGTTTTCACCGCCCGGCAGGCTGGCGGTGGCGGTCCAGCTTGGGCGCATCTGGGTAAAGTAGGGTGCCAGTTGCGCCATCGCCGACTCAGCGAGTTTGCGATACGTGGTCAGCTTGCCGCCGAACACCGACAGGATCGGCGCTTCGCCCGTGCCGCCGGACAGTGCCAGGGTGTAGTCGCGGGTGATGGCCGACGGGTTGTCCGACTCGTCGTTGCACAGCGGGCGCACGCCGGAGTAGGTGTGCACGATGTCATCGCGGCTCAGTTGTTTCTTGAAGTGCGCGTTGACCACTTTCAGCATGTAGTCGGTTTCACCTTCGGTGATCGCGACTTTTGCCGGGTCGCCGGTGTATTCGCGGTCGGTGGTGCCGATGATGGTCAGGTGGTTCAGGTACGGAATCGTGAAGACGATGCGCTGGTCTTCGTTCTGCAGGATGTGCGCGTGGGCGCCTTCGTACAGTTTCGGCACGATCAGGTGGCTGCCCTGGATCAGACGGATGCCGTAGGGTGAATCCAGCTTCAGGTCGTCCTTGATGAACTTGGCGACCCACGGGCCGGCAGCATTCACCAGGGCGCGGGCACGGATCGAGAACAGGCTGCCGTCGGCGCGTTCCATGTTCATTTCCCACATGCCGTTGCTGCGGTGTGCGCTGATGCAGCGGGTCTGGGTGTGAATGTGCGCGCCTTTTTCGCGGGCGGCCATGGCGTTGAGCACCACGAGGCGGGCGTCATCGACCCAGCAGTCGGAGTATTCGAAGCCTCTGGTGATTTCGCTTTTCAGTGGGCTGTCGGCGCCGAACTTGAGGCTTTTCGAACCGGCCAGTTTTTCGCGCTTGCCCAGGTGGTCGTACAGGAACAGGCCGGCACGGATCATCCACGCCGGACGCAGGTGCGGGCGGTGCGGCAGTACGAAGCGCATCTGCTTGACGATGTGGGGGGCCTTGGCCAGCAACACTTCACGTTCGGCCAGGGCTTCGCGCACCAGGCGGAATTCGTAATGTTCGAGGTAGCGCAGGCCGCCGTGGATCAGCTTGCTGCTGGCGGAGGAGGTGTGGCTGGCCAGGTCGTCCTTTTCGCAAAGGAATACCGACAAACCGCGCCCGGCTGCGTCTGCTGCAATGCCGACGCCATTGATCCCGCCACCGATAACGGCAACGTCATAGACTTCGGCGAGCGGTGGGGCAGGCAAGGTAGAAGGGTTCATCGGCTGGCCTCGCGATCTTTTTTCGTATTGGAATTCGAACATAAATGTTCATTTGCGAAAATGGTAGCGGATAAACGCGCGCGCAGCCACCTGACTTCGATTGAAAAAACTCATCGAAGGGCGGAGAAAGGAAAATTTTTGAACATGAGCCAGTGCTGGCTGGAGAAATGGGTGGTCAGGTAAATAGCTATCGGGGGCGAGCCCCCTCCCACAGGTTGATGGCATTCCAATGTGGGAGGGGGCTTGCCCCCGATGGCGTCAGTGCAGGCGCTACACCACTTCCAGACGAACCTTGTGGTCATTGAGCAACTGCACCAACGCCGGCACCGGCTGCTGATCCGTCACCAGGCAGTCCACCAAACTGATCGGCCCCAGGCGAATCATGGCATTGCGCCCAAACTTGCTGGAGTCCGCCGCCAGGATCACCTGGCGTGCATTGGCGATGATCGCCTGGGAAACCCGCACTTCCTGGTAATCAAAGTCCAGCAGGCTGCCGTCTTCATCGATACCGCTGATGCCTACCAGGGCAAAGTCGACCTTGAACTGGTTGATGAAATCGACACTTGCCTGACCGACCACCCCCCCGTCACGCCGCACATTACCGCCGGTCAGCAACACATCGAAGTCGTCCTTGGCACTGAGCATGGTGGCGACGTTGAGGTTGTTGGTGATGATTTTCAGATGGTTGTGGTTGAGCAACGCACGGGCGATGGATTCGGTGGTGGTGCCGATATTGATAAACAACGAGGCGTGATCGGGGATCTGCGCGGCGATGGCTTCGCCGATGCGCTGTTTCTCGTCGCGCATCTGGTCGGCACGCATGGCGTACGCGGTGTTTTCGACACTGGAGTCATAGGCCGCGCCGCCGTGGTAGCGGCGCAGCAGATTGGCGTCCGCCAGCTGGTTGATATCGCGGCGGATGGTTTGCGGGGTAACAACGAAGAGCTGCGCCATTTCCTCGATACTGACGTAGCCGCGTTCGCGGACCAGCTCGAGGATTTGTTGTTGGCGGGGAGGCAGATTCATGGGGCGTCCTTTGGGCTGCCATACAAAAGTGGCCCATGATGACGCAGGAATCCGCTCCCTGCCAGTTACAACCCGACGTTGGCTTATTCAGCGCCTTCGTGCGGCTCCCAGTCACGGGTGCGGCTGACCGCTTTTTGCCAGCCGGCGTAGAGTTTTTCCTTGGCGGCTTCGTCCAGTTGCGGTTCGAATTCACGCTCGATCACCGCCTTGCCGCGCAGCTCGTCCAGGCTGCCCCAGAAGCCGCACGCCAGGCCGGCCAGGTAGGCCGCGCCCAACGCAGTGGTTTCGCGCATTTGTGGGCGCTCGACCTGGGTGCCGAGGATATCGGCCTGGAACTGCATCAGGAAGTTGTTGGCCACCGCGCCGCCGTCCACGCGCAGGGCCTTGAGGCGTTCGCCCGAGTCCTGTTGCATGGCATCGAGCACGTCGCGGGTCTGGTAGGCAATCGACTCCAGGGCCGCACGAATGATGTGATCCACGCGTACGCCACGGGTCAGGCCAAACAGTGCGCCACGGGCATACGGGTCCCAGTACGGTGCGCCCAGACCGGTAAACGCGGGCACCAGGTACACACCGTTGCTGTCCTTGACCTTGCCGGCGAAGTATTCGGTGTCGTGGGCATCGTTGATGATTTTCAGCTCATCCCGCAGCCATTGTACGGTGGAGCCCCCGTTGAATACGGCGCCTTCCAGGGCGTAGGCCACTTCGCCGCGCGGGCCGCAGGCGATGGTGGTGAGCATGCCGTGTTTGGACTTCACCGCCTTGTCGCCGGTGTTCATCAGCAGGAAGCAGCCAGTGCCGTAGGTATTCTTGGCCTGGCCGGCTTCGACGCACATCTGGCCGAACAGGGCGGCCTGTTGGTCGCCGGCAATACCGCCGATGGCGATGCCGCTTTTGGTACGGCCGTAGATTTCCGAGGAAGACTTCACTTCCGGCAGCATTTCGCGCGGCACGTCGAGGATCTCCAGCATCTTCGCATCCCACTCCAGGGTGTGGATGTTGAAGAGCATGGTGCGCGAGGCGTTGGTGTAGTCGGTGACGTGGGTCTTGCCGCCGGTAAATTTCCAGATCAGCCAGCTGTCGACGGTGCCGAACAGCAGTTCGCCGTTGCGCGCACGCTCGCGGCTGCCTTCGACGTTGTCGAGGATCCACTTGAGCTTGGTGCCGGAGAAGTACGGGTCGGTGACCAGGCCGGTAGTGTCGCCGATGTATTGCTCGTGACCGTCGCGCTTGAGCTGCTGGCAGATCTCGGTGCTGCGGCGGCACTGCCAGACGATCGCGTTGTAGATCGGGCGACCGGTGACTTTGTCCCACACCACGGTGGTTTCACGCTGGTTGGTGATACCGATGGCGGCGACCTGGTCATGGTGCAGGCCGGCCTGGGCCAGGGCCTCGACCATTACCGCGCTCTGGGTGGCGAAGATCTCCATCGGGTCATGCTCGACCCAACCCGCTTGCGGGTAATGCTGGGCGAACTCGCGCTGGGCGGTGCACACCACGTTGGCGTCACGATCGAAGATGATCGCCCGGGAACTGGTGGTGCCTTGGTCAAGGGCGATGATGTAGTTCTTATTCTGAATATCGGTCATGTCGAATGCCTTGGAAAATAAGAAAGTCGGTAATCAGCCTGGGCCGCAAAAAGGGCAGGTGCGTCCAGGCTGGCGCTATCAGGAAATACGGGTCTTGCCGTTGACAGCCGTGTCAGGTGTTTCTTCTATAGCAGGTGCGGCGCTCGGCAGGTGGCGGGCAATCAGCCCGCGATAGGCCGCGGCGCCGAGGCATGCGCCGACAATCGGCGCGAAAATCGGTACGAGGAAGTAAGGAATATCGCGGCCGCCAGTGAAGGCCATTTCACCCCAACCGGCAAAAAACGTCATCAGCTTGGGTCCGAAATCCCGCGCCGGGTTCATCGCAAAGCCGGTCAAAGGGCCCATGGCGCTGCCGATCACCGCGATCAGCAGGCCGATCAGCAGCGGCGCCAACGGGCCGCGTGGCAGGCCGTTGTTGTCATCGGTGAGGGCCATGATCACGCCCATCAGGATGGCGGTGATGACCATCTCCACCAGGAACGCCTGGGCGGTGCTCAGCAGCGCATGGGGGTAGGTGGAGAACACCGACGCCAACTCCAGGCTGGCCTGGGAGCCGCGCACCATATGGTGGGTTTGTTCGTAATCGAAAAACAGGTTGCTGTAGAGCGTGTACACCAAGGCTGCCGAGCAGAAGGCGCCGGCGATCTGGGCAAGAATGTAGAAGGGCAGTTTGCGCTTGTCGAAGTCAGCGAAAATACACAGCGCGATGCTGACGGCCGGGTTGAGGTGGGCTCCGGAAATACCGGCGCTCAGGTAGATCGCCATGCTGACGCCGACCCCCCAGATGATACTGATCTCCCACAAGCCAAAGCTGGCACCCGCGACCTTGAGCGCAGCGACACATCCTGTACCGAAGAAGATCAGAAGCGCAGTCCCCAGGAATTCGGCCATGCATTGGCTCGAAAGTGAAGGCTGTTGAAGAGCAGTTGTCATGGAAAACCTCAGTTGTTGTTCTTGTCTGGCGCACAACCTCAACGGGTTGTTGCGCGATTTTCACCGTGGCAGGGATCCCCATCCCGGACGCGGCTTACTGCTTGAACGCTGCGGGACTATTCCTACAGTATTCGGAAACGAAAAAATATAGACAAGAATGACGGCTGTCAAAGGTCGAAAGTGAACCGTCAGTCACTTTCCAACTATTGGTCTGGTGAATGATCACGCTTGTCACATTGCTCGTGTACCGCAAGAGTGGGCGGACTAGAGCGTTTTGCGTGGGCTTGGCCTAGAATTGGCCATCTGTTTGCCACGCCTCGGAGACCCCATGACGCCTGCATTGGACCTGTTGAAAAAAGTTCGCGCCGAACATCGAATTCACAGTTACGAACATGATCCCAAGGCGGCTTCATATGGGCTGGAGGCCGCGGAAAAATTGGGCCTGGACCCTGCGCAGGTGTTCAAGACCTTGCTGGCCAGCAGCGAGAAGGGCGAATTGTTGGTGGCGGTGGTGCCAGTCGTCGGAAGTCTGGATCTGAAAGCCCTGGCGCATGCGGCAGGCGTCAAGAAAGTCGAAATGGCCGACCCGGCGGCCGCTCAACGTTCCACTGGCTATCTATTAGGCGGCATCAGCCCGTTGGGGCAGAAGAAACGATTGCGCACGTTTATCGATGTGACAGCGCAGCCGTTTGCGACGATTTTTGTGAGTGCGGGGAGGAGGGGCTTGGAGGTTGAATTGCCAGCGGCGGTGCTGGCTGAGCATACCCAGGCCAAGTTCGCGGAAATTGGCCGGGCATGACGAGGTTTTATACCGGGCTGTAGCGTCGTACGCCGGATTCGACTGGAGGGATGTGTGCGGCCGTGCTGCCTGACGCCTGGAACAACACCAGGTGTTCGGCGGCCACCCGAATGCCCACATCCGCACCGACCTGATGATCGGCATGACTCGGGAAAATCGACTCCAGCTGCGCGCCGGTCGGCAGCTGCAGGCGGTACAGCGTCGATGCGCCGAGGAAGGTCTTGCCGACGATCCGCGCTTTCAATCCGCTGTCCGGCGCGTAGACGATGTCATCCGGACGCAGCAGCACATCCACCGCACCGCCGGTGGGCCAGGTGTAGGCGCGGTTGCCGCGCAACTCACCCAGCTCGGTGCTGACCGATTCCGGCGAGCTCAACTGGCCGCGAATGAAGTAGCCCTGGCCGATAAAGCTGGCGACGTAGGGCGTCTGCGGCTCGTGATAAAGGTTGTAGGGCGTGTCCCACTGCTCAAGACGGCCCTCTTTGAACACGCCGACCTGGTCGCTGACGGCGAAGGCTTCTTCCTGGTCATGGGTGACCAGGATTGCGCTGGTGCCGCGGGCCTTGAGGATGTCACGCACCTCGTGGCTGAGCTTGCGTCGCAACTCGCCATCCAGGTTGGAGAAGGGCTCATCCAGCAACAGCAAGGCCGGTTCTGGCGCCAAGGCCCGGGCGAGGGCGACGCGTTGTTGCTGGCCGCCGGACAGCTCATGGGGGAAGCGCTTGCCCAGGTTCTTCAGGTTTACCAGCTCCAGCAACTCGGCGACTACGCGGTCTTTTTGCGGGTGCTTGCGAATGCCGAAGGCAATGTTGTCGGCCACGCTCAGGTGAGGAAACAGCGCGTAGTCCTGGAACACCATGCCGATGCGACGTTTCTCAGGGGCCAGGGTGAACCCGGCACTGGAGATCACTTCGCCGGCCAGGCTGATTTCACCTTCGTGCACCGGCTCAAACCCGGCAATCGCTCGTAGGGTGGTGGTCTTGCCGCAGCCCGAGGAGCCTAGCAGGCAACCGATGTCGCCGGCATTGAGGTGCAGGTTGAGGTTCTGTACCACCCGTTGATCTTGATAGCCGCATGCCAGGTTGCGCAGGTTCAGCAGTAATGAATGGCTCATGCGTGGTGGTACGACGGTGGGACGAGGAATTCGAGCAGGGCCTTTTGTGCATGCAGGCGGTTTTCAGCCTGGTCCCAGGCGACCGAGCGTGGGTCGTCGAGCAGGTCGGTGCTGATCTCTTCTCCACGGTGGGCCGGCAGGCAGTGCATGAACAGTACATCAGGCGCGGCCAGGTCGAGCAGGGCGCGGGTCACCTGATACGGGGCGAACAGGGCCAGGCGCTTGGCGGTCTCGTCTTCCTGGCCCATGGAGGTCCAGACGTCGGTGCTTACCAGGTGCGCACCGATCACCGCGTCACGCGGGTCGCGAACCAGGATCACGCGGTCGCCGGCCTGCTCCAGGAAGCGCGCGTCAGGCTCGTAGCCTTCCGGGCATGCAACGCGCAATTGGAAGTCGAATTGGATGGCGGCTTCTATATAGCTGTTGCACATGTTGTTGCCGTCGCCGATCCAGGCCACGGTCTTGCCCTGGATCGATCCACGGTGTTCAAGGAAGGTTTGCATGTCAGCCAGCAACTGGCACGGGTGCAGGTCATCGGACAGGCCGTTGATCACGGGTACACGGGAGTTGGCGGAAAATTCGGTCACGGTGCTATGGGCAAAGGTACGGATCATCACGGCATCGAGCATGCTCGACATCACTTTCGCGCTGTCGGCGATCGGCTCGCCACGGCCCAGTTGGGTGTCGCGCGAGGACAGGAAGATAGCCTGGCCACCCAGTTGGATCATGCCGGCTTCGAACGACACACGGGTGCGGGTCGACGACTTCTCGAAGATCATGCCGAGCACGCGGTTTTTCAAAGGCTCGAACAGTACGCCGCGGTTACGCAGGTCTTTAAGCTCAATGCCTCGACGGATCACGCTGACCAGCTCTTCGGGCGTGCAATCCATCAGGGAGAGAAAGTGCCTTGCGCTCATCATTAACTACCTTTTTGCAACAGACCGCAGATACTCAAAGCCTTGTTTATTGTGACAACGGGCGAGACCTGCGGCGAAAGCCGCACGGGGCGACGAAATAGGGGAAGGCGCGATCTTATAATTAAATGTCGCGTCTTACCAATAGGGCTACGGTTTTTAAGGGTGTTCAAGCAGGGCGCCGAAGCGCTTTTGAAGACGATTTCCAGACAGCAGCGGGCCATTTGTACACTGGCGCCGAGACCTTTTGCAATGCGCGGAGACGGGCGCAGACCAGGCAGCGTCGGTTTCAGAGGCTATATGCCGGGCTTTGAAACATTTGCTCACGCTTGCCTATGGCTTGGCCTGATGCTGGTCGATTCACGGGGCGAACGTTGGTGGCGCCCCTGCCGCTCCCGGCCCATAGTGGGATCAAAGCCCCTATAAAAGAGACTGGCCATGACCAAGACTCTCCACCACCGTGCCTGCCATCTGTGTGAAGCCATTTGTGGCCTGACCCTGGAAACCACCCAGGCCGACGACGGCAGCCTGGCGATCACCTCGATCAAGGGGGATCCGCTGGATACATTCAGTCGCGGGCATATCTGCCCCAAGGCCGTGGCGCTGCAGGATATCCAGAATGACCCCGACCGCCTGCACCAACCGATGCTGCGGGTGGGCAGTGAATGGCAGCCGATCGCGTGGGAAGACGCCTTTATGCTTGTAGCTGAGCGGCTGGCAGGCATTCAGGCGCGGCACGGGCAGAATGCGGTGGCGGTGTATCAAGGCAATCCCAGCGTGCACAACTACGGGTTGATGACCCACAGCAATTACTTCCTGGGCCAGTTGAAGACGCGCAATCGGTTTTCCGCCACCTCGGTGGACCAATTACCGCATCACCTCACCAGTTACCTCATGTACGGCCATGGCCTGTTGTTGCCGATCCCCGACATTGATCACACCGACTTCATGCTGATCCTGGGCGGCAACCCACTGGCGTCCAACGGCAGCATCATGACCGTGCCCGATGTGGAGAAGCGCCTCAAGGCGATCCAGGCGCGGGGTGGCAAAGTGGTGGTGGTCGATCCACGGCGCAGCGAGACGGCGGCGATGGCCGACCAGCACCTGTTCGTGCGCCCCGGCGGTGACGCGGCGTTGCTGTTCGGGATACTCAACACGTTGTTTACCGAGAATCTGACCCGCGCCAGCCATCTGCCGGTTACAGGTCTTGAGGACGTCCGTCGTGCCATTGCCGGGTTTACCGCCGAGGCCATGAGCCGTCAATGTGCGGTGCCTGCCGAACAGATTCGCCAGCTGGCGCGGGACTTCGCTGCCGCTGATAAAGCGGTGTGTTATGGACGCATGGGGGTGTCGACCCAGGCGTTCGGCACGCTGTGCCATTGGCTGGTGCAGTTGATAAATCTGGTGACGGGCAATCTGGACCGCGTGGGTGGTGCGCTGTGCACCACGCCAGCGGTGGATCTGGTGGCATCCACCGGGGGCGGGCATTTCAATCGTTGGCAGAGTCGGGTGTCCGGGCGCCCGGAGTACGGCGGCGAGCTTCCGGTGTCAGCATTGGCCGAAGAAATGCTCACCGAAGGTGAAGGGCAAATCCGCGCCTTGGTGACGGTGGCGGGCAACCCGGTGTTGTCGACACCCAACGGCCGGCAGTTGGAACAAGCCCTTGACGGCTTGGAGTTCATGGTCAGCATCGACCTCTATATCAACGAAACCACGCGCTATGCCGACCTGATCCTGCCGTCCACTTCGGCGCTGGAGAATGATCACTACGACACTACCTTCAACATGTTCGCGGTGCGCAATGTCACCCGCTTCAATCGGGCGATTCTGCCCAAGCCTGCGGGCGCGCTGCATGACTGGGAGATTTTTGTCGGCCTGGCCAAGGCGTTTGCCGCACAAACTGGCGCGGTGCTCAAGCCGACCATGCCACCTGCGCAGATGATCGATTTCGGGCTACGTGCGGGAGTGTACGGTGATGCGTCCAGCCATAAGTTGTCGGTGGCGATGCTGGCGGATCATCCCCATGGCGTGGACCTGGGGCCGCTGCAGCCCAATCTCGCCGCTCGGTTGAAAACCGTTGATGGCATGGTACAAGCAGCGCCGGCGGTGATTCTTGCCGATCTGGCACGTTTTGCCGCGCAGCCGGTGCCGGTGGCTGACGAATTGCTGCTGATCGGCCGCCGCCACGTGCGCAGTAATAATTCCTGGATGCACAACTACCATCGGCTGGTGAAAGGCAAGCCGCGTCATCAATTGTTCATGCACCCCGATGACCTGGCCAGTCGGCAGTTGCACGATGGCCAGCGGGTGCGTGTGAGTTCGCGCATCGGCATGATTGAAGTGGAAGTCTTGGCCAGCCTGGACATGATGCCCGGTGTAGTCAGCCTGCCGCATGGTTGGGGCCATGGGCGCCCGGGCGTGCAGATGACGATTGCCAGCGGGCAGCCAGGGGCCAGTGCCAATGACTTGACCGATGAACGGCAGTTGGATGAGCTGTCGGGCAATGCCGCACTCAATGGCGTTCCGGTGCAGGTCGCAGCGGCCTGAGCACCACGCTGGAATTTTGCGTTACAATGCGCCACCGTGCCGACCTGTGAGTCGCAAAGTTCCAGCCGAGGTGTTCCATGGATATCATCGAAACGATCAAAGAGCAGATTGCCAACAACACCATTCTGCTTTACATGAAGGGCGCGCCAAACGCTCCTCAGTGCGGTTTCTCCGCGAAGGCATCCCAGGCCATCATGGCGTGCGGCGAGAAGTTCGCTTACGTGGATATCCTGCAAAACCCGGAAATCCGCGCCAACTTGCCGAAGTACGCCAACTGGCCGACCTTCCCACAACTGTGGGTTGCCGGTGAGCTGGTCGGCGGCAGTGACATCATCGTTGAGATGGCGGCTGATGGTTCGTTGCAAGCGCTGATCAAAGAAGCAGCGGCAAATGCGGCGGCCAAGACCGACGCGTGATTCGCTTGCAATAAAAAGCCCCGCTTCTCGTGAGAGAGCGGGGCTTTTTTGCTTCTACTGTAGGAGCGAGCTTGCTCGCGAAGAGCCTGAGAGCGCCGCGATAAATCAGGACCGCTGCGTTATCGTTGGCATTCTTCGCGAGCAAGCTCGCTCCTACAGAAAACGGGGTTACTCGCCCATCTGCGATTGCAGGTAGTTTTCCAGGCTGACCTTGTCGATCAGGCCCAGTTGGGTTTCCAGCCAGTCGATGTGCTCTTCCTGGTCTTCCAGAATGTCTTCCAGCAGTTCACGGCTGCCGAAGTCGCTCTTGATTTCGCAGTGAGCAATAGCGGCCTTGAGGTCGCTGTGGCTCTTGCGCTCAAAGCCAAGGTCACTGCCGAGCATCTCCTTGGTGTCCTCGCCGATGTTCAGCTTGCCCAGGTCCTGCACGTTCGGCAGGCCTTCCAGGAACAGGATGCGCTTGATCAGCGCGTCCGCGTCCTTCATGGCCTTGATCGATTCCTTGTATTCACGCTTGCCCAGCTTTTCCAGGCCCCAATCGTCATACATGCGCGCATGCAGAAAGTACTGATTGATCGCGACCAGTTCATTGGCAAGGATTTTGTTGAGTTGCTGGATGACTGAGATGTCGCCTTTCATGACTGGGGTCCTGCCCTGTAATAGCTGTGTATAAGGCGGAGTTTGAGCGGCAGAATCCCTAGTGTCAAACCTAAGTTATTGAATAATAAATGAAAATTAATCGGAATAAGAATGTTTGTGTTCCGCGTCTTAGCGCTAACTTATTGAATTGCGGGCATAAAAAAACCGGACACTAAGTCCGGTTCTTTAAAACATGCCAATCAGGCGTGTGTAAATTCTGCTGAATAGGGGAGAGCGGCCTGAGCGGTCTGCAGCTGTGTCAGTGTTTCCCGTACCACTTGCTTGGCCAGGCAAGCACATTTGCCACACTGGCTGGCAACGCCGGTAGCTTCACGCACTTCCTTGTAGCTGCAGCAACCTTCATAGATTGCTTCGCGGATTTTTCCGTCGGTGACGCCAGTACAGAGGCACACATACATAAGGGAGAACCATCGCGGGTTTAAGGCTTAAGTGCGGTGGATCTTAATGTTAACGAGAATGATTGTCAAAGTAGAATCGTAGGGTATTCGCTGGCACCGTGCCCGCACTGACGAACGGTTTTTTCAGTGTATGATGGTCGGTCTTCACGAAGCGTGACTGCGTCACAGGGCTGTCGCTTATTAACGGCAGACTCAGGGCCGGTCCTTTTACTTCAATCGTCACCCTCACATCAGGAGATAACCAATGAGCGTACTCGTCGGCAAACAAGCCCCGGATTTCGACGTACCTGCCGTCCTCGGCAATGGCGAAATCGTAGACAGCTTCAAACTGTCTGAAGCCATCAAAGGCAAATACGGCCTGGTGTTCTTCTACCCGCTGGACTTCACCTTCGTCTGCCCTTCGGAGCTGATCGCTCTGGACCACCGCATGGACGATTTCAAGGCGCGCAACGTTGAAGTGGTAGCTGTTTCCATCGACTCCCATTTCACTCACAACGCCTGGCGCAACACCGCCATCAATGATGGCGGCATCGGCAAAGTCAAATACACCATGGCTGCCGACATGAAGCACGACATCGCCAAGGCCTACGACGTTGAGTCCGAAGGCGGCGTGGCCTTCCGTGGCGCGTTCCTGATCGACGACAAAGGCGTGGTTCGCTCCCAGATCATCAACGACCTGCCACTGGGTCGTAACATGGAAGAGCTGATCCGTCTGGTCGACGCCCTTCAATTCCACGAAGAGCACGGCGAAGTCTGCCCTGCCAACTGGAAAAAAGGCGACAAAGGCATGAACGCTTCGCCGGAAGGTGTTGCGGCTTACCTGACCGAGAACGCTGGCAAGCTGTAAGCCAGAATCTGGGTACAAAAAAACCGGCCTGTGATAGGGCCGGTTTTTTTATGTGTGGGATATGACCTCTGTGGTGAGCGGGCTCACCACAACAAGTCGACTCTCCACACAAGCTTTGCTCAATCGTTGAAGTCTTCCCAGCCGCCCATCTGCTTCCAGCGGTTGACGATGCCGCAGAACAGCTCGGCGGTCTTCTCCGTGTCGTAGCGGGCCGAGTGGGCCTCGCGACCGTCAAAGTCGATACCGGCCGCCTGGCAGGCTTTCGCCAGCACCGTCTGGCCATACGCGAGCCCGGCGAGGGTCGCGGTGTCAAAGCTGGAGAACGGGTGAAACGGGTTGCGCTTCATGTCCAACCGCGCCACGGCGGCATTCAGGAAGCCCAGGTCAAAGCTGCTGTTGTGGCCGACCAGGATCGCGCGTTTGCAGCCATTGGCCTTCAACGCCTTGCGCACACCACGGAAAATATCGGTCAGTGCCGCTTCTTCACTCACTGCCATGCGCAATGGGTGATCAAGCTTGATCCCGGTGAACTCCAGGGCGGCCGCCTCGATGTTGGCGCCTTCGAACGGCTCGACGCGGAAGAAGTGGGTGTGTTCCGGGAACACAAAACCCTGTTCGTCCATGCCGATAGTCGTCGCGGCGATTTCCAGCAGCGCATCGGTGGCGCAGTTGAAACCACCGGTTTCTACGTCGATGACAACCGGCAAATAGCCGCGAAACCGCTCGGCCATCGGGTGACGGGAGCCGCCACCGCCGTGCTCGTGTTCGTCATCGTAATGGTCTTCACTCACTTGCTTTCCTCCAGCAGGCGCCAGCGCAGTGTTTCACCGGCGCGCAGCGGGATGACAGTCAGCTCGCCAAACGGCAGGCTGGCAGGGGCGGTCCAGTCTTCACGAACCAGGGTAATGCGATCGGTATTCGCCGGCAGGCCATAGAAACGCGGGCCATTGAGGCTGGCGAACCCTTCGAGCTTGTCCAGCGCATTGCGTTGTTCGAACGCTTCAGCGTACAGCTCAATGGCGGCATAGGCAGTGTAGCAACCGGCACAGCCACAAGCGGCTTCTTTGGCATGCTGGGCGTGAGGTGCGGAGTCGGTGCCGAGGAAGAACTTCGGATTGCCGCTGGTCGCCGCATCCAGCAGGGCCACCTGGTGGGTATTGCGCTTGAGGATCGGCAGGCAATAGAAGTGCGGTCGAATCCCGCCCACCAGCATGTGATTGCGGTTGTAAAGCAAGTGATGCGCGGTGATGGTCGCACCGACGTTGGCCGAGGCCTCGGTGACGAACTGCACGGCATCGGCGGTGGTGATGTGCTCGAACACGACCTTGAGGGTCGGGAACAGCTCCACCACGCGACGCATGTGTTCGTCGATGAAGATCTTCTCGCGATCGAACACGTCCACATCGCCACGGGTGACTTCACCGTGGATCAGCAGCGGCATGCCGACTTCTGCCATGGCTTCGATGGCCGGCAGGATCTTGTCGATACTGGTTACGCCGGAGTCGGAGTTAGTGGTGGCGCCGGCCGGGTATAGCTTGGCGGCGTGCACAAAACCACTGGCCTTGGCCTCGCGAATTTCTTCGGGCTGGGTACGGTCGGTGAGGTACAGCACCATCAGCGGTTCGAAGCGACTGCCAGCCGGCCGTGCAGCGAGGATACGCTGGCGGTAGGCATCGGCTTGCTCGGCGTTACGCACCGGAGGTACCAGGTTAGGCATGATGATGGCGCGGCCAAACGTGCGCGCTACATCGGCCACGGTGTGGGGTAACACAGCACCATCGCGAAGATGAATATGCCAGTCGTCGGGACGCAGCAGGGTCAGGCGGTCGGACATTGGGGATTCCAGGCGGGTCAATCTGGGGGGAATGCTACCGGAAAAGACTCTATCAGGCACTCGCTATCAAGTTTTGCAGGATGCAACCGATAGCCTTTTATATGCCTTATCGATGTATGACGCTTTGAAGTGTTGTAGAAACCAGTGGAGCCTCCCGTGCGCCAGCATTATCTAGCCCTGCTCAGTGTGTTCGCCAGCCTGCCCGCGATGGCCCTCACGTTCCAGACACGTCTGGAGAATATCGAGTGGAAGGTGGAAGGCGACCAGTTCGAGTGCCGCCTGACCCAACCGATCACCGACTTCGGTTCGGGTGAGTTCGTGCGCCGGGCGGGTGAGCAGGCAACATTTCGTCTGAAAGCCTATAACGGTTCGCTGGGCGCCGGCTCGGCCACCTTGTTGGCCGCCGCCGCCCCTTGGCAGCCAGGCCGAGGCGATATCAACCTCGGCGCCGTGCGTGCCGGCAGTGGCGATGTGTTGTTCAACAGCTCGCAGGGTCAGGCCGGGCGCCTGTTCACCGGACTGCTGGAAGGGCGTAGTCCGACGGTCCGCCACTACAGCCGTGAAGGCGGCTACTCCGAAATCCGCTTGTTGCCGGTGAAATTCAACAAAGCTTATAACGACTACCAGCTGTGCACCGCCAAGCTGTTGCCGATGAATTACGATCAGGTCAAACAGACCGAAGTCGGATTCCCTGGTGGCGGTATCGAGTTGGACGCGGCCGCCAAGAAGAAACTCGACGTGATTCTTGCGTTCATGAAAGCCGACCCGACGGTCAACCATATCGAGTTGAATGGCCATTCGGACAACAGCGGCAACCGCCTGACCAATCGCGACGTTTCGCGCCGCCGTGGTTTGGCGGTGATGGACTACTTCAAGGCCAACGGTATCCAGGAGTCGCAGATCACCCTGCGCTTCCATGGTGAAAGCTACCCCCTGGCGCCCAACACCAATGCCGCCAACCGGGCGCGCAATCGCCGTGTGAATATCCAGCTTGAGCGCGTGGCAGCTCCCGAAAAACCAGCACCCCAGGCCGCTGGTCCGAGCAACCCAGCGCACACGTCCTGAGGTGCGACCATCGGTCGCCCGTTCGACATAATCTGTCGCTTTATCTGCATTTGCTGTCGCGCCCCTGTAAATTCACGGTTTTGGTCGGTAGAATCGACGCCTTTCCGTACAACCCCGTGGAGTGATGGCATGGCCGACGTAAACAAGGTCGTTCTCGCGTATTCCGGCGGCCTGGACACTTCGGTGATCCTCAAGTGGCTGCAGGATACTTATAACTGTGAAGTGGTGACCTTCACCGCTGACCTGGGTCAGGGCGAAGAGGTCGAACCTGCACGTGCCAAGGCGCAAGCCATGGGCGTGAAAGAGATCTACATTGACGACCTGCGCGAAGAGTTCGTCCGCGATTTCGTCTTCCCGATGTTTCGCGCCAACACCGTCTATGAAGGCGAGTACCTGCTGGGTACCTCCATCGCACGTCCGCTGATCGCCAAGCGCCTGATCGAAATCGCCAACGAAACCGGCGCCGACGCCATTTCCCATGGTGCTACCGGCAAGGGCAACGACCAGGTGCGATTCGAACTGGGTGCCTATGCGCTCAAGCCAGGCGTGAAAGTGATCGCCCCTTGGCGTGAATGGGACCTGCTGTCCCGTGAAAAGCTGATGGATTACGCTGAAAAGCACGCGATCCCGATCGAGCGTCACGGCAAGAAGAAGTCCCCGTACTCGATGGATGCCAACCTGCTGCACATCTCCTATGAAGGCGGCGTGCTGGAAGACACCTGGACCGAGCACGAAGAAGACATGTGGAAATGGACCGTCTCCCCGGAGAACGCTCCAGACAAGCCGCAATACTTGGAACTGACCTACCGCAACGGCGACATTGTCGCGCTGGACGGCGTCGAAATGACCCCGGCCACTGTGCTGGCAACCTTGAACCGTATCGGTGGCGAACACGGTATCGGCCGTCTCGACATCGTCGAGAACCGCTACGTGGGCATGAAGTCCCGTGGTTGCTACGAAACCCCTGGCGGCACCATCATGCTTCGCGCCCACCGGGCCATCGAATCCATCACCCTGGACCGCGAAGTGGCTCACCTCAAAGACGAGCTGATGCCCAAGTATGCCAGTTTGATCTACACCGGGTACTGGTGGAGCCCTGAGCGTCTGATGCTGCAACAGATGATCGATGCTTCCCAGGTGCATGTAAACGGCGTTGTGCGCCTGAAGCTGTACAAGGGCAACGTGATCGTCACCGGTCGCAAGTCCGATGAGTCGCTGTTCGACGCCAACATCGCTACCTTCGAAGAAGATGGCGGCGCCTACAACCAGGCGGACGCAGCAGGCTTTATCAAGTTGAACGCACTGCGCATGCGCATTGCGGCCAACAAAGGTCGCTCGTTGTTCTAAGTCTCAGCCGGTTTTCAAGAATGGCCCCTTATTCAGGGGCCATTTTTTTTGCCTATGGAATTTGTATGGGATTGCGATGTTTATAAATGGTTAAACATTTGTTGATGTTTTTTTGCCGCGCCGTTTTTGAATGCGCCTTCGACGGTGTTGTTGTTGAAAGTTTGTAGGGCGAATGATTTTTTTACACCTGTTTAGGAACTGGTCTTACAGAAGATTCACTCATGAAAGTGAGGTGAATGTATAAACCATGGAATAGTCTGTAGGAATTAAGGGTGTAAGAGGATATGTTAAATGGAACTAAAACAGTCGGACATTTCTTGCCGGTATTCCTTAGCGTGGGGCAGAGGCAATGGGCATTTCCTGAGAGTTGCGTACGGCACGTTTACCCAGCCTCGGATACTCGATGGATATTTCACTCAAAATATGTAAGCCCCCAGAAAGGTCTGAAAGGATCCATAAAACTGGATACATCCGAGTTGGCGTTTTTTTGTAGGGCAATTCCTTTATCGCTGTGGGGTGGGTCTCTGCTTGCTGTTGCTCGGGGGGGAACGCTATGCCAACCAGGAAACGACTAGGCTATTGTGCTTGCTCTAAATAATTCGAACAGCGAAATTGGACTTTCTCATGAATAAAGTGCTGATCGTGGATGATCATCCCGTCATTCGTCTTGCTGTGCGTATGCTAATGGAGCGTCATGGTTATGAGGTCGTTGCCGAGACCGATAACGGTGTCGATGCATTGCAACTTGCACGGGAGCATATGCCGGACATTGTCATACTGGATATTGGGATTCCCAAACTTGATGGGCTGGAAGTTATTTGCCGGCTGTCTTCTACCAAACAATCGGTGCCCTTCAAGGTGTTGGTGCTGACGTCCCAGGCCCCTGGCCATTTTTCCATGCGTTGCATGCAGGCAGGCGCTGCCGGCTACGTGTGCAAGCAACAGGATCTGACCGAATTGCTGAGTGCGATCAAGGCGGTATTGTCGGGTTATAGCTATTTCCCGAATCAGGCGCTCAACTCTGTGCGCTCCACCATGGGCAACGCCAGCGAGGCCGATATGGTCGAGCGCCTGTCGGGTCGGGAAATGATGGTATTGCAGCAATTGGCTCGAGGCCGGACCAACAAGGAGATTGCCGATGGCATGTTCCTCAGCAACAAGACCGTCAGCACCTACAAGACACGTTTGCTGCTCAAGCTCAACGCCCGCTCCCTTGTGGACCTGATCGAACTGGCCCAGCGTAACGGTCTGGTATAGAGGAGGACGCTGCACAGCGCTTTGGGTAACCGGCAGAAAAAAGCCTCCGTGAGGGAGGCTTCCGGCCGTCGACCGCTCGATCAGAGATCAAAGTCGTAATCGGCCAGCTGTTTTTGCAAGCGTCGTTCTTCCAGAAGATTGTCGATGGTGCGGCGTTTGCTCAAATTGGTCTTGGCAACCTCTAACACAGGTGCCTCTGTTCCATCGTCATCCGACTCAACGAGGTCGTCTTCCACTTCCAGTTGTTCTTTGCCAGTGCTCATAAGGTTCACTCCGGGCTAAGACTGCCGTTGGCGCTCCTTATAACGATAAACCATGATCGGGTAAAAAAGATTTTTTCAATCGCTTGATCGAAAAAACCAATGATCCCTCAATCGTCGGACGTCTTGTCCTTGTATTCGCACAGGTCTTCGATACGACAGCTGCCGCAGCGCGGCCTGCGGGCCTGGCAAACGTAGCGCCCATGAAGGATCAGCCAGTGGTGAGAATCCAGCAGATAGGGCTTGGGTACAAACTTCATCAACTGCTTTTCGACCTCAACCACGTTCTTCCCACGGGCAATGCCGGTTCTGTTGCTGACCCGGAAGATATGGGTGTCCACCGCCATCGTCAGTTGCCGGAACGCGGTGTTGAGCACCACATTGGCAGTTTTACGACCCACCCCTGGCAGGGCTTCCAAAGCTTCACGGGTTTGTGGCACTTCACTACCATGCAGTTCCACCAGCAGGCGGCAAGTCTCGATAACATTCTTGGCCTTGCTGTTGTAGAGGCCGATTGTCTTGATGTACTCGGACAACCCTTCCACACCCAGGGCATAGATCGCTTCCGGTGTGTTCGCCACGGGATACAGCTTGGCCGTGGCCTTGTTGACGCCAACGTCGGTGGATTGGGCCGACAGGATCACCGCAATCAGCAACTCGAATGGCGAAGAGTAGGCCAGTTCGGTCTTGGGTTCCGGATTGTCTTCGTGAAGCCTGCGGAAGATTTCCAGGCGTTTTGCGGCGTTCATTGGGCGGTGGGTTCCTTGCAGACGGTCGGCGGGATTGTATCAACACACATGGCAGGTTTGCGGATCAGGCTTCGCTGAGGGCATCCAGTTGGCGCTGCGCTTCGTCCAGCTTATGTTGCGCATCGTCCAGATGCTGCGGTGCGACGTTCAGGTCCTGGGCTTTCTTCAGTTCCGCTCGACGCATCGCCAACTGGATTTTGGCGCGTTTCAGATCAGCAGTGTTGCTGGATGCCGTCGTTGCTTTCGGTAGCTGATCCACCTCCAAGGCCGCCAACGCTTGTTCCGCTGCTTCGAACTGCTGCTGCAGGATGATCAACTGCGACTGCTGTTCAAAGGTGGGGGGGTGACCAAACGCCTTCAAGGACTTATGCAGTTGGGCGCGGCTCATCGCGACAGCGATCTTGGCTTTCTTGGTCGCTGCATCCTGGGCAACATCGGCCTGCACGTGCAAAACCGACGTGGAACGCTTGGCCCGAGCCTGGCGTTCGGCGAGTCTATTGGCTTCTTCCCGTTGCAGGCGTGCATTGCGTTGCTCAAAGCGTCGTCGCGCCCTGTCGCGTTTCAGGCCGCGTTCATGATGTTGATGATCGTTGATCGCCAGTCCACCCACCATTGGCAGCACGCCGGTCGCTGGGCGCATCTCAATGCAGTCGACAGGGCAGGGCGCAACGCACAGGTCGCAGCCGGTGCACTCATCCATGAGGACGGTGTGCATCAGCTTGGCGGCGCCGACGATTGCGTCTACTGGGCAGGCCTGGATGCACTTGGTGCAGCCGATGCACTCGGCCTCGCGGATATAGGCAACCTGGGCAGGCGCTTCCCCGCGACTGGTGTCCAGATCCAGCACCGGTACGTGCAGCAACAGTGCAAGACCGGCAATGGTTTCTTGTCCGCCGGGCGGGCACTTGTTGATCGCCTCACCCCGCGCAATGCCCTCGGCGTAAGGTTTGCATCCTGGGTGCCCGCATTTGCCGCATTGGGTCTGCGGCAGCAGTGCGTCGATGCGTTGAATGAGGTTCATGCTGTGATCATGGGCGTGCCGGTTAAGCAAACTGGGTTTAATGGAAGGTGGGGCTTTCTTGTGGTGAGCGGGCAAGCCCGCTCACCACAACCAGTTCCTTCACCTCAGCAAGCCCGCTCATTACAAGGTAGCTTATTTGATACGTTGGCCTGGCTTGGCACCACTGTCAGGGCTCAGGAGGTAAATCTCTTCGCCACCAGGGCCGGCCGCCATCACCATGCCTTCGGAAACACCGAACTTCATTTTCCGAGGCTTGAGGTTGGCGATCATCATGGTCAGGCGGCCATCGAGCTTGGACGGGTCCGGGTAAGCGCTCTTTATCCCGGAGAACACGTTGCGTTGCTCACCGCCGAGGTCCAGGGTGAGGCGCAGCAACTTGTCGGCACCCTCCACGGATTCGGCCCTGACGATCAGCGCGACACGCAGGTCCACCGCAGCAAAGGCGTCAAACTCGATTTCGGGGGAAATCGGATCCTTGGCCAGTTCGCCATTACCCGCCGGCGTCGATTCGCCAGTGTCGGTCTGGCTGGCGACCAGGTCTTCTTTCGAAGCGTCGGTCATGGCCTGGACTTTCACCGGGTCGATACGGGTCATCAGCGGCTTGAACTCGTTCAGCTGATGATTGCCGAGCAGGCTGGCGTGATCGTTCCAGGTCAGCGGCGCCACGTTGAGGAACGCCTCGGCATCGGCGGCCAGCAGTGGCAGCACGGGTTTGAGGAAGATCACCAACTGGCGGAAAAGGTTGATGCCTGTTGCGCAGATCGCCTGGACTTCCGCCTGCTTGCCTTCCTGCTTGTTCAGCGACCACGGAGCCTTGTCGGCGATCCAGGCGTTGGCGCGGTCGGCCAGGCCCATGATCTCACGCATGGCACGGGCAAAGTCACGGGCTTCGTAGGCATCGGCAATGCTTGGCGCGGCGGCCAGGAACGCGTCGGTCAGTTCCGGGGCGGCGTTCTCGGCCACCAGCACGCCGGCGTTGCCCTTGTGGATAAACCCGGCGCAACGGCTGGCGATGTTAACGACCTTGCCGACCAGATCCGAGTTGACCTTCTGTACGAAGTCTTCCAGGTTCAGGTCCAGGTCATCGACACCACGGCCCAGCTTGGACGCGTAGTAGTAGCGCAGGTATTCAGGTGACAGGTGGTCCAGGTAGGTGCGCGCCTTGATAAAGGTGCCACGGGACTTGGACATTTTCTGGCCGTTGACCGTCAGGTAGCCGTGCACGGCAATACCGGTTGGCTTGCGGTAGCCCGAACCTTCGAGCATCGCCGGCCAGAACAGGGCGTGAAAGTTGACGATGTCCTTGCCGATGAAGTGGTACAGCTCGGCGGTGGAGTCCTTGTTCCAGAACGCGTCGAAGTCCAGCTCCGGCGTGCGGTCGCAGAGGTTCTTGAAGCTGGCCATGTAGCCGATCGGCGCATCCAGCCACACGTAGAAGTATTTGCCCGGCTCGCCCGGGATCTCGAAGCCGAAGTACGGCGCATCACGGGAGATGTCCCATTGCTGCAGGCCGCTGTCGAGCCATTCGGAGAGTTTGTTGGCCACGGCATCCTGCAGGGTGCCGCTGCGGGTCCAGGTTTGCAGCATCTGCTGGAAATCCGGAAGCTTGAAGAAGAAGTGCTGGGAATCCTTGAGCACCGGCGTGGCGCCGGAGATTGCTGACTTTGGATCCTTCAGGTCAGTGGGTGCATAGGTTGCACCGCACTTTTCGCAGTTGTCGCCGTACTGGTCTTCGGTACCGCATTTCGGGCAGGTGCCCTTGATGAAGCGGTCGGCCAGGAACATTTTCTTTTCCGGGTCGAAATACTGGGTCACCGAACGCTGGTCGATGTGCCCGGCTTCCTTGAGCCGCAGGTAGATCTGGCTCGACAGCTCACGGTTTTCTTCGGAGTGGGTCGAGTGGAAGTTGTCGAAATCCACCAGGAACTCGGCAAAGTCGGCGCTGTGTTCAGCCTGCACATTGGCGATCAGTTGTTCCGGGGTGATGCCTTCCTTTTCGGCGCGCAGCATGATGGCCGAACCGTGGGCGTCGTCCGCGCAGACATAAATGCATTGGTTGCCGCGATGCTTCTGGAAGCGCACCCACATATCGGTCTGGATGTACTCAAGCATATGGCCAAGATGGATGGAACCATTGGCATAGGGCAGGGCGCTGGTGACGAGGATCTTGCGTGGCTCGGACATGGGGCTCGGCTACTTGATGAAACGGAGGTCGGCCACTATAAAGCGCCGGGAAATATATTTCACCCCGTGGCGCTGTTTCAGAATCTTCCCATCCTGCGAAAGCATGCCGTAACGCCGCTGGAACGGTTAGGATAGCCGCCTGTTTCAGTCAGTCTTTTTCGGGAGTAGCCCATGAGCGCCGTCAATCGCGCAGCGGTGGAAGCCGTGCTTCGCCAGTACACCGACCCTTATTTGAACCAGGACCCGGTCAGTGCCGGCTGTGTACGCACCATCGACGTCCAGGGCGACCAGGTGTCGGTCCAATTGGAACTGGGCTATGCAGCCGGTCTGTTCAAGAGCGGTTGGGCGCAGATGCTGCAAATGGCCATCGAAGGTCTCGACGGCGTGCGGTCGGCCAAGGTCGACATCCGATGCGTGATCGCCGCGCACAAGGCCCAGGCGCAGATCCCTGGCCTGGCCAACGTCAAGAACGTAGTGGCCGTGGCGTCCGGCAAGGGCGGCGTGGGTAAATCCACCACGGCAGCCAACCTGGCCCTGGCCCTGGCTCGCGAAGGTGCGCGCGTGGGCATTCTCGATGCGGATATCTATGGCCCGAGCCAAGGCGTGATGTTCGGTATCGCCGAAGGCACGCGGCCGAAGGTCAAGGACCAGAAATGGTTCGTGCCGATCGAGTCCCTGGGCGTGGAAGTGATGTCCATGGCCTTCCTCACCGATGACAACACGCCGATGGTCTGGCGCGGCCCGATGGTCTCAGGCGCTTTGCTGCAACTGGTCACCCAGACCGCCTGGGGCGACCTGGACTACCTGGTGATCGATATGCCGCCAGGCACCGGCGACATCCAGCTGACCCTGGCGCAAAAAGTCCCGGTGGCCGGCTCGGTGATTGTCACTACGCCTCAGGACCTGGCCTTGCTCGACGCCAAGAAAGGTGTGGAAATGTTCCGCAAGGTCAACATCCCGGTGCTGGGTGTGGTGGAGAACATGGCGGTGCACATCTGTTCCAACTGTGGCCATGCCGAGCATCTGTTCGGCGAAGGCGGTGGCGAGAAGCTGGCCACTCAGTACGGCGTGGAACTGTTGGCCTCGTTGCCGCTGTCGATGCTCATCCGCGAGCAGGCGGATGGTGGCAAGCCTACCGTTGTGGCAGAACCGGATAGCCAGATCGCCATGATCTATCAGGAGCTGGCGCGTCATGTCGGTGCGCGGATAGTCCTGCAGGAAGCTGCCACGCCAGCCATGCCGACCATCACCGTCAGCGACGACTGAGGTGGTTGAAGGGAAAAAGCCTCGACGGTGTCGGGGCTTTTTCATGCCTGGAAGATGGGCAAGGTGGGTTTGTTTCGCAATTACTCAGCTGGTCGTGTAAGCATTTGCTTACTTTTTCGTAAGTGTTTGGGTTTTTTTTCTTCCATGGACGTCCGTTTTCTTCGAGAGCTTTTTCTAACCAATTGAAATTTAACAATTAATTATTCAAGGTTCAGGACGATTGCATGTCAGTTCATGGGTTGGATCCCGTTGAACTTCCTTTGGAACTCTTTAAGATCAGCCCTGTGTCCACGGATTGGCACAGCCATCAAGGAACGATGGTTGAAGGAACGTCGCAGGATGCGATTCATCAGGATGATGAAAAGGAATACAGGGACTAGGGAAAAAATGTGGGCGGGTCATACCGCCCCTTTTTTTGCCTGCAGGAAAGTAAAACCGACCATCCAGAAACGCAAAAAGGCCCGCAAGGGGCCTTTTGGATGGGGCGACGCTATCAGCGTTCGAGGTCTGCAATCTTACCTTTTTTGCCATCCCACTCCGCTGCGTCCGGCATCGGATCTTTGCGCTCAGTGATATTCGGCCAGATTTCCGCCAGCTCGACGTTCAACTGAATGAATTCCTGCATCTCCGCCGGGACTTCATCCTCGGAGAAAATAGCGACGGCCGGGCATTCAGGTTCACACAGGGCGCAATCGATGCACTCATCCGGGTGGATAACCAGGAAGTTCGGGCCTTCGTAGAAGCAGTCCACCGGACACACTTCGACGCAGTCGGTGTACTTGCACTTGATGCAGTTGTCGGTAACGACGAAGGTCATTTCTAATTCTCTCCTCAGGCGGCGGCAGCGAAACCCTTTGTGGCAGGGCTCGCGAGGTTCGGGAGCGATAGTCTGCAGGCCCGGCTAAAAGCCTCCAGCATCCCAAACCGCGCGAGAGTCTACCAGCTTGCAAGCCTCAGCGTTATATCCGAACCTGCAGTGCATATAACATTTCGAGCGCTTTTCTCGGCGTCAAGCCGTCCAAGTCAAGCTTAGCCAACTCATCCAGCACCGGATGGGGCAGGCTGGCGAACATGTCGCTCTGATGCGGCGCGGCCGGTTTGCTGGTGGTTTTGGCGGGGCTGGCAACCACAGTCTCATGGGGCAGGGCCGTGGTTTCCAGGCGGCTGAGGTGCTCGCGGGCGCGGGTGATCACATCGTTCGGTACCCCGGCCAATTGCGCCACGGCCAGGCCATAGCTCTGGCTGGCCGGCCCAGGCAGCACGTGGTGCAGGAACACGATGCGCTCGTTGTGCTCAGTGGCGTTCAGATGCACGTTGGCTACCAGCGGCTCGCTTTCCGGCAACACCGTCAGCTCGAAGTAGTGCGTGGCGAACAGCGTATACGCGCGCAGATGAGCAAGGCGTTCGGCAGCCGCCCAGGCCAGGGACAAGCCGTCGAAGGTGCTGGTGCCGCGACCTACTTCGTCCATCAGCACCAGGCTGCGCTCGGTGGCGTTGTGCAGAATGTTGGCGGTCTCGCTCATTTCCACCATAAAGGTCGAACGGCCACCGGCCAGGTCATCGCTGGAGCCGATCCGGGTGAAAATGCGGTCCACCAGGGACAGTTCGCAACTGGCCGCCGGCACAAAGCTGCCGATATGCGCCAGCAGCACGATCAAGGCGGTCTGGCGCATGTAGGTGGATTTACCGCCCATGTTCGGACCGGTGATCACCAACATGCGGGTATCGTCGTCCAGCGACAGGTCGTTGGCGACGAACGGCGTGGTCAGCACCTGTTCTACAACCGGGTGACGACCTTGCACGATGCGCATGCATGGCTCGCTGACAAAGCGCGGGCAGTTCAGATCAAGGTTCAGCGCCCGTTCGGCCAGGTTGCTCAACACGTCCAGTTCGGCCAGGGCGGCGGCGGTGTCCTGCAGCGGTGCCAGTTGGCTGATCAAGTCTTCCAGCAGGTTTTCGTAGAGCATCTTCTCTCGAGCCAAGGCACGGCTCTTGGCCGAGAGCGCCTTGTCTTCGAATTCTTTCAGCTCCGGGGTGATAAACCGTTCGGCACCTTTGAGGGTCTGGCGACGCTGATAGTCGATCGGTGCCGATTCGGCCTGCTTGCTGGGCAATTCAATAAAGTAGCCATGCACACGGTTGTAGCCAACTTTCAGGTTGGCCAGGCCGGTGCGGGCTTTTTCACGGGCTTCCAGGTCGATCAGGAACTGTCCGGCGTTTTCGCTCAGGGATTGCAGCTCGTCCAGCTCGCTGTCGTAACCGGTCTTGAGTACGCCGCCGTCACGGATGATCGCCGGCGGGTTGTCGATGATGGCTTTTTCCAGCAAGGCCGCCAGCTCCGGGTAAGTCCCGGCTGTAGTTGCAAGCTGTTGCAGGTGCGGCGTATCCAGCTCAGTCATCGCCACCTGCAGTTGCGGCAGGGCACCGAGGGCATCGCGCAGGCGCGCCAGGTCGCGGGGTCGTGCGTTACGCAGGCCGATCCGCGCAAGGATGCGCTCGATATCGCCGATTTCCTTCAACTGCGGCTGCAGCTTTTCAAAGCGATAGCCGTCCAGCAGGCAGGTAATGGACGTCTGGCGCGCTTGCAGCACCACCAGGTCCCGCAGCGGACGGTTCAGCCAGCGGGTCAGCAAGCGACTGCCCATGGCCGTCTGGCAACGATCGACCACCGATTGCAGGGTGTTATCGCGACCACCGGCCAGGTTGGTATCCAGCTCCAGGTTGCGACGGCTGGCGCCATCGAGCACCACGGTATCGTCCAGACGCTCATGACGCAGGCTGCGCAAGTGCGGCAGGGCGGTGCGCTGGGTTTCCTTGGCATAGCCCAGCAGGCAACCGGCGGCGCCGATGGCCAGGGTCAGGGTTTCGCACCCGAAGCCTTTGAGGTCCTGCACCGAGAACTGCTGGCACAGACTTTTCAGCGCCGAATCACGCTCGAAATCCCACGGCGCACGGCGCTTGGCCCCACGACGTTTTTCTGCCGGCAGATCCTTCGGCCAATCATCCGGGATCAACAGCTCTACCGGATTGATGCGCTCCAGCTCCGCCAGCAGGTTCTCCCAGCCCTTGATCTCCAGCACACTGAAGTTGCCGCTGGTGATATCCAGCACCGACAGGCCAAACAGACGCTCATCGCCCAACACCGCAGCAATGAGGTTGTCGCGACGCTCATCCAGCAGTGCCTCATCACTCACCGTCCCCGGCGTAATAATGCGCACCACCTGGCGTTCAACCGGCCCCTTGCTGGTCGCCGGGTCGCCGATCTGCTCACAGATCACTACCGACTCGCCCAGTTTCACCAGCTTGACCAGGTAACCTTCCAACGAATGGTAAGGAATCCCACACATCGGAATCGACTGCCCCGCCGACTGCCCACGCGCGGTCAGGGTGATGTCCAGCAGCTTGGCGGCCTTCTTCGCGTCTTCGTAGAAGATCTCGTAGAAGTCGCCCATGCGGTAGAACATCAACTGATCAGGGTGCTGGTTCTTGAGGCGCCAGTACTGCTGCATCATCGGGGTATGGGAGGACAGGTCTGAAGTGGTTTTACTCATTGGGTCGTAGGCAAATTCGTTGAAAGGAGTGGGGCAAATGTGGGGCATTCCGCCCTGCGATTTTGCGGTGGGCGCAAGGTTAACATGCAAGGTCGGAGCTTCGCAGGTCACAAACGGATAGGTAAAACGCAAAAGGGTGCGGCGCATTTACTTAACTGCAAATCAGCGCGCCGCGTGTATCTGCCATGCCTTTGTATTACAGCGCCCGCACGGGGATGCAAATGTCGCAGGTGAATTCACCGGTGCCAGAGTCGGTTGCGTTCGCCGTAAAAAACATCTCGAAACATGGCCGGTCATCGCATTGCAGACCGCTGGAGGGCATCCATTCACGCGTCAGCCACATCCAGGCATCGGCTATTTTGTCTGTTTTCCCTTTGAAGCGCGCTACGGCATAGCGGCCGCCCGGCAGGGTCTGGATGTCTGCCTGGGCGCTGGTCACAAAACAGGCTGGCACTTCAACGCAGGCGTCATACCGGCACTTGTTTGGGGGCGTGATGGAGGGATCGTCATAGCCTATGCCGTAACACCGTTCACCGCCGAGGCCGTTGGAGTGCATCCATGGCGCCATGGTCCCGCGCCAGAAGTGGCCGATTGCGGGGCCGTAGGGGCCGATCAGGCGTTGGTAGGCAACGCGTACCTTGGGTAAGTCAATAATGCGTACGTCCATGGTGGGCTCTTTCACTGGAGGAGAAGAGAACCCAGCGTCGTTGAACGTACGCTCATGTGCCTGATGGGCATTGCCGAAGACCTGATCAGGATTGCTCTCCTGCGGACCCGGCCGCAGCCCGATGGCAGCCGCCTGCGCTGCCAGCCGCTGCGGTGTGTTGGCGCGCCACTTGGATGGCGTGCAGCCAAACTGGAGTTTGAAGGCCCGTGCGAATGCTTCGCCTGAGTTGAAACCGCTGGCCAATGCCGTTTCAAGCACGCTTTCATGGCTGCCGCAGGACAGGCGGAACGCTGCCTTCTCCAGTCGCCGCCTCCGGACGTAAATGCCCAATGTCTCGCCCATCCACGCCGCGAAAATCCGATGAAAATGGAAGCGCGAAAAGTTGGCGATATCGGCCAACTGGGCGCCATCCAATGGGGTGTCCAGGTGGGCATCGATGTAGTTGAGTACGCGGTTCATACGCCGGGCGTACTCGGCGCGGGATGCGTGGGCGGAGATTTTGGTGGTCATAGTGCGTGGTAGTATGCACAAAAAATGCAAATTAGCATTTGCCAAGCCAAAAAACTCCCGTCACTATCCCCGTTATGCAAAAACGCAACGTTTCTATCGTCTTAAGAGAACTGCTGGACCGCGACCGGATCTCCCCCACGGAGCTTCACCGGCGTACTGGCGTGCCTCAATCCACACTCTCTCGGATCCTCAGCGGCAAGATCGTTGATCCGTCGGACAAGCACATTTCCCGTATCGCCGAGTACTTCCGCGTCAGCACCGATTACCTGCGCGGGCGCGCGGCGATGGGCGCTGTGCGCGATGACGTGCGTGACCCGATGCATTCGGAACTCAAGGACATAAGCCTGTGGGACGACGACACGCCCGTTAATGATGATGAGGTGTCGATCCCTTTTCTGCGCGAGGTTGAATTGGCTGCTGGATCAGGAAGATTCGTCATCGAGGAAAGCGAGAAGGCCAGCCTGCGGTTCGGCAAGCGCAGCCTGCGGCATAACGGTGTGCAGTTCGACCAGGCCAAGTGCGTGACGGTGCGTGGCAACAGCATGTTGCCGGTGCTGCGCGACGGTGCAACAGTCGGGGTGAACGCAGGCAAAAGCGGCATTGGTGATATCGTCGATGGCGACTTGTATGCCATCAATCACAACGGCCAATTACGCGTGAAACAGCTCTATCGCCTGCCTTCCGGGATTCGCCTGCGCAGTTTCAATCGCGACGAGCACCCGGATGAGGACTACAGCTTCCAGGATATCCAGGATGAGCAGATCAGCATCCTCGGCCATGTGTTCTGGTGGGGTATGTACGCCCGTTAACCTTCTTGCGTAAGACGAAGCCCGCCAACGAGCGGGCTTTTTTTCGTCTGCAGAAAATCGCCAAACCCTCGGCCCACGAGGCTTAAAATGCACATGTGCATTTCTTCGGTAAAAATAAATGCATCTATGCATTGACTGTATATGCATACATACTTATTCTTCATCTCAAGCCAGCCAAACAAGGCTTGGTGGAGGCGGCAAGGATGCTGCCAGGAAAGACAAGGAAGGCACGCAACACCGGCAAGGACGCCATCTGAGCGATGGCAGGGAGGCCAGGCAACACCGGCAAGGATGCCGACGCTCTTTAGTTTTACCGCTTCAAGAACAGGCAGCGATGAACCGGCCTCATAACGGTTCAGAGGGTTGGCAACTGACCCGGGTGTGCAGCGTAAAGCACCAGAAGCAGTTATCCGGCAGACAGGGATCGTGGTCGGAAAAACATCGAGGAAAGATCCGTACCGCGCCAGTAGCGCCGAAAGATCGAAGATGGACCGCATTACTGAAAAGCCCGGGCAACCGGGCTTTTTGGAATGCCTACCTACAAAATGGATTTACCCAAGAGCCGGCCCCGCGCCGGTAGTGCTCAGCCAGGAGGCGTGACATGACAAACGAGCAGCAAGCGTTAGCGGAAATGCCTATCTGGCTGGTGATCGTACTGGCCCTGATCGGCGGGGTCTCCGGAGAAATGTGGCGCGCCGACAAGGAGGGCGCCCGCGGTTGGTCGCTGGTACGGCGCCTGGCGTTGCGGTCCGGGGCGTGCATGGTCTGCGGGGTCTCGGCCTTGATGCTGTGCTACGCCGCCGGCATGTCGATCTGGACCGCCGGCGCCATCGGCTGCCTCACCGCCATGGCCGGTGCGGACGTGGCCATCGGCCTTTATGAACGCTGGGCGGCCAAGCGCATCGGGGTCAATCAGGCCCCGACCTCTCGCCCGGATCAGCAGTAACCGCTGCAAGGATGCAAGCAGATGACACCTCTCGAAAAACCTTCGCAACTGCCCGTGGCGATTGGGGACGCGCTGAAGCGCGCGTTCCCACAGCTACGGGTCGGTAATCACCATGACTTTTCCGACACGGCCGACAAAACCGGCATCTTGATCAGCGTGGAGCGCAATGGCCCGGGCGTTCGCTCCCTCGCCGGGCGCAAGGCGCATGCCTTGTCGGTGTCACTCAGGGCCATGATTGCCAGCGGCTCGGCACCGTTTGACGCCTGCGACCTGGCCAGCCAATTGATGGACTTGGCCCTGGATAACCGCTGGGGTCTGCCGCCCGAACAATGCGACCTGCCCACTGCGATTGTCGCGGCACCTTCCGTGCTCAGCAGTGCGGAAACGGACTACGACACCTGGACTGTTTCCTTCACCCAAAACCTCTATCTCGGCCCGTCGCTGCTCGAAGATCCTACGGGCAAGGCGCTGTTTGCCTGCACCTGGGAAGTCACGAACATCGACGATCCCGACCAATACCGTCCGTTGCAGGAGTAGCCCATGTTCGATGCATTGCTACGCATGCAACTGGGGCCGATCGTCGAGCGCCTGGCCGAAATGGAAGCCCAGCTTGAAGACCTGTATCGACGCGCAGAAAGCTTCTGCCGGATTGGCGTGTGCCAGGAGGTCGACCCTGCCAGCAATACCTGCAAGGTCAGTCACGGTGATCTGCTCAGCCCGGCGATTCGGTTTTTCAATCCGAGTGCGGGGGCGCAAACCGAGACCCGTATTCCGTCAGTGGGCGAACAATGCTTGTTGCTCAACTATGGCGGTGGGGAAGGAGGCTTGCAGTCTGTGGCCTTGTTCGGCCTCAACAGCAGTCTCTTTCCGCCCGTGTCCGACGTCGCTTCGTTGACGCGGCGTCGCCATCAGGACGGCACCCAAAGCGATTACGACGACGCCAGCCACACCTTCAATTGGGTCAACGGTCCCACCACAGTCAGCGGCTCCCGCGAGCAGGTCGTCGTCAACGTCGGTGCAGCCAGCCTGACCCTGAACGCCCAGGGTATCACCCTGCAACTCGGTGCCAGTGGCGTGTTGCTGGATGCCGCCGGCGTGCATTTGAGCGGCCCAGTGGTGGACCACCAGGGCCGTATGATCAGCAGTGCATAAGGATTTGCCATGATCGGAATCGATAGGAACACCGGGGCAGCCGTCGACGACTGGCTGCAATTCGTGCAGCGCGCCACCCGAGCGCTGACCACCCCCGTGGGTACTCGCCAGAAACGCCCGCTGTACGGCTCGTTGATCCCGCAACTGCTCGGGCAGAACCTCGGTGACGACCTGCTGATTCTCGCCCAAAGCCACGCCGCCCAGGCCTTCTACAACGCCCAGAACGGTATCGCCGACTTTCAGCCCCAGGTCATCGTCGCCACCCGCCAGGGCGCAGGTTTGTTGCTGCGCTTTGCCGGCACCTGGAAAAACCGCCAGCAATCCTTCGAGGTCGTGACATGAGCATGTTGATACCCGGCCAGAACCAACTGGCCGAACCGGCCATCATCGCGGTCGATGAGTTCGAACCATTGCTGGCCGAGTTCAAGGCCTTCGTCGTTGATTACGTCGCCACCCGCGCACCGCAAAGCGCAGCCAAACTCAAGGTCAGCCTCGACAATGAAAGCGAACTGCTGACCCTGGCCCTGGAAGCATTTTGCGTGCGCCTGCAAACCCACGAGCGCAAGTACAACGCGCGCATCAAGCAGATGCTGGCGTGGTGGGCCACCGGCAGCAACCTGGATGCACGCCTGGCCGATATGGGCCTGGAACGCCAGGTCCTCGACCCTGGCGACCCGGCCGCGTTCCCGCCGGTGCCGCCGATTCTGGAAAGCGACGACGACGCCCGGCTGCGTTACTACCTGGCTCCTCACGCCCCGGCGGCGGGCTCGCGCATGCAGTATCGCCGCGAGGTGTTCACCCTGGGCGAGCGGCCATCGGTCAAGGTGCAAAGCGCCACGCCGGGCGTAGTGACCGTCAGCTACACCTTTGACCCGGACGGCTATGCGGCCCAGATCAAGGATGGTAACGGTCGGCGTACCGCCCCCGGCGAGGTGATGGTCACCGTGCTTTCCAGGGAAGGTGATGGCACGGCGTCCGCTGATTTGCTGGACGGCGTACGGCGACATTTCGCACGGCCCGATGTAAGACCGGAAACCGATCTGGTTACCGTCCAGGGAGCACAGATCCAGCGCTACAAAATCCGCGTGATCGCCAAGATCAACGCCGGCCCGGATTCGGGATTGACCCAGGTCGCTGCACAAAAACTGCTGCAAACCTACGCCGATTCCTGTCATCGCCTGGAAGGCCGCGTCGACCCAAGCTGGATCGACTACGCCATCCACAGCGCTGGCGCGGTGCAACTGCAGATCCTCGAACCGCTGGAGCCGATTATCAGTACAGCGTTCCAGGCTCCGTATTGCACGGGCGTCGAGGTGGAGGTGCGTACGTTATGAGTGCGCCTAAAGCGAGCCTGTTACCGGCCAACAGTTCACCGCTGGAAAAGGCGTTGGACTTGGGGTTTGGCACGTTGCTCGATCGGGTTGTGCCGCCGTTTCCTGAATTGATGGACCCGGCCCGAACTCCCGTAGCGTTTTTGCCCTACCTGGCGGCTGATCGCGCGGTCAACGAATGGAACACCAACGCCCCTGAAGCCGAAAAACGTCTGACGGTAAAACTTGCCTGGCCCATCGCACGCCGGGCTGGCACCCGCCAAGGCCTGGAGAACGCGGCCAAGGGCTTGCAGTTGGTTCCTGAGGTTCGTGCCTGGTACGAACAGACGCCGCCCGGCGAGCCTTACAGCTTTTCCGTCCGGGCCTACATCGAACTGCCCTACAGCGAAGAAATCGACGCACGTCTCGACCGTCGTTTATCCGATGCCAAAAGCGAGCGCGACATTCTGTCTGTCTCTGTGGGCTTGAGCGCACTTGGTAGCCATAGCATCGGCGCCACCACGGTGTGCGGAGAGTTGACGACGATTTATCCGATAGTGGTGGCTGGGGTCGAGGCGTCTGGGAGTGCCTTTATGGTCCCAGGCCTCTACACCGTCGAAATCACCACCCTTTATCCACAGGAGTTCTAAATGGCTGACTACTACACCCTGCTCACCAATGCAGGGATCGCTTATGAAACCGCCTGCAAGGCTGCAGGACTGCCAATCAAGCTGTCGCAAATCTCGGTCGGTGATGGGAACGGCGCCGTTTACAACCCCGCGGCGACGGCTACTGCGCTCAAGCGCGAAGTGTGGCGTGGGCCTTTGAATGCGTTGTTCCAGGATGCAAAAAATCCGAGTTGGTTGCTGGCCGAGGTAACCATCCCGCCAGAAGTGGGTGGTTGGTACGTACGTGAGGCGGGGATTTGGACTGATACGGGCATTCTCTATGCGATTGTCAAATACCCCGAGTCGTTTAAACCCGTGTTGGCTACGTCGGGCTCCGGAAAAGAGTTCTACATCCGTTCGATTTTCGAAACGAGCAATGCTTCGGAGGTGAAGCTGCTAATCGATGACACGGTAGTCAAAGCGACGCGGGCATGGGTATTGGGTTATGTGGCTGATGAATTGACCAAGCTGGATAGCAAGCAGTCGGTTCGGCTGGCCACAACTGCGAATATGGTACTGAGCGGTGCGCAGCAAGTTGACGGTGTGGCTGCCGTGGCGGGCGATCGGGTTGGGGTCGTTCGTCAAGCTGCGACACAGGATAACGGGATTTGGGTCGTTGCTAATGGCCCGTGGATGCGCGCTACTGATGCCGATAGCAGACAGAAAGTGACGCCAGGGCTGAGTTTTTTTGTCGAGGAGGGGGCGCAGAACGCTGGCACTACCTGGCAACTAATCACCAAGGCGCCGGTCGTGTTGGGTACTACTGCACTGGCCTTTGAGGCGGTGACTGGCAGAACTGGAGTGGGCGCTGGCACTTATCGTAGCTTGACTGTGGATAGGAACGGCCGCGTTATTGCGGCGACAAACCCGACGACGCTTGCAGAAAGCGGTATCACTGATGGCGTAACGAAGACTTTGCTTGCCGAAGCGATGGGCGGGGTAGTCTCTAAGAGTGGAGCCACGTTGTCGGGGGGCTTGACGCTGACAAACGGAACAGAGGACTCCCCAGAGTTTGGATTTAAGACGCCAAGCACGGAAGCCTATTTTGATTTGTATAACAAAAATCTTCGATTTTTTGCGAGAAGTGACGGGGTTGACTCGACACCGTTTCTTCTAAATATTCCAAGTAAAGAAGCCTATGTGTTCGGTAGCGCTGTATGGAATACGACTAACTTCAATCCGGCGTCTAAAATAGAGGGTGACTGGGTTTCTACTGCGGGGCTTGCGTCTAATGACGAGAAGCAGCCGTATTTCAAAAGGAAGTCAGATGGTAAATTGTGCATGCTCCAGCCTACGCTTGGTTTTCAGCCCATACAGCAGGGCGGAGGGGTAGGGCAATCTACCAATAAAATCAGTATTGGTTGGTCCCCGCAAGGGCTTAAGGCAACTGTCGACAATCTTGACCTTGGACTTCTTTGGAACGAAAACAACTTTCGTCCTGCCGAATACATCAAGCTCGGAACCGCAGTTCCTGCTGGTTCGGCCCCCCAGTTTTCGAGCTTTCAGGTCGGCGCAATGGCTACCATGGGCGGCTCGTCAGGAGGGCTTGAGGTCAATAGCGGGCCCGCGAATGGTACCCCCTCTGCGGCTCTGATGCAGTTTCACCGTCCGGGTAGTTTCGGTGTCAATTTTGGTCTCGACACTGACAATCAATTGAAAGTTGGTGGATGGTCAATGGGGCAAGTGGCGCATACTATTTGGCACGCGGGTAACCGGCCTAAAGATACTGCACTGCTTTCCACCAATGGATGGAGTAAAAATGCAGATACTGGCGAAATAAAGCAGTGGTTTGAATATGCACAGGGGGATTATCCCGCGTCATTAGTGCTTAACATCACGTGGCCTTTTCAATTTCCTAATCAAGTTATAAACGCTAAATTCAGTTTGAAAATGCCAAATGGTCAAACCCAATGTGCAACGCAGGTTTCATATTCTGGTGCGACTGTAACTGGCTGTACATTGCGCTTGGAAGAGTGGGGAGGTGCAATTCAAACAGGAATGGTGATAGTTATAGAGGTGAGGGGTGCCTAAAAATGAAAATATTCTATAGTTCAAAAGAAAATACGTTTTTCAATGAGGTTTTTCATGGTCCTCGCACTATCGAAGTGCCCGATCCTGAATGGCGCCGACCGATCGTGAAGATTCCCGATCCTGATTGGATTCGCCCAAGTAATGAAGTCCCTACCCTCGCGTGGGGTGGCGAATCGCAACCTGAAACTACCTTGGGACTGGACGTGGATGCTTTAGCCCCGATGATTGATGTGCCGGACAGCGGTGCCTCGGCACCTTTGATTGTTGTCCCTAACCCGCAGTGTTTGCTTCCTCCCGAGGCTGAGCTTGTTGAAATCTCTCAAGCTGAGCATGCCGAAATATTTCGCTTGCTGGCAATGGGTGGTTCGATTCTTGTGCCCGGAAAAAAAGGTCGTCCAAGCATTGCTCCTTCACCCGAGGCTACTGCTGAAGAACTTGAAAGCCGAGAGCGTACTGCGCGCGCCCGGGCATTGCAGCTTACCGACCCGTTGATCGCGCGGCACCGTGACGAGTTGGAGGTCGAGCGCCCAACAACCCTGACTGCCGAACAGTACACGCTACTTCAGGGCTACCGACAAGACCTGCGTGATTGGCCTGAGTCGGGGCATTTCCCTCAAATCGGGTATAGGCCTGAACCGCCTACCTGGCTGGCTGAACAACTCTAATAACGGCCCTCACCGAAGGGGCGTTTTCTTTTCTGTTTCTCACTCTCTAATAACCCACTAAAACCGCGCTTGCGGTTTTTTTATGCCCGGAGATTCACCTATGGCAAACCGCCAAACCTACACCGTCCTAATCCCATTCCCCACCGGCAACGGCCATTGGTCCGCCGTCGGCGAGGAACTGGAGCTGCTGGACGTCGAAGCATCCGCCCTGCGCACCGCCGGCCGCCTGGAACTGACCAGCGTCCTCAACTCCACCCCCAAGAAGGCTGACTAACCATGGCTGAGGTTCTGAACTTCGAGCACAACGGCATCACCGTAAATGCCACCGAATCCCCCGAGGCCATGGGTGGCCTGGGCGATAACGTGATCGGCCTGGTCGGCACGGCGCCGAAGGCGCATGCATCGATCCCGAAGAACGCGCCGTTTCGCATCAACAGCTTCACCACCCAGGCGCTGCTGGACCCTACCGGTACTGAGTCGGGCACGCTGTTCCACGCCGTGTACCAGATCCTCAAAGTGGTGAAGGTGCCGGTCTATGTGGTGATCGTGGAGGAGGGCGCCACCCCGGCTGACACGATCAACAATGTGATCGGCGGTGATGAGCCGATCACCGGTCGCAAGCTCGGTCTGGCCGCACTGGCCAGCGTGCCGGAAGACCTCACCATCATCGGCGCCCCAGGCTTCACCGGCACCAAGGCCGTGGCCGGCGAGTTCGCCGAGTTCGGCAAGCGCATCAAGGCCCGTGTGGTGCTGGATGGCAAGGACGCCAGCGTCGCCGACCAGGTGACCTACAGCGGCGAACTGGGTGGGGCTGACCTGGGTTTCGACCGTTGCCTGCTGGTGCACAACATGCCATCGGTGTACTCCAAGGCGGCGAAGAAAAACGTATTCCTCGCGCCATCGTCCCTGGCCATCGCTGCACTGGCCAAGGTCAAGCAGTGGGAAAGCCCGGGTAACCAGGTGACGTTCGCCGAGGACGTTTCCCGCGTGGTCGAGTACAACATCCTCGATACCTCCACCGAAGGTGACCTGCTCAACCGCTACGGCGTGAGCTACTACGCCCGCACCATCCTGGGCGGCTTCTCGCTGCTGGGTAACCGCTCCATCACCGGCAAGTTCATCAGCTACGTCGGCCTGGAAGATGCGATCAGCCGAAAACTGGTCAAGGCCGGCCAGAAAGCCATGGCCAAGAACCTCACCAAGTCCTTCATGGACCAGGAGGTCAAGCGCATCAACGACTGGCTGCAAACCCTGGTCGCCGACGAAACCATCCCCGGCGGCAGCGTGTACCTGCACCCGGAACTCAACAGTGTCGAGAAGTACAAGAACGGCACCTGGTTCATCGTCATCGACTACGGTCGCTACGCGCCGAATGAACACATGATTTATCAACTCAATGCCCGCGATGAAATCATCGAGCAGTTCCTGGAGGACGTTCTCTAATGTTTACCAACCGAGTCAGACAGGCCATCGCGGCCACCCTTCAAGGCCTGCCGTTGTCCGCGACGGTAGAGGAATTCACTCCGCCGAAGATCGAGTTCGACATGGAACCCATGTCCGGCGGGCGCTTTATCGCCGAGGAAATGGCCAAGAGCGGCAAGGTGCTCAATGCCAAGTTGATCCTGCAAGGCGCCGGCCCGGAAATCATGCTGGCCCTGGGTGTGCGCCTGGGTGACGACATCCTGCTGAACGTGCGCGAAGCCGGCCAGGATCAGGACGGCAAGACCTATTTCACCTACCACACGGTCGGCGGCAAGCTCAAATCCCTGGAGGAAGCGAAGCTGAAAATGGGTGATAAGGCACTCACCACCCTGGAGCTGTCCTGCCGCACTTACAACCGCCTGGAAAACGGTATTCCGGTCATCGACATCGACGTACGTACCCAGAAGTTCGTGCTCAACGGCGTCGACATCCTCGGCGATGCGCGCCGCGCCGTGCTGATGCCGTAATGCCCCGGGGGCGGGCGTGCTCGCCCCCATACTTCACCAAGGAGCTGTCCCATGGCCTGGATGCCACCGCTGCATGTCCTGCTGTCCCCGATCACCGCCGACACCGGCGCGATGATCGAGCAGGTGCAACTCAAACCGCTGTACTACGCCGCGCAAAAAGACGCGCTGGCCCGGGCCGGTGATGACGAGGACGACCAGTTCTTTGAACTGGCGAAACTCGCCACCGGCCTGTCGGAAAAAGAACTCGACCAACTCAAGCGCCCGGACTACGTGAGCATTTCCCAGTACGTACACGAGATGTCGACTCTTCCTGCGTCGTTCTTCCTCGGTGAACAGGCGGAATCAACCTACGACCAGCCCGTCCAACTGTTGCTGCCTCTCGATGCAGCCGGCCGAACCCTGACCGAGCTGCCCCTGGAAATGCCCGCGCTACGCGCTACCAAAGTGATGAAAAAACTCGCCACCAACAAAGAACGCGCCGAGTTCATCACCGCTCACTGCGCCGGCCTGATGATTCCTGACCTGGCCGGCCTGACCGTGCCTGACTGGACCGAGCTGCAGGAGCGTATCGACGATTTTTTAAATCAACCGGCGGACTTCTTTCGGAGCGCGACATCGAAGTGATCCTCGATGTGGTGCCGCTGATTTACTCAGTCAATGAGATCGAGATCCTCAACTGGGACGCCGGAAAAGCATTGCGCCGCTACGACATCGCGATCACTCGCCTTGGCGTCAAACAGGAGTAAGCGGGATGCAAGACAAGTATTCGCTGGCGTATGCCACGGCCAAGGATGGCCAAGCGGTCGTCGGCAAGGACGCCGCCATTGTCAACTCAGGCGCCTTGGCACCTGAACACCTTGGTGAGGCGACACCGATACACCCGATGAGCGTGGCGCTGACTAACGCAAGCGTGCAGCTCGGTGGTCTGTCATTGTCCCTGGGGTTACTGCGCAGCAGCGTGGATGGACTGCGCGCCTCTGTATCGCGGCTTGAAGCCGTAGACGTTAACCCGTCCAGAACTGACAGGCGGACTGAGCCGAGCAGCGCCATGGAGTTCAAGTCGAGCAAGGTGGATGATCGGCGCCTGACCCGCGAAGCCTTGACGGTGCGCAACATGGAGCGCCTCGACCCGGTCGCGGCTTTTCAGCAGGCGAATGCCAGCTTTGCGTTTGGATCGAAACTTCCCCCGGAAAAATCAATAACGGGCTTGCGCGAAGAGTCGAGCAAAAGCACGGAGCGGTTGACCAAGACGCTTGAACCTGTACCGGTCCTGGGAGAAGCCACATGGCTGCGGGCCAAAACCGGCGTGTTGGACACCGTCAACAATTGGGCCAGCGATTCACCGGTCGCCGCTGAATCGCTCAAGACCGCTGAAACGGTGATGTCGTCGGTCGTTTCACCGGTGGTTTCCGAATTCTTTTCGGGCGTGGGCGAGACGATTAAAGAGCGGGTGACGGGCAATTTGGTGGATATGACGCTGGGCAAGTTGCCCGGGGTTGGCAAGTTGTTCAAGGACGGCGGTTACGATAAAGGAACGGACAAGGGTAAAGGTTGCTGCTGCCCTGGCGAGTCGCAGAGCGGCTCCCCGCGTCCCAGCATTATTCTGCCGCCGGGCTACGAGCGTGAGCGTGGACAAAGCACTTCCGGTAAAGCCCAGGGCAAGGGCTCGGGTAAAAAAAGCGGCAGGCTCGGTAATTGGTTGCGTGATGCATCCGATCGGTTGGGTAGGGCGATGTTGCCCGGCTCGCGGCTCGGGTTTCAGGCAGGAGGCTCGCTGCAGGGTGCTTTTCCTGGGGGGGCTGCCTTCGGGAGTCATCCAGGACTTACCGGCGGAACAGGCAAACATCTCGGGTTGACCGAGGCGTTGGAGCGTGGCGCAGTCGGCAGGCCCGGTGACTTTCCGGGTAACCCACGCGCACCGTTTCAGCCCATACCGCCTGCGTTGCACGCTGCGCCGTCGCCCAATTTGCCTCATGCCCCGACTTCGCGGTTGGCCGGCACCATGACCCGGCTGGAGTCGGTCGGCGCCCGTCGCCTCGGCCCGATGCGGTATGTCGACACCGCCATGGATGTGGTCGAGGGGGTGCGCAACGGCGATGCCAAAGCCGTCGGCTCCGGGCTCAGTGCCGCCGGTGGCGCCTGGGCCGGGGCCTCTGCCGGTGCGGCCATCGGCACGATGATTTTCCCCGGTGTCGGTACAGCGGTCGGCGGTGCGATAGGTGGTTTGCTTGGCAGTGAGGCCGGTAGTTGGCTCGGTGACAAGCTGTTCGGTTCAAACGACCGCCTGCCCGCGCCCGCCGACGTCAGCAAGCACCTGGACAATGCCCAGGCCGACAACCGTCAAGTCACGTTCGCCCCGCAGATCACCATCAATGCAACGGAGCAGGCCAGCTATCAACAGCTGGCGGAGTTGGTGGTGCAACAGATCGAAGCGCAATTTTCGCCGCTGTCGATGAGCGACCTGCTGGGGTCGCGACGTGATTCGGCACTGACCGATATTGGAGGGGTGTGATGCGGCAACAGATGGCATTGGGCACGTTTATTTTCGGGCTGTCTCGTGGATTCGCCTACGACACCCTGGACCGCGCCAGCACCGGCGGATGGGTCGGCCTGCCGATTATTGCCGGCAAACCCAAGTCCAGCCAGGTCGGCCAAGGGCTTGAAACGCTGACCTTCGGCGGTAAGGCTGCACGGGCAACCGGCATGGCGCGCCTGGATGAACTGCGTGCGTTGCAAGCCCTGCGTGCGCCGTTGCCGCTGGTCGATGGCGTAGGCCTCAGCTGGGGGCTGTGGACGATCAAATCGGTGAGCGAAAAACAATCCAACGTGATCGACGATGGCACCGCCATGGTTATCAATTGGTCGCTGGTATTGGAGGAGTTCGTCAATGCGTAGGGTGCGAAGTATTGCCGGTGATTCGGTGAACCTGTTGCTGTACCGCGAGCTTGGCCGCTGTGACGATGCCGCCGAGGAACTGCTGTGGCGGTTGAACCCTGGGTTGGCCGAGCAGGGCGCAGTCCTGCCGGCTGGTGTCAGTGTGATTGTGCCGGAGCTGGACAGGCAGCCCATTGCGAAGCAGCCCGTTTCGGCCTGGGATTAAGGAGCGACCATGACACTTGGATATACGCCAGTGGTGGAAATCTACGGGGCCAATGCCGCGCTGCTCAACGAACGCCTGTTGGAGTGGGAACATAGCGATACGGCCGGTCTTGTCTCAGACCATCTCAAGTTGACCCTCGATATCGAGGGCCTTGAGGGCTTGCCCGACCTGGGCGGGAAAATTGGTCTGCGCGTGGGGTATCTGGAAACCGGCCTGGTGGACAAGGGTACGTTCAAGATCACCAAGCGCACACCGTCACTGTTTCCGATGCGCCTGGCATTGGAGGCCACGGCGGCACCGTTTGACGTGGATGGGTTCAAGCAACGTCGCACCGCCAGTCACGGGCCAATCACCCTGGGCGCGTTGTTCCGTCAATTGACGGCGCGCTACGGTTATTCACCACGGGTGGCGCCTGAGCTTGAAGGCAAGCAGATTCCGCACATTGACCAGACCAACGAAAGCGACATGGCGTTGCTGACACGTTTGGCCAGACGTTTCGATGCCGTGGCCAAGCCGGTCGACGAGTTTTATGTGCTGGGCCGAAAAGGCCAGCTCACGTCGTTGTCGGGCAAGACCCTGCCGGATGTGCGGCTGTCGCTGACGCGTGACAATCGCCCGGGTGAGCACGCGTTTATCAGCGCCAAGATGTCCGAGGGCAGTCGCGCCAAATATGACGGCGCACAAGCTTCCTGGTGGGATGCGGCGGCCGGTAAGAAAAACGTGGTGCAGGTGGGTATCGAGCCCTTTAAAGAGGTCACGCAGCGTTACCAGAACGAAGCCGAAGCCCGTTCCGCTGCTGAAGGTGAGATGCGCCGTGTGAGACGTGAAGGGCTGAAGATCGAGGTGATTTGCCCTGGAAACCCCGCATTCGCTGCTGAAGGCTTGTTGCTGCTGGATGAGTCATGGCCAGGCTTCATGCAGGGGCGTTGGTCGATAAATACCGTGACCGCCAGTGGCAAGCGCAAAGACAGCTATCGCTGCACGATCAGCGCGAGCGGTTTGTCCCCCGCGGAATAAACCACGGCATTGACACCCTTCATGCTTCGTTTGAGGTTTCTGATGTGGAGGCAACATGGTCCTGTCTGAGCAACAACTCGTGAAAATCCTACCGAGCTCCCGCATCAAGGCGGGAGTTTTCATTTCTGCGCTGAACTGCGCCATGCTCCACCGTCAAATCAACACGCCACAACGCATTGCCGCCTTCCTCGCCCAAGTTGGCCACGAGTCCGGCCAACTGCGCTACGTGCGCGAATTGGGCAGTGATGCTTATTTGAGCAAGTACGACACCGGTACGTTGGCCGCGCGCCTGGGCAACACCCCCGAAGCGGACGGCGACGGCCAGAAGTACCGGGGCCGGGGTCTGATCCAGATCACCGGTCGCCGCAACTACCTGGCCTGCAGCCAGGCCCTGTTCGGCGACGATCGCCTGCTGCAACAATCCGAGCTGCTGGAGCAACCACAATGGGCCTGTGAATCCGCCGCCTGGTTCTGGCAAAGCAATGGCTTGAATGAACTCGCCGACAAGGATCAGTTCACCACCATCACCCGGCGTATCAACGGCGGGCTCAATGGCCTGGAGGACCGTTTGCAACTGTGGGCGCGGGCGAAGGCGGTGCTATGCGTTTCCTAGGTGTGCTTTGCGTATGCGTGCTGGTGACTGTTGTCTGGCAGGTGCAGGCGTGGCGATACGGGGCGCAGATTGAACGTCTGTCGGCGACACAGACCCGGGCAGCCCAGCAGCAACAGCAGGCCGAACAAGACAAGCGGCTGGCCCTTGAGCAACAGCTCAGCGCCAGCGACCAACAACATGCCCGGGAGTTGAGCGATGCCCAGCGTACTCAAGCAGCTTTGCGTGACCGCATTGCCACTGCTGATGTGCGGCTGTCAGTCCTTCTCGACGCTTCCAGTGGCTGTCCAATGCCAGCCGCCACCGCCGCCGGCAGCGTGGTTCATGCAGCCCCGCGAGCCCGACTTGACCCAGCGCATGCTCAGCGAATTATCCGCATCACCGACGACGGTGACAGCGCCCTGATTGCCTTGCGCGCCTGCCAGGCGTATGTACGCGCCGTCGCCCGTTAGCGTCTTGAGACAGTCCGTCACTTGCGCGCGCGATTGGCTCCTGTAGGGTAGGCGAACCCCCGCCCACGACTGGAGACGACCGTGAAGGAAATCACTCAACTGGCTGCCGAACTGGGTCGCCGCCTGCAGGTGCTCAATGCCCACGTCACCACGGCCGAGTCGTGCACCGGTGGCGGTATCGCGGAGGCCATCACACGGATTCCGGGGAGCTCGGCCTGGTTCGAGGCGGGGTATGTCACCTATTCCAATCGGCAGAAGACCCGGCAATTGAACGTGCCTGAAGCCTTGTTTGCAAAAGTCGGGGCGGTCAGCCAGGAAGTAGTCGAGGCAATGGTCCGTGGGGCCCAGGAAAAAAGCCTGGCGCGGTTTGCTGTTGCGGTTAGCGGTGTAGCGGGGCCAGACGGCGGTTCGCCGGATAAACCGGTCGGCACGGTATGGCTGGCGTTTGGCGTGGGGGAAGAGGTCACGGCCGAGCTTGAGCACTTCACTGGCAACCGCGACGAGGTCCGCCGACAAACGGTAAAGGCCGCGCTAGAGGGCTTGTTGCGACGAGCTGCAGCAGAAATAGAAAATCAGGGGTAGGCGATCTCCGATCTTTGTGGAACAATACTGTCTACTTATACAGGTGTTGGCCGACCAGGCCTTATTGATTACGTGAGGACTTTAATGGACGACAACAAGAAGAAAGCCTTGGCTGCGGCCCTGGGTCAGATCGAACGTCAATTCGGCAAGGGTGCCGTAATGCGTATGGGCGATCACGACCGTCAGGCGATCCCGGCTATTTCCACTGGCTCTCTGGGTCTGGACATCGCACTCGGCATTGGCGGCCTGCCAAAAGGCCGTATCGTTGAAATCTACGGTCCTGAATCTTCCGGTAAAACCACCCTGACCCTGTCGGTGATTGCCCAGGCACAGAAAATGGGCGCCACCTGCGCGTTCGTCGATGCCGAGCACGCCCTGGACCCTGAATACGCCGGCAAGCTGGGCGTCAACGTCGACGACCTGCTGGTCTCCCAGCCGGACACCGGTGAGCAGGCCCTGGAAATCACCGACATGCTGGTGCGCTCCAACGCCATCGACGTGATCGTGGTCGACTCCGTCGCAGCCCTGGTACCCAAGGCTGAAATCGAAGGCGAGATGGGTGACATGCACGTGGGCCTGCAAGCTCGTCTGATGTCCCAGGCGCTGCGTAAAATCACCGGTAACATCAAGAACGCCAACTGCCTGGTGATCTTCATCAACCAGATCCGTATGAAGATCGGCGTGATGTTCGGCAGCCCGGAAACCACCACCGGTGGTAACGCGCTGAAGTTCTACGCTTCGGTCCGTCTGGATATCCGCCGTACCGGCGCGGTGAAAGAAGGTGATGAGGTTGTTGGTAGCGAAACCCGCGTCAAAGTCGTGAAGAACAAAGTGGCCCCGCCTTTCCGTCAGGCCGAGTTCCAGATTCTCTACGGCAAGGGTATCTACCTGAACGGCGAGATGATCGACTTGGGCGTACTGCACGGTTTCGTCGAGAAATCCGGTGCATGGTATGCCTACAACGGCAGCAAGATCGGCCAAGGCAAGGCCAACTCGGCCAAGTTCCTGGCGGATAACCCGGACATCGCCGCCACGTTGGAGAAGCAGATCCGCGACAAGCTGCTGACCGCAGCGCCAGACGTGAAAGCTGCCGCCAACCGCGAGCCGGTTGAAGAAGTGGAAGAAGCTGACACTGACATCTGAAGCAAACGATGACTGTTGTACTGGATACACTCGTCGCCGTTCGGCGCACCGCAATGGACCTGCTCGCTCGCCGCGAGCATGGTCGAGTCGAGCTGACGCGTAAACTGCGTCAGCGCGGCGCGGAGCCCGAGATGATCGAAACCGCCCTCGATCGCTTGACGGAAGAGGGGCTGCTTTCCGAATCCCGTTACCTTGAAAGTTTTGTCTCCTATCGAGCCCGATCAGGCTACGGCCCGGCGCGTATTCGCGAAGAGCTGAGCCAGCGTGGCCTGCAGCGAGCTGATATCGACCTTGCCCTACGTGAGTGTGGCATCAGTTGGCAGGCGCAGTTGGAAGACACCTGGCGACGCAAGTTCTCTGGCCATCTTCCGATTGATGCCAGGGAGCGTGCGAAGCAAGGTCGTTTCCTGAGTTATCGCGGGTTTTCGATGGAGATGATCAGTCGCTTGTTGAGCGGTCGGGATATGGACGACTAAACATGTTGCTGTGGTGAGCAGGCTTGTTGTGGTGAGCGGGCTTGCCCCGCGTTGGGCTGCGAAGCAGCCCCAAATGCCTCCCCTCCGCTCCATCTGAAGCACTACCTGAAACACCACCCAAAAGACCCACTATGAAAATAGTGGGTCTTTTTTTTGCCTTCAAAAAATCACGCCGGCTCCGGCGCTACCCGCTGCTGCACCTTCCCCTGAGCCTGCGCCCAGTTCTCCGGCAAGTTGATGTAATCCACCAACTCCCGCAGCCGGCCCTGATCGCGGCCATTGAAGTTGAACACCAGCCGCGTCAAATGACTGAAACGCGGTTCATCGTGCTCTTCGCCGGTGTAAGCCAGTTGCTGGAACTCCCCACTCAAACGCAGGCTGGCAAATTCGCTCTGCAAGTGGGCCAATGCCCCATCGCTGAGCGGGTGATGCATGCGCACTACAAACTCACGCTTCAACCAACGGGTGGAGTGGAAGTTGGCATAAAACTGGTTGATCTCTTCCACTGCCTCTTCGGCGCTGTACACCAGGCGTATCAGCTTGAGATCGGTAGGCAGGATGTAGCGATTGGCTTCAAGCTGGTTGCGGATAAAATCCAGGGCGCCTTGCCAGAACCCGCCGCCTGGTGCGTCCAGTAACACCACTGGCACCAGTGGGCTCTTGCCGGTCTGGATCAGGGTCAGCACTTCCAGCGCTTCATCCAGGGTGCCGAAACCGCCTGGGCACAGCACCAGCGCATCTGCCTCCTTGACGAAGAACAGCTTGCGGGTAAAGAAAAAGTGGAAGGACAGCAGGTTATCGGTGCCATCGATAGTCGGGTTGGCGTGCTGTTCAAACGGCAGGGTGATATTGAACCCCAGGCTGTGTTCCAGGCCCGCGCCTTCGTGGGCGGCCGCCATGATGCCGCCGCCGCCGCCGGTGATCACCATCAGGTCAGAACGTGCCAGCGCTGCGCCGACTTCGCGGGCCAGGGCGTACAGCGGGCTTTCCACCGGAGTGCGCGCTGAGCCGAATACCGTTACTTTGCGGCGGCCCTTGAACTGTTCGAGCACGCGGAAGGCATTGTCCAGTTCACGGATGGCTTGCAGGGTGATCTTGGCGTTCCAGCGATTGCGGTCGTCCTGGGCCATGCGCAGCACGGTGAGGATCATGTCGCGATACAGGGGAATATTCGGGCTGTTGGGAGCGATCAGCTGGAGTTGGGCGTCGACCTGCTGCGTAAGGTCAGCACCGTTTTCTTCAAAGTGCCGAAGCAGGCGGTCATTCGGTTCGTAAGGCATTCAACTTCTCCTTATTGCAGGGCCCGGGTGGCCGACGAGCCGTTCGCCGGAGGCGACGACACTGCATGTGTCGTTGCTTGCCGCAGGGGGCAACCTTCTTTTGCCCTGAAAATGTTACAGAACAGCATGAAAAGTGCTGTGAGTGAATGGTCGGGATGACTTGATCATGGGCCGCAAAACCCTTGGCTGGCAACCGCTTATTGGTCACTCGTCAGGGAGTTTAGCTGTTGGCAGGATGTTGAAGCGGGGGAGTGCGCGCCACCGGGCGGCAGCGCGCGAAGGTCACGTTGTTACTTTTTCTTTTTTGCCGCCGCCGGTGCCGGGCAATCCGCTTCGATGAACTTCACCGAGGCCACAGGACGGTTGGTCTTGTTCTCGGTGATTTCGTAGCGCATCACTGCGCCCTTGGCCATCAGTTCGCGGTAGCCCTTGTTCAGACACACGCTCTGGCCCAGCTGGAAATACACTGCCTTGGGGTTGGCGCGCATCTGTTCGGCGCGGTCAGGCAGGACACTCAGGTGATCGATCAGTTGCATGCCTTCCACGGTGTAGGCCACTTCCAGGGTCTTTTCGTCGATTTCCCGGGGCAGGTCCTTGTTGCTTTCGGCCGCGACGCTTTGCAGCTTGCGGTTCATTTGGGCCTCCAGCAGCGAGGCCGCCTGGGCGCACACGGGCAATACCAGCGCGAGGGCGACGGATGGGGCGACAAAACGCAGCATGGAACGCAGCATGAAACTCTCCTGATTCGGTTACTGGTGCATAGACCAGCCACTGCGCTGTGCGTTCAGTGGCGCGCAATTATAGGTGAGCCGTTGCCACTACAGCCAGGCGTATCGCTGGTAAACTGCAGCCACTTTCGCCTTCCACGAGTTTTCACCGTGTCGATTTACCCGTCCCAACGGCACAGCCGATGAGCCACGCCGTTTCCCGCCTGCGCACCCAGCGCCTGGCACGTGCCGTGCGGCCGTTCCTCAATCGTGGCTCGCGTGCCGAGCGTTGCCCCGGCTGCCGGGTCATCCCCGAATACTGCCTATGCGCCTGGCGACCCCAGGTCGAAGCGCGCTCCGCCATGTGCCTGCTGATGCACGACGTTGAGCCGATGAAGCCCAGCAACACCGGTTGGTTGATCGCCGACGTCATCAAGGACACCACTGCATTCGCCTGGTCGCGCACTGAGGTCGACCCTGAACTCCTCACCTTGCTGGCCGATCCGCAGTGGCAGCCCTACATTGTGTTCCCCGGCGAATTCGTCGTGCCCGAGCGCGTTGTGAGTGAAGTGAAGGTGGAGGAGGGCAAGCGCCCGCTGTTCATCCTGCTGGATGGCACTTGGAGTGAAGCGCGCAAGATGTTCCGCAAAAGCCCCTACCTGGAACATTTGCCGGTGCTCAGCCTGGCGCCGGAACAGCTGTCGCGCTACAAACTGCGCCGTTCCAAGCGCGACGACCACTTCTGCACCGCCGAAGTCGCTGCTCTGTGCCTGGAACTGGCCGATGATGCAGTCGCCAGCGAAGTCCTGGACGCTTACCTGGATGTATTCAGCACCCATTACCTGGCCGCCAAGTTCCAGATGCCGCTGGATCCGACGGACACTGTGCATACGCGCCTTGCGCCCTATATTCCGACGGCATAACCAGACGACGTTTGCATGATGGCACCACGCACCTGCAACCCGCTAAAATGCCCACGGGCGTAGCGCTTGACCCTCCAGACTACGCTGGGCATGCTGGGCGCCGATCAGGGCACCCCTAAAAACAGGATCATTTAATCAATGGCCACATACGAAATCCTGATAGCCGATGACCACCCGCTGTTTCGCAGTGCGCTGCACCAGGCCGTGACCCTGGGCCTTGGCCCGGACGTGCGCCTGGTCGAAGTGGCCAGCATTGCCGAGTTGGAAGCCCGCCTCACCGAAAAGTCCGACTGGGACCTGGTGCTGCTCGACCTGAACATGCCGGGCGCCTACGGTTTTTCCGGGTTGGTGCTGTTGCGCGGCCAATACCCGCAGATCCCTGTGGTGATGGTCTCGGCCCAGGAAGAGGCCGACGTGGTCGTGCGCTCCAAGGAGTTCGGCGCCAGCGGTTTCATTCCCAAGTCCAGCGCGATGGAAGATATCCAGAAAGCCGTGCGCACCGTGCTCGATGGTGATGTGTCCTGGCCGCCGCAGGCATTTGAAGAAATCAACGTGTCTGACGAAGCCAAGGCCGCTCGTGATGGCCTTGCCAGCTTGACGCCCCAGCAGTTCCGGGTGCTCACCATGGTCTGCGAAGGCCTGTTGAACAAGCAGATTGCCTACGAATTGAGTGTGTCGGAAGCGACGATCAAGGCCCATGTGACGGCGATCTTCCGCAAGCTGGGCGTACGCACACGCACCCAGGCGGCGCTGCTCTTGCAACAACTTGAGTCAATTTCGCAGCACTAAGCTGTTACCGATTCACGCTTTTTTGACTTTGCGTGATCTAGTTTCCCCACTCCTTTGGTTCAGTTGCCTATATCTATGTCGCCTTTCAAGGGTCAAACCGGTATCAAACGTATCTTCAATGCTGGGGGATATTCCCTAGATGGCCTGCGCGCGGCGTTCACCGGCGAGGCGGCGTTCCGTCAGTTGGTGTTGCTCAACGTGATCCTGATCCCGGTAAGCTTCTTCCTGAATGTCAGCCGGGTCGAACGAGCCCTGTTGATCGCTGTATGCCTGCTGGCGCTGATCGTCGAGTTGCTTAACTCGGCAGTGGAGGCGGCGATCGACCGCATCTCCCTGGACCGCCACCCGCTGTCGAAAAACGCCAAGGACATGGGCAGCGCCGCACAATTCGTGGCGCTGACCATGATCACCCTGGTGTGGGCCGTGATCCTGATCTAAGCCTCAGGCAATGTTCGGCAGTACGATCTCGTCGCTGCGCTGAACCCCGGCGGTGAAGGCGCGGCACAGTTCGAGGAACTCGCGCATCGCCGAGGTCTGGTACTTCTGTTTATGCCAGATGAAGTAGAACTGCCGAGCCAGGTCCAGGTCCGGGGTTTCCACCGGCACCAGGCTGCCGCGGCGGAACGCGTCGCGCAGCGCCAGGCGCGAAATGCAGCCAATCCCCAGTCCCGATTCCACCGCGCGCTTGATCGCCTCAGTGTGTTCCAGCTCGAGGCGGATATTCAGCGCGCTACGGTGATGGCGCATGGCTTGGTCGAAGGTCAAGCGTGTGCCCGAGCCTTGCTCTCGCAGGATCCAGGCCTCGTGGGTCAACTCATCCATGCTCGCCACGCCACGCTTGGCCAGGTGATGCTGCGGTGCGCAAAACACCACCAGTTCGTCTTCCACCCAGGTTTGCACCTCGATATCCGGGTGGCTGCAGTCGCCTTCGATTAGACCCAGGTCAATTTCGTAGTGCGCCACCTGGTGCACGATATGGGCAGTGTTCTGCACATGCAGTTTCACCTGGCTCTCGGGGTGCTGCTGCATGAAGCTGCCGATCAGCAGAGTGGCCAGGTAGTTGCCGATGGTGAGAGTGGCGCCGACCGCCAGGGAGCCGAAGCCGGATTTGCCGTTGAGCAGGTCTTCGATCTCCTTGGCCTGGTCCAGCAGCGCTACCGCCTGGGGTAATAGCTGGTGGCCGAGCGCGTTGAGGCTCAGGCGTTTGCCCGCACGGTCGAATAACTGGCAGCTGGATTGACGCTCCAGCTCGGTGATGGAGGTGCTGGCGGCGGATTGAGATAAGGCCAGAAGGCCAGCAGCGCGGGAGACGCTTTCCTGCTGGGCGACGGCGACGAAGACTTGCAGTTGACGGAGAGTAAATCGCATATCGATATAACCGATAACCCTTATCTTAATAATTCAGTTAACAGATATTGTCTCCGCCATTAGAATGCTGTGCAATTGCGCAACTACATTTGGCGCAGACCCATTCCCAGGAGTCCCCCGTACATGAGCAACATGAACCACGAGCGTGTCCTCAGTGTTCATCACTGGAACGACACTCTGTTCAGCTTCAAGTGCACCCGCGATCCGGGCCTGCGCTTCGAGAACGGTCAGTTCGTGATGATCGGCCTGCAACAGCCCAACGGCCGCCCGCTCATGCGCGCTTACTCCATTGCCAGCCCGAACTGGGAAGAGCATCTGGAGTTCTTCAGCATCAAGGTGCCGGATGGCCCGCTGACTTCCCAATTGCAGCATTTGAAGGAAGGCGACGAGATCATCATCAGCAAAAAGCCGACAGGCACCCTGGTGCTTGACGATTTGAAGCCGGGCAAACACCTTTACCTGCTCAGCACCGGTACGGGCCTTGCTCCGTTCATGAGTGTGATCCAGGACCCGGAAACCTACGAGCGTTTCGAAAAGGTGATCCTGTGCCACGGCGTGCGTTACGTCAACGAGGTCGCCTACCGCGAATTCATCACCGAGCACCTGCCGCAGAACGAATTCTTCGGCGAGGCTCTGCGTGACAAGCTGATCTACTATCCGACCGTGACCCGCGAGCCGTTCGAAAACGAAGGCCGCCTGACCGACCTGATGCGCAGCGGCAAGCTGTTCAGCGACATCGGCCTGCCACCGATCAACCCCGAGGACGACCGCGCCATGCTGTGCGGCAGCCCAAGCATGTTGGATGAAACCAGCGAAGTGCTGAACAGCTTCGGCCTGAAGGTTTCGCCACGCATGCGTGAGCCGGGTGATTACCTGATCGAGCGCGCGTTCGTCGAGAAGTAAGATAGCCGGGCCATATGCTGACTGGGCCACACAGAAGATCCAAATGTGGGAGGGGGCTTGCCCCCGATGAGTGCGTGTCAGTTGATACATCTGTAGCTGACACACTGTTATCGGGGGCAAGCCCCCTCCCACATTGGGTTTTCGGTTTATCCAGCCGGTAGCACTTCCAACACACAAATCACCCCTGACTCGGGATAGTGCCAACGCACATCCACATCCCAGAACTGCGCCCCGTATTCGCGTTCCGGCCCCGGCACCTGATACGCCGGCCGTGGATCCTGCGCCAGGCACTGATCAATCAGTTCAACCAGAGGCTCGCCAAGGCGCTGAGCATGCTCTTGTGCCTGTTGCAGCGCAGTCTTCAGCCACTGCACGGGGATCAGTTGCGGCGCTGCGCTGGCGATGCTGTTGGTGGCCGTGTCGACAATGTCGGCATACGGCACATACGGCTTGATATCCAGGATCGGCGTGCCATCCAGCAAGTCGATCCCGGAAATCCACAGGCGCCCCGGTTCCACCTTGTCCAGCTTGACCACCGACTGGCCGATGCCGTTGGGGCGATGGGTCGCACGGGTGGCAAACACGCCCATGGATGTGTTGCCGCCCAGGCGCGGCGGGCGCACTTTCAGGCGCGGCTTGTCTTCCAGGGCCTGGTGGAACAGAAACAGCAGCCACACATGACTGACCTGCTCCAGGCCCTGTACCGCTTCCCCCCCGTCGAACGGCGCCACCAACTCCAGCACGCCGCGCGCGGCGGGCGCCAACTGCGGTTGGCGCGGGATGGCGAACTTCTCCTTGAAACAGGAGCGCACGAAGCCGACGGGCGAGACGTGGTAACTCATGGCTTACGCACGAACCCGCAGGGTCAGCCCCTTGAGGAAATTACGCAGCAACTGGTCGCCGCACGGACGGTAGTTGGTGTGGCCGAACTTGCGGAACAGCGCGCTCAGTTCCGGCTTGGACACCGGGAACTCGGCGGCCTTGAGGATGGCATGCATGTCGTCTTCCTTCAGCTCAAAGGCCACACGCAGTTTCTTGAGGATGATGTTGTTGGTCACCGGCGTCTCGATCGGTTGCGGTGGACGGCTTTCGTCCTTGCCGCGCTTGAAGATCACCAGGCCATCGAGGAAGTGGGCCATGACTTCATCCGGGCAGAACACGAAGCCTTCTTCCTCGTCTTTCTTGAGGTAGGTGAGCAGGTCGTCCTTGGTCACGTCCATGCCGCCGAGCTTGATGATCTCGACCATCTTGTTGTCGCTGATGTCGAGCATGTAGCGCACGCTGCGCAGTACGTCGTTGTGAATCATGGTGGGCAATCCTGGTATTCAACTGAGGACACCGCCAGTCAGGCGGTGTCGGAAAAAGGGCGGCGGCTTAGAACTTCTCTTTGCCGGACAGGTAACGCCACTGGCCGACCGGCACTTTGCCGATGGACACGCCACCGATGCGGATACGGCGAATGGCGATGACTTTCAGGCCAACCGCTTCGCAGAACAGTGCGATCACGCCCGGCTGCGGGTTTTTCATCGCGAAACGCAGGCGGTTTTCGTTCTGCCAACTGGCTTTGACGGCCGGCAGCTCCTTGCCTTTGTAGGTCAGGCCGTGGTTCAGGCGGTTGAGGCCGTGGGCAACCATGTCGCCTTCGACCTCCACCACGTATTCCTGCTCGATCTTGGCCGCATCGGCAGTCAACTTGCGCAGGATCTTCCAGTCCTGGGTGAACACCAGCAGGCCGCTGGCCTTGGCTTGCAGGTCGGCGCTGGCGGTCAGGCGCAGGAAGTGTCCCTTGAGCGGGCGCTTGCCGAAGCGGTGTTCTTCGGAGAGTGTTTCGGCGCTGATCGACGCCATGGCTGTTTCCGCGTCTACGCCGGCGGGGGCGTGCAGCAGGATGGTCACCGGCTCGGGCGCGGTGGCCTTGGCATCCGGGTCCAGCTCGACCTTCTGGGTGGTGACCTTGAACTGCGGTTCGTCGATCACTTCACCGTCCACCGAGACCCAGCCGCCTTCGATGAACAGTTCAGCCTCCCGACGGGAGCAACCGACCAGTTCGATAAGGCGTTTGGAGAGGCGTATGGGGTCAGTCATGACAAGGGCCGTAACAAAAGGGGGCGGCTATTGTACCTGTGTGGGCGCGGTTAATCCCGGCTCCATTTCATTTAGCCTTGGCGGGTATGTTGTTGTATCTGGCGCAAACGCATATGCAGTAACGGATAAGGCTGGCCGAGCCCATCATGCTCCGTGCGTCCGATCACCTCGAAACCTTGTTTGAAGTAGAAGCCCAGCGCCTGGTGATTTTGTTCGTTGACGTCCAGCGCTTCGGCGTTCAAGTGCTCGATTGCATACCGCAGCAATTGCCGGCCCAGGCCACCACCCCGGTGCTGCGGGTCGATAAACAGCATCTCGACCTTGCCGGCCGCTACCCCTGCAAACCCGGTGATGCGTTGGCGGGAGTCCTTGGTGCAGATCAGCATCACGGCATCCAGGTAGCGGGACAGCACCAGGTTTTTCAACAACTCGATGTAAGTGTCTGGCAGAAAGTCATGGGTGGCACGCACCGAAGCTTCCCAAATCCGCGCCAATTCGGTGTAGTCGCTGGTTTTAGGTGTGTGGATAACCGAATGCTGACGCATGCCCGCTGCCTCTTGCCGATGATCGGCGCTGATGGGCAAAACGATAGACCTAAAAAAGCCCCGCATCTTGTCCAGAAGCAGGGCTTTTTGATTTTTTTACACCGATCAGTCGCGCTTTTCAGCCCATAGGTCGTATTCATCGGCATCGGTCACGGTGCACCAGACCTTGTCGCCTGGTTTCAAACCGCTGGCATCGTCGATAAACACGTTGCCGTCGATCTCCGGCGCATCGAAGAAGCAACGGCCGACTGCGCCTTGCTCGTCGACTTCGTCGATCAGCACTTCGATCTCCTTGCCGATACGCAGTTGCAGGCGCGCCGAGCTGATGGCCTGCTGGTGCGCCATGAAACGCTCCCAACGGTCCTGCTTGACGTCGTCCGGCACTACGGCCAGGTCCAGCAGGTTGGCGGGGGCGCCTTCCACCGGCGAATACTGGAAGCAGCCGACGCGGTCCAGTTGGGCTTCGGTCAGCCAGTCCAGCAGGTACTGGAAGTCTTCTTCGGTTTCGCCGGGGAAGCCGACGATGAAGGTCGAGCGGATGATCAGCTCCGGGCAGATCTCGCGCCAGTTCTTGATGCGCGCCAGGGTCTTGTCTTCGAAAGCCGGGCGTTTCATGGCCTTGAGCACTTTCGGGCTGGCGTGCTGGAACGGGATGTCCAGGTACGGCAGGATCTTGCCGGCGGCCATCAGCGGGATCAGTTCGTCCACGTGCGGGTACGGGTAAACGTAGTGCAGGCGCACCCACACACCCAGGCTGCTCAAGGCTTCGCAGAGTTCGGTCATGCGGGTCTTCACCGGTGCGCCGTTCCAGAAACCGGTGCGGTATTTCACGTCGACGCCGTAGGCGCTGGTGTCCTGGGAGATCACCAGCAGCTCTTTGACGCCGGACTTGACCAGGCGTTGGGCTTCGTCGAGTACGTCACCGACCGGACGGCTGACCAACTTGCCGCGCATCGACGGGATGATGCAGAAGCTGCAGCTGTGGTTGCAGCCTTCGGAAATCTTCAGGTACGCGTAGTGGCGCGGGGTCAGCTTGATGCCTTGCGGCGGCACCAGGTCGATCAGCGGGTTGTGGTCCTGGCGCGGTGGCACCACCTCGTGCACGGCGTTGACCACCTGTTCGTACTGCTGCGGGCCGGTCACGGCCAGCACGCTCGGGTGCACGTTGCGGATATTGCCTTCTTCCACGCCCATGCAGCCGGTCACGATGACCTTGCCGTTTTCCTTGATGGCTTCGCCGATCACTTCCAGGGACTCCGCCTTGGCCGAGTCGATGAAGCCGCAGGTGTTGACCACCACCACGTCAGCGTCCTGGTAGGTGGACACAACGTCATAGCCTTCCATACGCAGTTGCGTGAGGATGCGCTCGGAGTCGACCAGAGCCTTCGGGCAACCCAGGGAAACAAAGCCAACCTTGGGGTTGGCTTTTGCGATGGTGGTGGACATGTCTAACCTCGGTATTGAATGACGCCGCCCGTCGGGCACGACAGGGCTGCGGACGGGCGCTTGGTGCGCCTCTGATCAAAAAGTGCGCAATTCTAGCGACGGGCAGCGCACTTGACCAGCTTTATGCAGGGAAATGCGACGAGTGCTTCTTTGCGCTATTCAAGCCGCCGTTATCACATTCTTAGTCCCAACCCTTCCAAGGTCTTTAGGTAGAACAGGCGATAAATACCCTGTGGCGCGCGGGCTTGCTGTGGTGAGCGGGCTTGCCCCGCGTTGGAGTGCGTAGCGCTCCCAGTTTTTTTGGGCTGCTTCGCAACCCAACGCGGGGCAAGCCCGCTCGCCACGGATTGTTTTTTAACCTTTACTACATTTATCCAAAATGCCCTGTTACCTATGACCGGTTGCACAAAACCACGCCCAAATCACTTGAACAGCGAAATGCGACGAGTGCTGCGCTATGCTTCGCGCCGTTGTGCGTAGGTAAAACCCTAAGGTCAACAAAACGTCTGTTACGAGAAGTAAAACGGCGCATGCTAGGGTCAGCTTAGACGCGTTGTTAATAAAAGACCGCAGGTCAAAGGGCAGGAGTGGTTGATGGGTCACGCGAGTAGTCAGGCAGCAGGTGCCGAGCAGTCAAACGCCAAGCCGATTGGCATGCTGGTGGCAGCGGTCGGGGTGGTTTACGGCGATATCGGGACCAGCCCGCTGTACACCCTCAAAGAGGTGTTCAACGGCGGTTATGGGGTTCAGGTCAACCATGATGGCGTGCTGGGGATCCTGGCGCTGATCTTCTGGTCGTTGATCTGGGTGGTCTCGATCAAGTACATGCTGTTCGTGCTGCGTGCCGATAACCAGGGCGAGGGCGGCATCATGGCCCTTACGGCTCTGGCACGGCGGGCGGCGGGGGAGCGCAAGAAGCTGCGCAGTTTCCTCGTGGTGTGCGGCCTGTGTGGCGCGGCGCTGTTCTATGGCGACAGCATGATCACCCCGGCGATTTCCGTATTGTCCGCGGTGGAGGGCCTGGAACTGGCGTTCGATGGCCTGGAGAAATGGGTCGTGCCCATCGCCCTGGTGGTGCTGGTGGCGCTGTTCCTGATCCAGAAGCACGGCACCGATCATATCGGCAAGCTGTTCGGGCCGGTGATGGTGACCTGGTTTCTGGTGCTCGGCGGATTGGGAGTGTATGGCATCACCCTGCACCCTGAAGTACTCAGTGCCATGAACCCGATGTGGGCCATACGCTTCTTCGAGGCTCACCCCGGCATTGGCGTAGCCATCCTCGGCGCGGTGGTGCTGGCACTGACCGGCGCCGAAGCGCTGTATGCCGACATGGGCCACTTCGGGCGCAAACCTATTGCCCGGGCGTGGTTCATGCTGGTGCTGCCGGCGCTGGTGCTCAATTATTTCGGTCAGGGCGCCATGCTGCTGGGTGATCCGGAAGCCGCGCGCAACCCGTTCTACCTGCTGGCCCCGAGCTGGGCGCTGATCCCGTTGGTAGTGTTGTCCACCCTGGCCACGGTGATCGCGTCCCAGGCGGTGATTTCCGGTGCGTTCTCGTTGACGCGCCAGGCGATCCAGCTGGGTTACATCCCGCGTATGCATATCCAACACACCTCCAGCGCCGAACAGGGCCAGATCTACATCGGCGCGGTGAACTGGTCGTTGATGGTCGGCGTGATTCTGCTGGTGCTCGGCTTCGAATCCTCCAACGCGCTGGCATCGGCCTACGGCGTGGCGGTGACCGGCACCATGCTGATGACCACCATCCTGGTGTCGGCGGTGATGCTGCTGCTGTGGAAATGGCCACCGATCCTGGCCGTGCCGGTCCTGGTGTGCTGCCTGTTGGTCGACGGCCTGTATTTTGCCGCCAACGTGCCGAAGATCATCCAGGGCGGCGCCTTCCCGGTGCTGGCGGGGATTGTGCTGTTCGTGCTGATGACCACCTGGAAGCGCGGCAAACAACTGCTGGTGGAGCGCCTCGACGAAGGCGGCCTGCCGCTGCCGATCTTTATCGGCAGTATCCGCGTGCAGCCGCCCCATCGCGTGCAGGGTACCGCCGTGTTCCTCACCGCGCGCCCGGACGCCGTGCCCCACGCGCTGTTGCACAATCTGCTGCATAACCAGGTGTTGCATGAGCAGGTGGTGCTGTTGACGGTGGTCTACGAGGATATTCCCCGGGTGCCGGCCGCACGGCGCTTCGAGGTGGACTCCTACGGCGAAGGCTTCTTCCGCGTGATCCTGCACTTTGGTTTTACCGATGAGCCGGACGTGCCTGAAGCGCTGAAACTGTGTCACCTCGATGACCTGGACTTCAGCCCGATGCGCACCACCTACTTCCTCAGCCGCGAAACCGTGATCGCCTCGCGCATCAAGGGCATGGCCCGTTGGCGCGAAGCGTTGTTCGCCTTTATGTTGAAGAACGCCAACGGCAACCTGCGCTTCTTCAAACTGCCGGTCAACCGCGTGATCGAGCTGGGCACCCAGGTCGAAATGTAGCGGCAGCCACACGGGAGCCGGCAATCGGCTCCCGCTTTTCCTTCTGAACCCTGTGCAATCCAGCGTTGTCGACTAGGCTCTAGGCACCGTTGTGTAGGAGCAAGCTTGCTCGCGAAAACTTCAACGATAACGCGTAAATCCTGGATGAACGCGGTGACATTGAGACCTTCGCGAGCAAGCTCGCTCCTACAAAAGTGCCCAAAAAGCCCAGACCAGAAGAGGTGCGCCATGAGTCAGCTGCTCGAACCCTACACGCTCCGTCAATTGACCCTGCTCAACCGCATCGCGGTCTCACCGATGTGCCAATACTCAAGCGATGACGGCCTGGCCAATGACTGGCACCTGGTTCACCTTGGCAGCCGTGCCGTCGGCGGCGCGGGGCTGATTTTCACCGAAGCCACCGCCGTGACCGCCGATGGCCGCATCACCGCCCAGGACCTTGGCCTGTGGAACGATGCCCAGATCGAACCGCTGCAACGCATCACGCGTTTCATTGCGGCCCAGGGCGCAGTGGCCGGCATTCAACTGGCTCACGCCGGGCGCAAGGCCAGCACCCACCGGCCGTGGATCGGCAAGCATGGCAGCGTCAAGCCGGAGGACGGCGGCTGGCTGCCGGTGGGGCCGTCACCGATCGCCTTCGACCCCCAGCACACCCAACCCAGGCAGTTGGACGAAGGGCAGATCCAGCAAGTGATCGCCGATTTTGTCGCCGCGGCCAAGCGTGCGCTGACCGCCGGTTTTGAAGTGGTGGAAATCCACGCGGCCCATGGCTATCTGCTGCATCAATTCCTGTCACCGATCAGCAACCAACGTCAGGACCAGTACGGTGGTTCGTTCGAAAACCGCATCCGCCTGGTGCTTGAGGTGACCCAGGCAGTGCGTGAGGTCTGGCCCCAGGAACTGCCGCTGTTTGTGCGGGTATCGGCCACCGACTGGGTGGAAGACGGCTGGAACCCGGATGAAACCGTGGAACTGGCGCGTCGCCTGAAAGACCTGGGCGTGGACCTGATCGACGTTTCGTCTGGTGGCACCGCCGCCAATGCCGAGATACCCACCGGCCCCGGCTACCAGACCCGCTTCGCCGAGCGCGTGCGCAAGGAGTCGGGCATCGCCACCGGCACCGTAGGCATGATCACCGAGCCGGCCCAGGCCGAGCACATCCTGCGCACCTGCCAGGCGGATATCATCTTCCTTGCCCGTGAGCTGTTGCGCGACCCGTACTGGCCGTTGCACGCCGATGATGACCTGGGTGGGCGCAAGGCAATCTGGCCGGCGCAGTACCAGCGCGCAACCCATCGTGACCAGCCCATCCATGAGTCAGATTTGAGAGATTGAGCCCTGACACGCTCCGCCGAAACCCACCCTGATCCGGTGGGTTTTTTTGCGTTCATCGCGTGGGATCGCGCTGTAGGTATTTGTTACCGATGTAATTATTTAAGTGATTACTCTAAAAAAATCGCACGCTTGGCGAGATCGTTTCTACGCTTAGGGTAAGCCTGATTTCTGGCCCAGGAAGTCAGTCGGTTTTCCCACGCAGACGTTGCGCTTAAGGGGAGGAGGGTAATGGGCACCAGGAGTATTTGATGGATATCAGGAGAAGCAGTCCATGGCCAAGTCCTATGGTGTAGCGGGTGCGGTAGCGTCTTTTCTGACCCGCAGGGTGTCTTTGCGTGGCCGAAGGTTGAGCTCGGATGAGGTGGAGCTGCTGGCGCAGTACCGCGCGCTGACCGAGAACGATCAGGTGGCGATGCGTTATTTGATTGGGGCGATGAAGAGTGTGTCGCGGTTCTGAACTTGTAGGAGCTGGCTTGCCTGCGATGTCGTCAAGCCAGCTCCTACGTGGGGATCAAGTGTACTTGCGCTGGTCCGGTGCCGGCGGGAAGTACTGGTACAGCCAGGTTTCGCTCAAGGTGCGGTCCTGGGTGCGAATGAACAGGCGCAGTTCCACCGGCTCCACGCTGTCGCTGGTCGGGTACCAGTCGAACAGGATGCGGTAGCCCTTGATGTTATCCAGTACCAGCACGCTGAAGTCCTTCACCTGGCCATGGGAACAGGTCACCACCGGCTCGATGCCGGTGCCCGGCGGCAGGCGGTCCAGGCCGCCGCCCTTGAAGTCCACGGCAAAGCGGCGCGCCCAGACTTCCGGGTAGTGCTCCCCCGGTGCCCAGCCTTCGGTGAAGCCACCTATGCCCGAACGGGTTGCATCGACTTGCGCCAACGGCGTGCTTACCGGCGGCAGGGCACTCCAGTACAGCTTATAGCCGTAGTTGAGCGAGTCGCCAGCGGCCACGGGTGTTTTCGGCGTCCAGAAGGCTACGATGTTATCGAGCGTCTCGCCGGTGGTCGGGATTTCCAGCAGGTCGATCGAGCCTTCGCCCCAGGCGGTGGTCGGTTCGACCCATAGGCTCGGGCGCTTGCTGTACCAGTCCACGGTGTCCTGATAGCTGGCGAATTCGTGGTCGGTCTGCACCAGGCCGAAGCCTTTCGGGTCTTTATCGGCAAATGCGTTGAATTGCAGCTTGACGGGATTGTTCAGCGGGCGGCAGATCCACTCGCCGTTGCCGCGCCACATGGCCAGGCGGTCCGAGTCGTGGATCTGCGGGTGGATGGTGTCGCACATGCGGCGCTCGTGGGTGCCGCAACTGAACATACTGGTCATCGGCGCGATACCCAGTTGTTCGATGGTGGTACGTGCATTGATATGCGCGTCGATGGCCATCACCACCTGGTTGGCCTGGCAGTCGATATCGAAGCGGTACGCACCGGTGGCGCTTGGCGAGTCGAGCAGGGCGTAGACCACGAAGCGGGTGGCGTTCTTGTCCGGGGTTTCAAACCAGAACTGCGTGAAGTCGGGGAACTCCTCGCGTTTTTTCGCATAGGTGTCGATGGCCAGGCCACGGGCAGAAAGGCCGTATTGCCCGGTATTGTCCACCGCGCGGAAGTAGCTGGCGCCGAGAAACGACAGTACGTCATGGCGGTCCAGTTCCGGCGCCTTGAACAGCTTGAAGCCGGAAAAGCCCAGGTCGCCGGTCAGCTGTTTGGTGTCGACCGTGGTTTTTTCGTAGTTGAACAGCGAAGGACGGAAATGCACCCCACGGGCTTCGCGGGTCTTGGGGTCGACGCTGTGCATACGCACCGGCGTCTTGAAGCCCATGCCGACGTGGAAGAACTGCACGTCCAGTTGGCCGTTCAATTCTTTCCACAGCGAATGGTTGCCGTCGTAGCCGATGGCGTTGAAATTCTGCGGGGTCATGGTCGCCAGCGTGGGCGGCAGCACCTGTTTGGTGTCCTTGTAAGCGGTCCCGGCGAGTTGTTTGGCCTGGGCCTTGAGCGTGTCGAAGTCGAACGCCACGGCCTTGCCATCGGCAGCACGGTTCCCGGCCCAGGCCTGGGCGGCGAGCAGGCCGCTGGCCGACAACCCGGTGTAAGCCGCAATGGCCATGGACGCTTTGAGCAAATTCCTGCGGTGCATAGAGACAACCTGTCGTGAGCAAATCCCGCGCCGTTCCTGGCACGTAGCGGATCAGAAATTACGGTTCGGACATGCCTTCGACCAAACGCAACGGACATTAAACAGACGCCGGATAGCTTAAGCGGTTCGATGACGTAGGAAAATTGATTGATAGCGGGGTGATGGCATTGCAAGTGCGACAAGACATTTCCAATTCTGTGGCCAAAACATTACTTACGAAATATGAAGATCCAAAGGTGGGAGGGGGCTTGCCCCCGATAGCGGTATGCCAGTCACTGAATATTGCGCTGGTCCACCGCAATCGGGGGCAAGCCCCCTCCCACATTTAGACTGCATTTCAGGTGACTTCACCCACTGCTCTGAACGCCTCATCAATCGCCGCATGGGCATACGCACTCCACGCTGCATCCGAGTTGGCGATGCTCACATGCCCCAGCGGCTTTTTCGCCAGCTTCATCCACGCTTCGGTTTCATCGGCATCATCGAACAAGCTGTTGGAGAAGCTCGCATAACCGTGTGACCAGCGGTTGACAGTGATCGCCAGAATATCGGTCTGATGGTTGAAACCACCGGGCCCGAGCATGCGTTGCAGCTGGTCACGCAACTGCGCTTCCAGTTGTTCGAACGTCTGCCCATACAACTTGCCACGCCCGGCGCGGGCCTGGTCGCGGGCGTTCATGCCGCTGTTGGGGCTGGTGGGCACGTAGACCATGTGCAAGCCGATCGGCTGCGTCGGGTCGCGCGGGTGGTCATAGCCGCCCATGCTCACCGGGTAGTCCAGTTTGATTCGGCTGTAGGGCTGGGTTGCCGCGTAAATCTCGTGCACGCCGAGCTTCTGGAACGACTGCCAATTACGGATCACCACCTTGGTGTACACCAGCGGGTACTTCACGTTCTGGCTCAGGGCGTGCGCTTGCGGTGCCGGCAAATCTTTCAACAGATACGGAATCATCATGTTGTAGCAGGCCAGGATGCAGCGTTTGCCACGCACTTGTGCGAGTTGTCCGCCACGGCTGTAGCCGATATGCACGCCGTCGCCGACGTTACGCACGCTGACCGCCGTGCTGTTCAGTCGCAGGCGTACGGCGGCCTTGGGCTGGTCGAGCTTGGCGTAGTCGAACGCCGCCAGCACGATATCGTCCATGGTGTGCCCTGGTGCCACGCCCGGGATCAGGCTGCGCACCAGCAAGCGCGCCACCGACGCATTGCCGTCCGGGAAGTGATAGATGTAGGGCTCTTCCATTTCAGCAGCGGCTTCTTCGCTGATCGGCGCCAGGTTCATCCCGGCAAAACCGGGGAAACCCACGTTGTAGGCATCCGCCGACGCCACCGCATCAATGCTCAGGGCCATGAAGTCATTGGTGCGGCTCTGGAAGTACTTCACCGCGCCTTCCGACAGGCCGACGTTCTTCAGCAGGAAATCGCGGTAGCTGGTGGCGGCCAGGTAGTCGGCCTTTTCTTTGGCGGTCTTGCCTGGCAGGTAGTCCTTGGGCGCGGTGTGCAACTCGACCAGCGCCTGGCGGTCTGCCGCTGGCAACGGGAAGTCATTGATGAAGTCGCGGATGGCCCGTGCGTTGAGTTGGTCGGGGGCGATGTCGTCGGCGACCATCGGCGTCGGGTCGCCGGTCACCAGTTTGTCTTCGCCGAAGTTTTCCTTGTCGAAAAACACCCCGCGCGACAGCCCGAGACCGGGGTAGAACTGGCGGTCGAAGGCGGTTTCGAAGCGCTTGATGTTCACGCCGAGCTTTTTCAACAGCCCGTTCACTTCCTTGCTGTACAGGTGGTTGGGCGACTGGAACGCCTCGCTGCCACCGTAGCCGATGATCATGCGGCCACCGGCCTGGAATTCATTGCGCTTGGCGTGGCCGCCGAAGTCGTCGTGGTTTTCCAGGATCAGGATCTTCGCCTTGGGGTGCTTCTCGCGGTAGAACCACGCCGCCGACAATCCGCTCAAGCCGCCGCCCACGACCACCAGGTCATAGTGCTCGGTGATCGGCAGTTTGTCGGTGTCGAACACCTTCTTTTCCCAGCCCATCTGGTGCGCTACTTCGAACGAGCCGGCGTGGCTGCCGCGCAGGCCGGTCAGGGCAGGAGGGTAGTAACGACCGTCGGGGGCGGCTTGCAGGATTTGCAGTGGGGTCATGCCGGCGGCGAGGGTGATAGCGACGCCGTTGAGGAAGTCGCGGCGGGTGATATCCATGGGGGACCTACGAATATTTATTGTTATAGGGAGATCCCCTGTGGGAGCGGGCTTGCCCGCGAATACGGTGTGTCAGTCGACATAGGTATGTCCGATGTCATGCATTCGCGAGCAAGCCCGCTCCCACAGGGGGGGCGGATCAGTGCTTGAACATCACATGCCGCACGGTGGTGTAGTCCTCCAGCCCGTACATGGACATGTCCTTGCCATAGCCGGACAGTTTCTGACCGCCGTGAGGCATTTCGCTGACCAGCATGAAGTGGGTGTTCACCCAGGTGCAGCCGTACTGCAGACGTGCGGCCAAGCGATGGGCGCGTCCTACGTCGGCGGTCCACACGGACGAGGCCAGCCCGTAGTCCGAATCGTTGGCCCAGTCCAGCACCTGAGCTTCGTCGCTGAACTTGGTCACTGATACCACCGGCCCGAAGACTTCGCGGCGCACGATCTCGTCGTCCTGCTGTGCGTCAGCCAGCACGGTCGGTTCAAAGAAGAAACCATTGCCTTCCACGGCCTTGCCACCCGTGATCAGGCGAATGTGCGGCTGTGCCACGGCGCGCTCGACGAAACCCGCGACACGGTCGCGATGCTGCGCGGTGATCAATGGCCCCAACTCGGTGGCCGGGTCATCCTGCAATCCATACTTGATGCTGGCGACCGCCGCACCGAGCTTCTCGACAAACGCATCGTAGATATCGGCCTGTGCATAAATACGGCACGCCGCCGTGCAATCCTGGCCAGCGTTATAGAAGCCGAAGGTGCGGATGCCCTCGACGGCGGCGTCGATATCCGCATCGTTGAAGATGATCACCGGCGCCTTGCCACCCAACTCCATGTGCATGCGCTTCACGCTGTCGGCGGTGCTGGAGATGATGTTTGCGCCGGTGGCGATGGAACCGGTCAGCGACACCATGCGCACTTTAGGGTGGCTCACCAGCGGGCTGCCCACGGTAGGCCCACGGCCGAACACCAGGTTGAGCACGCCGGCCGGGAAGATATCAGCGGCCAGTTCGACCATGCGCAAGGCCGTCAGCGGGGTTTGCTCCGACGGCTTGAGCACCACGGTATTACCGGCGGCGAGGGCCGGGGCGATTTTCCAGGCGACCATCATCAGCGGGTAGTTCCACGGCGCGATGGACGCGATCACGCCCACCGGGTCGCGGCGAATCATCGAGGTATGGCCGGGCAAATATTCACCGCCGGCCGAACCGCTCATGCAGCGGCTGGCGCCGGCAAAGAAACGGAACACGTCGGCAATCGCCGGGATTTCATCGTTGAGCGCGGCGCTGTAGGGCTTGCCGCAGTTGTCCGATTCCAGCTTGGCCAGTTCTTCGCCGTGGGCCTCGATCACGTCCGCCAGTTTCAGCAGCAGCAGCGAACGATCCTTGGGTGCGGTTTGCGACCAGCCTTCGAAGGCCGCATCGGCGGCGCGCACGGCGGCGTCGACCTGGGCTTCGCTGGCTTCCTTGATTTCTACCAGTACGCGGCCGAGCGCCGGGTTGAATACAGCCTGCGCCGGGCCTTCGCCTTCGACCAGGTGGCCGTTGATCAGTAGTTTGGTTTGCATGGTCTTCTCCTCAAATTTATTGTTGTTTCCCTGAAAAAACCGGCTCTAAATGTGGGAGCGGGCTTGCTCGCGAATGCAGTGTGTCAGTCGAAGCATGTGTGTCTGATGGACCGCATTCGCGAGCAAGCCCGCTCCCACATTTGAATCGCGTTTCTCCAGTCGCAAAGCTATTTACCGCCACTCCCGGCCACGCTTTCACCGCCGCGGGTCAGGTAGTAGGCACCGAGAATCGGGAACATCGTCACCAGCATCACCAGCATCGCCACCACGTTGGTCACCGGCACGTCGCGTGGGCGGCTCAGTTGGTTGAGCAGCCACAGCGGCAAGGTGCGTTCGTGGCCGGCGGTGAAGGTGGTGACGATGATTTCGTCGAACGACAGCGCAAAGGCGAGCATGCCGCCGGCCAGCAGTGCCGAGCCCAGGTTGGGCATGATGATGTAGCGGAAGGTCTGCCAGCCGTCGGCGCCCAGGTCCATCGAGGCCTCGATCAGGCTGTGGGAGGTGCGGCGCAGGCGGGCGATGACGTTGTTGTAGACGATCACCACGCAGAAGGTCGCGTGGCCGACGATGATGGTGAACATCCCCGGCTCGATGCCCAGCGTCTTGAACGTCGCCAGCAGCGCGATACCGGTGATGATCCCCGGCAGCGCAATCGGCAGGATCAACATCAGCGACACGCCTTGCTTGCCGAAGAACTCGCGGCGATACAGCGCCGCCGAGGCCAGGGTGCCGAGGACCATGGCGATCAGCGTGGCGATGGCGGCGATCTGCAGCGACAGCTTGATCGCCTCCAGTACGTCCGGCCGTGCGAACGCCACGCTGAACCACTTCAGGGTGAAGCCCTGGGGCGGAAAGCTGAACGCGGCTTCTTCGGTGTTGAAGGCATAGAGGAAGATGATCAGGATCGGGAAGTGCAGAAACACCAACCCGCCCCAGGCGGCGATCTTCAGGCCTAGTGAGGATTTTTCAGAGTGCATCGAAGGCCCCCAGGCGTTTGACGATGGACAGGTAAACCGCGATCAGCACGATCGGCACCAGGGTGAACGCTGCGGCCATGGGCATGTTGCCGATGGCGCCTTGCTGGGCGTAGACCATGCCGCCGACGAAGTAGCCGGGCGGGCCGACCAGTTGCGGCACGATGAAATCGCCCAGGGTCAGCGAGAAGGTGAAGATGGAACCGGCGGCAATCCCTGGCACCGACAGCGGCAATATCACCTGCATGAAGGTCTGGCGCGGTTTGGCGCCCAGGTCGGCCGAGGCTTGCAGCAGCGAGGGCGGCAAGCGTTCCAGGGACGCCTGGATCGGCAGGATCATGAACGGCAGCCAGATATAGACGAACACCATGAACCGCCCCAGGTGCGAGGTGCTCAAGGTACTGCCGCCCACGCCGGGAATGCCCAGCACGAACTGCAACACCGGCTCCAGGCCCAGGTGCTGCACGAACCACTGCGCCACGCCGCCCTTGGCCAGCAGCAAGGTCCAGGCATAAGCCTTGACGATATAACTGGCCCACATCGGCATCATCACCGCGATGTAGAAGAACGCCTTGGTCTTGCCCGTGGTGTAGCGTGCCATGTAGTAGGCGATGGGGAAGGCCACGATGGCGCTGGCGATCGACACCACGATCGCCATGCTCAGGGTGCGCACGATGATGTCGAAGTTCGACGGCTGGAACAGCGCGGCGAAGTTGGCCAGGGTCAGGTCTGGCGTGACCGCCATGGTGAAGTCGTCGAAGGTGTAGAAACCCTGCCACAGCAGGGTCAGCAACGAACCCAGGTAGATCGCGCCGAACCAGATCAGCGGCGGCACCAGCAGCATCGCCAGGTACAGGTTGGGCTTGCGGTACAGCAGGTTGGAAAACCTGCGCATCGGCGGGTGGGAAATAGCCAGGCTCATGTCACACCTCGCCTGCTCTGTCGGTCAGCGGGGTCATGGCTTCCCGCGCCCAACGGGCGGTGATGGACTGGCCGACCTGGTGGCCGCTGCTGATGTCCAGCCACTGGTTGTTGGCCTGGCTGATGTTCAACGCCTGGCCGTTTTCCAGTTTCAGCTCATAGCGGGTGGCGCTGCCCTGGTACTGGATATCGTGGAGCAAACCGCTGATTTCCACTTCGCCGACGCCCAGCGGGCCCTCGGCAAACCGCACGTGTTCCGGACGGATCGAAAACGGCTGCGCGCTGCCGCTGAGGCGCTGGGCCAACTCGCCACGAATCACGTTGGAGGTGCCGACGAACTCGGCGACGAACGCGGTGGCGGGTTTCATGTAGAGGTTGCGCGGGGTGTCGACCTGTTCGATGCGACCTTTGTTGAAGACTGCGACGCGGTCGGACATCGACAGCGCTTCGGTCTGGTCGTGGGTCACGAAGATAAAGGTGATACCCAGTTGGCGTTGCAGCTTTTTCAGCTCGCTTTGCATCTGTTCGCGCAGCTTGAGGTCGAGGGCACCCAGGGGTTCATCCAGCAGCAACACCCGTGGACGATTGACCAGGGCGCGGGCCAGGGCGACCCGTTGGCGTTGGCCACCGGAGAGCTGCACCGGCTTGCGCTCGCCGTAGCCGCCGAGGGCGACCATGGCCAGGGCTTCTTCGGCGCGGTTGAGGCGCTCGGTCTTGCCCACGCCCTTGACCTTGAGGCCGTAGGCGACGTTGTCGCGCACATTCATATGGGGGAACAGCGCGTAATCCTGGAACACGGTGTTCACGTCGCGCTGGTACGGCGGCAAGCCGGCGGCTTCTTCGCCATGGATACGGATCGAGCCTGCGCTCGGCTGCTCGAACCCGGCGATCAGGCGCAGGCAGGTGGTCTTACCCGAGCCGGAAGGGCCGAGCATGGAAAAGAACTCGCCGTCCTGGATATCGATGGAAACCCGGTCAACGGCTTTCACTTCGCCGAACTGACGGGAAACGTGGGTGAATTGGACTGCAAGCGTCATGGTGCGGTGCTCCGAAAAGGCGCGGGTCGTCGCAGCGGCCCGGCCTGGACTTCTGAAAAAACAATGCGGTACTGAGATGTACTCGGCCCAGTGTGGGAGGGGGCTTGCCCCCGATGACTGTGCACCAGTCGACACAAGTGTGTCTGATGTACCGCTATCGGGAGCAAGCCCCCTCCCACAGGAGACCTCTGTTGTCTGGGAGACCTTAGCGGCCACCCATGATCGCGATGTAATCCTGTGTCCAGCGGCTGTACGGCACGAACTTGCCGCCTTCCGCCTGCGGGGTTTTCCAGAAGGCGATCTTGTCGAATTGGTCGAACCCGTTGGTCTTGCAACCTTCGGCGCCGAGCAATTCGCTTGCCTGGCACGCCGCCGGCACCGCCGGCAGGGAGCCGAACCAGGCGGCCACATCACCCTGGACCTTTGGTTGCAGCGACCAGTCCATCCACTTGTAGGCGCAGTTCGGGTGCTTGGCCTCGGCGTGCAACATGGTGGTGTCGGCCCAACCGGTGGCGCCTTCCTTCGGAATGGTCGAGGCAATCGGCTGCTTCTCGTTCTGCAGGCCGTTGACCTGATACGGCCAGGCGCTGGAGGCCACCACGCCTTCGTTCTTGAAGTCACTCATTTGCACGGTGGTGTCGTGCCAGTAGCGGTGGATCAGCGGTTGCTGGGCGCGCAGCAATTCGAGCACGGCCTTGTACTGGGTTTCGGTCAGTTCATAGGGGTTCTGGATGCCCAACTCCGGCTTGGTCGACTTGAGGTACAGCGCCGCGTCGGCGATGTAGATCGGGCCGTCGTACGCCTGCACGCGGCCTTTGTTCGGCTTGCCGTCCGGCAGGTTCTGCGGCTCGAACAGCACATTCCAGCTGATGGGCGCGGTCTTGAATACATTGGTGTTGTACATCAGCACGTTTGGGCCCCACTGGTACGGGGTGCCGTAGGTTTGCTGGCCGACCACGTACCACGGCGCGTCTTTCAGGCGGGGGTCGATGTTCTTCCAGTTGGGGATCAGTGCGGTATTGATTGGCTGCACCCGTTTGCCGACGATCAGCCGCAGCGAAGCATCGCCGGACGCGGTCACCAGGTCATACCCGCCCTTGGCCATCAGGCTGACCATTTCGTCAGAGGTGGCGGCGGTTTTCACGTTGACCTTGCAGCCGGTTTCCTTCTCGAAACCGCTGACCCAATCGTAGGCCTTGTCGCTTTCGCCGCGTTCGATATAGCCGGGCCAGGCGACGATATCCAGCTGGCCTTCACCGGCACCCACCGCCTTGAGCGGTTCGGCGGCCTGGAGGCTGGCGCTGGCCAGCAGCGCGGTAGTCAAAGCACTGAGCAGTGCGGTCTTGTGCGCAGACATGGGGGTTCCCTCTTCTTTAATTATGGTCGGGGCAGTTGTTTGAACCGGTAACGCAAGAGCTTAGTTGTTGTTTTAAAGATGCTGGCCATGGCGCGCCATGATGTGCCGCACCACGCTGTAGTCCTGCAGCGAATCGCTGGACAGATCCTTGCCATACCCCGAGCGCTTCAAGCCGCCGTGGGGCATTTCGCTGACCAGCATGAAATGACTGTTGATCCAGGTGCAGCCGTATTGCAGGCGCGAGGCTACTTGCATGGCCTTGTCCAGGTTCTGGGTCCACACCGACGAGGCCAGGCCGTATTCGGAGTCGTTGGCCCAGTCCACCGCCTGTTCCAGCTCGTCGAAACGCGTCACTGTGACCACTGGGCCGAATACTTCACGCTGCACGATTTCATCGTTCTGTTTGCAGCCGGCCAGCAGCGTCGGCTGGTAATAGAAGCCCGCGCCGGAATGCACGGCGGCGCCGGTGATGCGTTCGATATGCGGCTGGCCGAGGGCGCGTTCGACAAAACTGGCCACGCGGTCGCGCTGGCGAGTGCTGATCAGCGGGCCCAACTCGTTGTCGGCGTCGCGCTTGCCGGCAAAGCGCAGACTGCTCACGGCGGCGCCAAGCTCGGCGACCAGTTTGTCGTGGATACCGGCCTGGGCGTAGATGCGGCATGCGGCGGTGCAGTCCTGGCCGGCGTTGTAGTAACCATAGGCGCGCACGCCTTCGACCACGGCTTGCAGGTCGGCGTCGTTGCACACGATCACCGGCGCCTTACCGCCCAGTTCCAGGTGCGTGCGTTTCAGGGTCTTGGAGGCGGCCTGCAGAATCTTCTGCCCGGTGACGATATCGCCGGTCAGCGAGACCATGCGCACCTTGGGGTGGCTGACCAGATGGCTGCCGACGCCTTCACCGCCGCCACACAGAATGTTGATCACGCCGCGTGGCAACAGGTCTTTGAGCACTGGGGCAAGGGCGAGGATCGACAGCGGCGTGTGTTCCGACGGCTTGAACACCAGCGTATTGCCAGCGGCCAGGGCGGGGGCGATTTTCCACGCGGCCATCATCAGAGGGTAGTTCCACGGCGCAATCGAGGCCACCACGCCAATCGGATCACGGCGCACCATGCTGGTGTAGCCCGGCAGGTATTCACCGCTGAGTTGCCCGGTCTGGCAACGCACCGCCCCGGCGAAAAAGCGGAACACATCGACGGTGGCACTCAAGTCGTCCTGACGCGCCAGGTGCAACGGCTTGCCGCAGTTCAGGGATTCCAGGCGGGCCAGGTAATCGGCTTGCTTTTCGATGGCATCGGCAATGCCCAGCAGGATGTTCGAGCGTTGCTGCGGCGTGGTGCGCGACCAGCCGGCAAAGGCGCGGTGGGCGGCAAGGATCGTGCTCTCGACCTGCTCGGTGCTGGCTTCGGCGATCTGGGTGAGGACTTCACCGGTGGCCGGGTTGAGGATCGGCTCGGCAAAACCCTGGCCCTGGACCAGTTCGCCGTCGATCAGCAACGCAGTAAGCAGCGGGGTGGGCGCGCCGGACATTTTTCGCGATCTCTTTTCTTGTGTGGCCATGGGCGTTCTCTTACAAGGCGCCCGGCCTTCTCTTATGGATTAGCTGAGAGTAGAGGCCAGGCGCGAGGTCAACAAATACTAAATACTGAATGCAGCATTCGATTAAATAGATGGCTTGCGCGGGTGCGGCTGTTCACGGGCGACTGTCAGGAACGGGTCCACCAGCGCCGGGCGCGCCGTGCCACGGCGCCAGGCCAGGCCCACGTCGAGGGTCTGGCTGAGGTCGGCAATGGGCCGTGCTTCGATAATGTCGCCCTCCAGCGACCACGGGCGGTAGGTCATGTCCGGTTGGATCGACACGCCGAGGCCTGCTGCCACCAGGCTTCGCACCGCTTCGGTGGAGGCGGTGCGCAGGGTGACGCGCGGTTGCAGCCCCGCGCTGGTCCACAGGCGTTGGGCGTTTTGGCCCATTTCGTCAACGTTCAGCTGGATCAACGGCTCGCGCGCCACGTCGGCCAGGTTGATGCTGTCGTGCTCCAGCAACGGATGCTGTGCCGGCAGCCAAAGCCGGTGAGGGGAGTGGGTGAGCACTTCGGTCTGCAGCGCGTGGCGGTCTTCGAGGTTGGAGAGGATCAGTACGCCCACGTCGATTTCACCGCTGACCAGCAAATGCTCGATGTACGGGCGTTCATCCTCCATCACGCGGATTTCCACGTTGGGGTAGGCGCGCTGGAAGCGGGTCAGCAAGTCGGCGAGGTAGTAACCCGCCACCAGGCTGGTCACACCGATGATCAACTGCCCGGCGACCTGGTCGGTGCTCTGCTGCAGGCTGCGCTTGGCGTTGTCGACGGTGGCGAGAATCAAGTGCGCCTGGCGCAGGAACTGATGGCCCTGGTGGGTGAGGGTCATGCCCTTGGCGTGACGGTTGAACAGGTTGACGCCGATTTCCTGCTCCAATTGCTGGATCGCCAGGGTCAGCGTCGACTGGGAGATAAACGCCGTCTGCGCGGCAGCGGAGATCGAGCCGGTCTCGGCCACGGCAATAAAGTGCCGGATTTGACGCAAGGTCATCATGCTGGAATTACCGGTGGGGTGTTTTTATAGATTTACCCGAGTGTATATCGATTTAAGTGAAGGGCGGCCGCGTTACATCTGGAAGCACTCTAGATCAGGGCTTTTTGGCACTTAGTTTTACGCTGGGGGCCTATTGGTCCTATGAACCCAAGTGTCTGGAGGCTGCGAATGAATACCCGTGGATTGCTCGATCAGTTGCTCAAGTCTGGCCAGGACATGCTGCAAAACAAGGCTGGCGGCCAGCGTAAACAGGACGACAAAGGTGCGCTGGGCGGTCTGCTCGGCGGTGGCGGCCTGGGCAGCCTGCTCGGTGGTGCCGGTGGCGGCGCGCTGGCGGCGGGAGCCATGGGCCTGCTGCTGGGCAACAAGAAGGCGCGCAAATTCGGCGGCAAGGCATTGACCTACGGCGGTTTGGCGGCCTTGGGCGTTATCGCGTACAAGGCCTACGGCAACTGGCAGGCCAATCAGGCCAGCGCACCCCAGGGCGAGCCACAGACCATCGACCGCTTGCCACCGGCCCAGGTCGAACAACACAGCCAGGCCATCCTGAAGGCGCTGGTCGCGGCGGCCAAGGCCGATGGCCATGTGGACGAGCGCGAGCGTGCGCTGATCGAATGTGAATTCACCAAGCTGGATAACGACCGCGAGCTGCAAAGCTGGCTCCATACCGAGCTCAACAAACCCCTCGACCCGGCCGATGTGGCTCGCGCGGCAGGCACCCCGGAAATGGCGGCCGAGATGTACATCGCTAGCGTGATGCTGGTGGATGAGGAGAACTTCATGGAGAAGGCCTACCTTGACGAACTGGCCCGCCAACTGAAGCTTGAGCCCGGCTTGAAGCTGGAACTGGAAAAACAGGTGCGGCTGAACGCGTAAAGACGGGGCGTGCAGCGATCAAAATGTGCGAGGGGGGCTTGCCCCTCCGATAGTGGTGTTTCAGTCTATTTACAGTTGGCTGGCACACCGCCATCGGGGGCAAGCCCCCTCGCACATTTGCATTCTGTGGACGCTACATCAAAACCTGTTGATAAATGAGGTCTTCTGCTCAGCTATACTCCCCTCCATTTGAATGGCCCTCCGAGGAATTACTGTGAAGAACTGGACCTTGCGCCAACGCATCCTGGCAAGTTTTGCGGTCATTATCGCCATCATGCTGTTAATGGTCGTGGTCTCCTATTCACGGTTACTGAAGATCGAAACCAGTGAAGTCGCGGTGCGCGACGATGCTGTGCCCGGGGTCTACCTCAGTTCCATGATCCGCAGCGCGTGGGTCGACAGTTACCTGCAGACTCTGGAGTTGATCGGCCTGCGTGAAGACAAGGGCCTGACCGATACCGACAAGGCCGACTTCAAGTCCTATGAAGCGCGCATCATGCAGCAGATGGCCAACTACCAGGCGACCATCAATGGCGGCGACGACCAGGCCGAGTTCGATAAATTCGAAGCCCAGCACCAGGCCTACAACAAGGCGTTGGCTGCCGTGATAGAGCGCCTGCAGAACAAGGACATAGCCGGCGCACGCAAGCTGTTCGACACGCAGATGACGCCCAGTTGGGTCGCCGGCCGCATGAAGCTCAACGACATCATTACCGAGAACAAGAACGTCGCCGACCGTGCGACCAACGCGATCGATGATGCCGTATCCGCCGCGAAAATCAGCATGTTCGTATCGCTGGCCCTGGCCATCCTCGCCGCCGGTTTGTGCGGCCTGCTGCTGATGCGCGCGATCATGGCGCCCATGCAGCGCATCGTCGATATCCTCGAAACCATGCGCGACGGCGACCTGAGCAAGCGCTTGAACCTGGAACGCAAGGACGAGTTCGGCGCGGTCGAAACCGGCTTCAACGACATGATGACCGAGCTCACGGCCCTGGTGTCCCAGGCTCAGCGCTCGTCGGTGCAGGTCACCACCTCGGTGACCGAGATTGCCGCCACCTCCAAGCAGCAACAGGCCACCGCCACCGAAACGGCCGCCACCACCACCGAGATCGGCGCTACCTCCCGCGAGATCGCGGCCACCTCCAAGGACCTGGTGCGCACCATGACCGAAGTGTCCACCGCTGCCGACCAGGCGTCGGTTGCCGCCGGTTCCGGCCAGCAAGGCCTGGCACGCATGGAAGAAACCATGCACTCGGTGATGGGCGCCGCCGACCTGGTCAACGCCAAGCTGGCGATCCTCAATGAGAAGGCTGGCAACATCAACCAAGTGGTGGTGACCATCGTCAAGGTCGCCGACCAGACCAACCTGTTGTCGCTGAATGCCGCCATCGAAGCCGAGAAGGCCGGTGAATACGGCCGCGGTTTTGCCGTGGTCGCCACCGAAGTGCGCCGTCTCGCCGACCAGACCGCCGTGGCCACCTACGACATCGAACAGATGGTGCGCGAGATTCAGTCGGCAGTGTCGGCGGGTGTGATGGGCATGGACAAGTTCTCCGAAGAAGTGCGCCGTGGCATGTTTGAAGTGCAGCAAGTGGGCGAGCAACTGTCGCAGATCATCCACCAGGTACAGGCGCTGGCGCCGCGGGTGTTGATGGTCAATGAAGGCATGCAGGCCCAGGCCACCGGTGCCGAGCAGATCAACCACGCCCTCGTGCAACTGGGCGATGCCAGCAGCCAGACCGTCGAGTCCCTGCGCCAGGCCAGCTTTGCCATCGATGAGCTGAGCCAGGTGGCGGTCGGTCTGCGCAGCGGCGTGTCGCGTTTCAAAGTCTGATGAGCGACCTCGCGGCTAAACGCGGCGCCGTCCCGGCAGCGAAAAAGGCGTTGTTCCTGGTGTTTCACATCGGCAACGAACGTTATGCCCTCAAGGCCACGGAAGTGGCCGAGGTACTGCCGCGCCTGCCGTTGAAACCGATTGCCCATGCCCCGCTGTGGGTGGCGGGCATCTTTGCCCATCGCGGCGCGCTGGTGCCGGTGATCGACCTCAGCGCCCTGACCTTCGGCACCGCCGCCCAGGCGCGCACCAGCACCCGGCTGGTGCTGGTCAATTACCAGCCCGAGCCCTGGCGCGAGCCACGTTGGCTGGGGTTGATCCTGGAACAGGCCACCGACACCCTGCGCTGCGACCCGGCGGAGTTCCAGCCCTATGGCCTGGACAACCGCCAGGCGCCGTACCTGGGACCGGTGCGCGAAGATGCGCGGGGCCTGATGCAATGGATCGGTGTGAATGACCTGTTGACCGACGACGTGCGCGCCGTGCTGTTTTGCCCCGAGTTGAGCCTATGAGCCACGACCCGCGTTTCTTTGCCTTCCTGAAAGAGCGCATCGGCCTGGACGTTGCCTCGGTCGGCGAAGCCATTATCGAGCGCGCGGTGCGCCAACGCACTCAGGCGGTCAACGCGCAGACCCCCGGCGAATATTGGCAGTACCTGCAAAGCTCCCAGGATGAACAGCAAGCGCTGATCGAAGCGGTGATCGTCCCGGAAACCTGGTTTTTCCGTTACCCCGAATCCTTTGCGACCCTGGCCCGCCTGGCCAAGGCGCGCCTGGCCGAAATCAAGCAGATGCGTGCGCTGCGTATCCTCAGCCTGCCGTGCTCCACCGGTGAAGAACCTTACTCGATCGCCATGGCGTTGCTGGATGCCGGGTTGGCGCCGCATCAGTTCAAGGTGCAGGGCCTGGATGTCAGCCCGTTGTCGGTGGAGCGCGCGCGGCGTGGGGTGTATGGCAAAAACTCCTTTCGCGGCGGCGATATCGCCTTCCGTGACCGCCATTTCACCGAACACAGCGACGGTTATCACATTGCCGAGCGCGTGCGCGAACAGGTGCGCCTGCAAGTCGGCAACCTGCTCGATCCGACACTGCTGGCCAATGAGGCGAGCTACGACTTCGTGTTCTGCCGCAACCTGCTGATCTACTTCGACCAGCCGACCCAGAAACAAGTGTTCGACGTGCTCAAGGGCCTGACCCATGTGGACGGCGTGCTGTTTATCGGCCCGGCCGAGGGCAGCCTGCTGGGGCGCCATGGCATGCGCTCGATTGGTGTGCCGCAGTCCTTTGCGTTCAGTCGGCATGCCGCGCCGGTCAAGCCCGAGCCGGTGTTTGTGCCCGTGCCTGCACCGGTTCCACAGCGCAGTGCCGCGCCGATTCCGGTCAAGCCGAGGCCGTTCAGTAGCGTCGGTGCCCAAGTGCTGCCGATCAAAACGCCGCACACCGATGCGGGCGACTTGCTCAGCCGCATCGCCACCTTGGCCAACGAAGGCAAAAGCGCTGACGCCCGTGCTGCATGCGAACAGTATTTGAGTCACCATCCGCCGGCCGCCCAGGTGTTCTACTGGCTGGGGTTGCTCAGCGACGTGGCCGGCAGTGCCCTGGAAGCCCAGGGTTATTATCGAAAAGCCTTGTACCTGGAACCCCAGCACCCGCAGGCCTTGATGCACCTGGCCGCGTTGCTCGAATCCCAGGGCGACAGTGCGGGGGCGCGCCGCTTGCAGGCGCGGGCCGCGCGCAGTGAGCGAGCTGACAGTGAGTCCAAACGATGAGTAACACCGACGCGCTCGATACCGCAGGGCTGGACCTGACCCTGGCCGATACCCAGGCCATCGACGACTGCTGGAACCGCATCGGCATCCACGGCGACAAGTCCTGCCCGTTGCTGGCGGACCATATTCACTGCCGCAACTGCTCGGTGTACTCCGCAGCGGCCACACGCTTGCTGGACCGCTACGCCTTGCAGCAGGACGCGCATCGCCCGCATGCCGTCGTGGAACTGGGCGAAGACGTGGTCACCCGCTCCCTGCTGATGTTTCGCCTCGGTGAGGAGTGGCTGGGCATTGCCACCCGCTGCCTGGTGGAAGTCGCGCCGCTGCAACCGATTCACTCGCTGCCGCACCAACGTTCCCGCGCCTTGCTCGGCGTGGCCAATGTCCGTGGTGCGCTGGTGGCGTGCCTGTCGCTGGTGGAACTGCTGGGCCTGGATGCCACCAGTAACGGCGCCAGCGGTGGGCGCATCATGCCGCGCATGTTGATCATCGCTGCGCAGGATGGTCCGGTGGTGGTGCCGGTGGATGAAGTCGATGGCATCCATGCCATCGATGAGCGCACCTTGAAGGCCGCCTCGGCCTCGGGCACCCAGGCCAGTGCGCGCTACACCCAAGGCGTGTTGCAGTGGAAAGGCCGCAGCCTGCGTTGGCTGGACGAGGCGCAATTGTTGTCTGCCGTGACCCGGAGCCTCACATGACCCCCGACCAGATGCGCGATGCCTCGCTGCTGGAACTGTTCAGCCTGGAAGCCGACGCCCAGACCCAGGTATTGAGCGCGGGCCTGCTGGCCCTGGAACGCAACCCGACCCAGGCCGACCAGCTTGAAGCGTGCATGCGCGCCGCGCACTCGCTCAAAGGCGCGGCGCGCATTGTTGGAGTGGACGCCGGGGTCAGCGTGTCCCACGTCATGGAGGACTGCCTGGTCAGCGCCCAGGAAAGCCGCCTGTATCTGCAACCCGAACATATCGATGCGCTGTTGCAAGGCACCGACCTGCTGATGCGCATCGCCACGCCGGGCAATGATGTGGGGCCGGCGGATATCGAGGCCTATGTGGCGCTGATGGAGCGTTTGCTCGACCCGTCCCAGGCGCCTGTCAACGCTGCACCTGTGCCAGAACCGGCGCCCCTTGTCGAAGCACTGCTGCCTGAGCCCGAACCCGAGCCTGCGCCGCCGGTGGTCGCCGAGCCGCCACGCCAGAACAAGCGTATGACCGAAGGCGGCGAGCGCGTACTGCGGGTGACCGCCGAGCGTTTGAACAGCCTGCTCGACCTTTCGAGCAAATCCCTGGTGGAGACCCAGCGGCTCAAGCCCTACCTGGCCAGCCTGCAACGCCTCAAGCGCATTCAGAGCCAGAGCGTGCGCGCGCTGGATACCCTGGACGGGCAACTCAAGACTCAACAACTGCCCCTCGAAGCCCAGGAAGCCCTGGCCGACACCCGCCGCCTGCTCAGCGAAGCCCAGGCCCTGCTCGCGGAAAAAACCGCCGAGCTGGACGAGTTCGGCTGGCAGGCCGGCCAGCGTGCGCAAGTGCTGTATGACACCGCGCTGGCCTGTCGCATGCGCCCGTTTGCCGATGTGCTGGCCGGGCAAGTGCGCATGGTGCGCGACCTCGGCCGCAGCCTCGGCAAGCAAGTGCGCCTGGAGATCGAAGGCGAAAAGACCCAGGTTGACCGCGACGTGCTGGAAAAGCTCGAAGCGCCGCTCACTCATTTATTGCGCAACGCTGTCGACCACGGCATCGAAATGCCTGAGCAACGCCTGCTGGCGGGCAAGCCGGCGGAAGGCTTGATACGCCTGCGCGCCTCCCATCAGGCCGGGTTGCTGGTACTGGAACTGAGCGATGACGGCAACGGCGTCGACCTGGAGCGCCTGCGCGGCACCATCGTCGATCGGCACCTCTCGCCGCTGGAAACCGCCCTGCGCCTGAGCGAAGAAGAGCTCCTGACGTTTCTGTTCCTGCCGGGGTTCAGCCTGCGCGACAAGGTCACCGAAGTGTCAGGGCGCGGCGTCGGCCTGGATGCGGTGCAGCATATGGTTCGCCAACTGCGCGGTGCGGTGGTGCTGGAGCAGACGGCGGGGCAGGGCAGTCGTTTCCACCTGGAAGTGCCGCTGACCCTGTCGGTGGTGCGCAGTCTGGTGGTGGAAGTCGGCGAAGAAGCCTATGCGTTCCCGCTGGCCCATATCGAACGCATGTGCGACCTGGCGCCTGACGACATCGTGCAATTGGAAGGCCGCCAGCATTTCTGGCACGAGGGCCGGCATGTCGGGCTGGTCGCCGCCAGCCAGTTGTTGCAACGCCCGGCGGGGCAGAGTCAGTCGGACACCCTGAAAGTGGTGGTGATTCGCGAGCGCGATGCCGTGTACGGGATTGCCGTGGAGCGTTTTATCGGCGAGCGTACGCTGGTGGTGCTGCCGCTGGATGATCGCCTGGGCAAGGTCCAGGATATTTCTGCCGGTGCCTTGCTGGACGACGGCTCGGTGGTGTTGATCGTCGACGTCGAAGATATGCTGCGTTCGGTGGACAAGTTGCTCAACACCGGCCGCTTGGAACGCATTGCCCGGCGCAGCCAGCAAACCACCGAGGCGCCGCGCAAGCGGGTGCTGGTGGTGGACGATTCGCTGACCGTGCGCGAACTGCAACGCAAATTGCTGCTTAATCGTGGTTATGAAGTGGCCGTGGCGGTCGATGGCATGGACGGCTGGAACGCCTTGCGCTCCGAAGACTTTGACCTGTTGATCACTGATATTGATATGCCTCGTATGGACGGTATTGAATTGGTCACACTCTTGCGCCGTGACAGTCGCCTGCAATCGTTGCCGGTGATGGTGGTGTCCTACAAAGACCGTGAAGAAGACCGACGTCGTGGACTGGACGCCGGCGCCGACTATTATTTAGCCAAAGCCAGTTTCCACGATGACGCCCTGCTGGACGCCGTGGTGGAACTGATCGGAGGCGCACGGGCATGAGGATTGCGATCGTCAATGACATGCCCCTGGCGGTGGAGGCCTTGCGCCGCGCCTTGAGCTTCGAGCCCGCGCACGAAGTGGTGTGGGTGGCCAGCAACGGCCTGGAGGCGGTGCAGCGCTGCGCCGAACTGACCCCGGACCTGATCCTGATGGACCTGATCATGCCGGTGATGGACGGCGTGGAGGCCACGCGCCAGATCATGGCCGAGACCCCGTGCGCCATCGTCATCGTGACCGTCGACCGCCAGGCCAATGTCAGCCGGGTGTTCGAAGCCATGGGCCATGGCGCCCTGGACGTGGTGGACACGCCGACCCTGGGCGTGGGCAACCCCAAGGATGCAGCGGCGCCGCTGCTGCGCAAGATCCTCAATATCGGCTGGCTGATCGGCCAGCGTGGCAGCCGTGTACGCGCCGAAACCGTCGCGCCGCGCATGACCGGCAAGCGCCAGAGCCTGGTGGCCATTGGGTCTTCGGCGGGTGGCCCGGCTGCCCTGGAAATCCTGCTCAAGGGCTTGCCCCGGGACTTTCCCGCCGCCATCGTGCTGGTGCAGCATGTGGACCAGGTGTTCGCCGCCGGTATGGCCGAATGGCTGAGCAGCGCCTCCGGCCTGCCGGTACGCCTGGCCCGTGAAGGTGAGCCGCCACAAAGCGGCGTGGTCCTGCTGGCCGGCACCAACCATCACATTCGTTTATTGAAGAATGGCACGCTAGCCTATACCGCTGAACCGGTGAACGAGATTTACCGGCCTTCGATCGACGTGTTTTTCGAAAGCGTGGCCAGCCACTGGAATGGCGATGCCGTCGGCGTACTGCTGACCGGCATGGGGCGCGACGGGGCCCAGGGCCTCAAATTGCTGCGTGAACAAGGTTATTTGACCATCGCCCAGGATCAGCACAGCTCGGCGGTGTACGGCATGCCCAAAGCGGCGGCGGCGATTGATGCTGCTGTTGAAATTCGCCCACTGGATAGAATTGCGCCCCGACTGTTGGAGGTCTTTGCCAAATGAACAAGGCCTCTCGCGGTGCTGGCTTGCAGGTAGTAATTCAGGTGACTGCAGATGAATGATTTACAGATCGACGACATCAAGACCGACGAAAATGCCGCCATGGTGTTGCTGGTCGACGACCAGGCCATGATCGGCGAAGCCGTGCGGCGTGGCCTGGCCCATGAGGAGAACATCGATTTCCACTTCTGCGCCGATCCGCACCAGGCGATTGCCCAGGCGATCCGCATCAAGCCGACCGTTATCCTGCAAGACCTGGTAATGCCCGGCCTCGACGGCTTGACCCTGGTGCGCGAATACCGCAACCACCCGGCCACGCAGAACATCCCGATCATCGTGCTTTCGACCAAGGAAGACCCGTTGATCAAGAGTGCGGCGTTTTCGGCCGGGGCCAATGATTACCTGGTCAAGTTGCCGGATAACATCGAGCTGGTGGCGCGTATCCGCTATCACTCGCGCTCGTACATGACGTTGTTGCAACGGGACGCGGCCTATCGTGCGTTGCGGGTCAGCCAGCAGCAACTGTTGGACACCAATCTGGTGCTGCAACGGTTGATGAACTCCGACGGCCTGACGGGGCTTTCCAATCGTCGTCACTTTGATGAATACCTGGAGCTGGAGTGGCGGCGTGCCATGCGTGACCAGACCCAGTTGTCGTTGTTGATGATTGATGTGGATTTCTTCAAGACCTACAACGATAGTTTTGGGCATGTTGAAGGTGACGAGGCGTTGCGCAAGGTTGCGGCGACCATCCGTGAGGCCAGCAGTCGGCCTTCGGATTTGCCGGCGCGCTATGGGGGGGAGGAGTTTGCCCTGGTGCTGCCTAATACTTCGCCGGGCGGGGCGCGGTTGGTGGCTGAGAAGCTGCGGATGGCGGTGGCTGCGCTGAAAATTCCGCACATTGCGCCGACCGAGGGGTCCAGCCTTACGATTAGCATTGGGCTGTCAACTATGACGCCGCAGCAGGGGACGGATTGTCGGCAGGTGATTGTGGCGGCGGACAAGGGGTTGTATACGGCCAAGCATAATGGGCGCAATCAGGTGGGGATTGAGTAGGGCTTTGCATTGCTGTGTACATATCCGTTTTTTGGGTCATGGCAGCTATTGGTTCCGCTCTTACAGCGGGTCACTTTTTGAAGAGCGCTGTACGGACCGGACACATGGTTGACGGGGCGCCCCAGATCAAAAGCAAGAGCGCGGCGGCCTTAGAGCCGACCGGATTGTATGGCCGGTACTCGGTCAAAGTGTGGGAGGGGGCTTGCCCCCGATGGCAGTGGGTCAGTCACTGATGAGTTGGCTGACACACCGCCATCGGGGGCAAGCCCCCTCCCACAGTTTGATCTTCATGTATCAGTTGAAGGGGGGCTTGCTCTGGCTCTGGCTCTGGCTCTGGCTCTGGCTCTGGCTCTGGCTTTTGATTTTGATCTAAGGCAGCCCCCCAAATCACTGTCGGATTACGGGCACACCGAGCCTAGGCGAGGTGCCGAGTGTTGGGGCAAGAGCGTTTTGCTTACTTTTGACTGGGCCGGCATTCCGGCTTTTCAAAAATGAGCCGCCGTAAGGGCGGAACCATAGGTGGCCGTTACCCAAATAACGGATATGCCCACCACCAACCCCACGCCTTTTCGCCCAGCGGGCTGCCGTTCCCCCCCATTTGCCGTTATACTCGCCGGCTTTCAAAAGTTCGCCAACGAGTGCTGCCCGCCATGGAAATCAACCCGATCCTTAACACCATCAAGGACCTGTCCGAGCGCTCCGAAACTATTCGGGGGTATCTTTGACTACGATCAAAAGCATGAGCGTCTGACCGAAGTCAATCGCGAGCTTGAAGATCCTGCTGTCTGGAACAAACCTGAATATGCCCAGGAACTGGGCCGCGAGCGCGCTGCGCTGGCGCAGATCGTCGACACCCTCGACGAACTGAACACCGGTCTGGCCGATTGCCGTGACCTGCTGGACATGGCCGTCGAAGAAAACGACGAAGGCGCAGTGGGCGATGTCGTCGCCGAGTTGGCCCGTCTCGAGGAAAACCTCGCCAAGCTCGAATTCCGCCGCATGTTCAGCCATGAAATGGACCCGAACAACGCCTACCTGGACATCCAGGCCGGTTCCGGTGGCACCGAGGCTCAGGACTGGGCCAACATCCTGCTGCGCATGTACCTGCGCTGGGCGGACAAGCGCGGTTTCGAAGCGACGATCATGGAGCTGTCCGCCGGTGAAGTCGCCGGCATCAAGGGCGCGACCGTGCACATCAAGGGTGAGTACGCCTTTGGCTGGCTGCGGACCGAAATCGGCGTGCACCGCCTGGTGCGCAAGAGCCCGTTCGACTCCGGCAACCGTCGCCACACCTCGTTCTCCGCCGTTTTCGTCTCGCCAGAGATCGACGACAAAGTGGAAATCGAGATCAACCCGGCCGACCTGCGCATCGACACCTACCGCTCCTCCGGTGCCGGTGGCCAGCACGTAAACACCACCGATTCGGCCGTACGGATCACCCACGTACCGACCAACACCGTGGTCAGCTGCCAGAACGAACGTTCCCAGCACGCCAACAAGGACACCGCCATGAAAATGCTGCGGGCCAAGTTGTACGAGCAGGAAATGCAGAAGCGCAACGCCGCTTCCCAGGCGCTGGAAGACACCAAGTCGGACATCGGCTGGGGTCATCAGATCCGCTCTTATGTGCTCGATGCGTCGCGGATCAAGGATCTGCGCACTAACATCGAACGCAGCGACTGTGACAAGGTGCTCGACGGCGATATCGACGAATACCTGGAAGCCAGCCTGAAATCTGGCCTGTAACACATGCAATGCGGGATTGCCTGGCACCCCTCGACCCTTGTGGGAGCGGGCTTGCCCGCGATCCCCAGCCGCAGGCTGGGGCAACGAACCTGATGGAAAATCTAAAGACATGAGCGACCAACAACTCGACCCGCAAGCCCTGCAACAGGAAGAAAACTCCCTGATCGCCCTGCGCAAGGAAAAGCTTGCTGCCGAGCGCGCCAAGGGCAATGCCTTCCCCAACGACTTCCGCCGCGAAAACTACTGCGATGCCTTGCAGAAACAGTACGCGGACAAGACCAAGGAAGAACTGGCAGAGGCAGCGATCCCGGTCAAGGTGGCGGGTCGCATCATGCTCAACCGTGGCTCGTTCATGGTGATCCAGGACATGACCGGGCGTATCCAGGTCTACGTCAACCGCAAGACGCTTTCGGAAGAAACCCTGGCCTCGGTGAAAACCTGGGACATGGGCGACATCATCGCCGCCGAAGGCACCCTGGCCCGTTCCGGCAAGGGCGACCTGTACGTCGAAATGACCAATGTGCGCCTGCTGACCAAGTCCTTGCGCCCGCTGCCGGACAAGCATCACGGCCTGACCGACACCGAGCAGCGCTACCGTCAGCGCTACGTTGACCTGATCGTCAACGAAGAGGTGCGCCAGACCTTCCGCGTGCGTTCGCAAGTGATCGCGCACATCCGCAGCTTCCTGATGAAGCGCGACTTCCTCGAAGTCGAAACGCCGATGCTGCAGACCATTCCTGGCGGCGCCGCGGCCAAGCCGTTCGAGACCCACCACAACGCGCTGGACATGGAAATGTTCCTGCGCATCGCGCCGGAGCTGTACCTCAAGCGCCTGGTGGTGGGGGGCTTTGAAAAAGTCTTCGAGATCAACCGCAACTTCCGTAACGAAGGCGTTTCGACCCGTCACAACCCTGAATTCACCATGTTGGAGTTCTACCAGGCCTACGCCGACTACGAAGACAACATGGACCTGACCGAAGAACTGTTCCGCGAACTGGCGCAGCTGGTCCTGGGCAGCACCGACGTGCCGTACGGCGACAAGGTGTTCCACTTCGGCGAGCCGTTCGTGCGCCTGTCGGTGTTCGATTCGATCCTCAAGTACAACCCTGAGCTGACGGCCGACGATCTGAACGACATCGACAAGGCCCGCGCCATCGCCAAGAAAGCCGGCGCCAAGGTGCTGGGCTTCGAAGGCCTGGGCAAATTGCAGGTGATGATTTTCGAAGAGCTGGTCGAGCACAAACTCGAACAGCCGCACTTCATTACCCAGTACCCGTTCGAAGTGTCGCCGCTGGCCCGTCGCAACGACGACAACCCGAACGTCACTGACCGTTTCGAGCTGTTCATCGGTGGCCGTGAGATCGCCAACGCCTACTCCGAGTTGAACGACGCGGAAGACCAGGCCGAGCGCTTCATGGCCCAGGTGGCGGACAAGGACGCTGGCGACGATGAAGCCATGCACTACGACGCCGACTTCGTCCGCGCCCTGGAGTACGGCATGCCGCCGACCGCCGGTGAAGGCATCGGCATCGACCGCCTGGTGATGCTGTTGACCAACTCGCCGTCGATCCGCGACGTGATCTTGTTCCCGCACATGCGGCCACAAGCGTAACCGTAGCGAAATCCGAAGCCGCCTTTTATAAGGCGGCTTTTTTATGTGGCGTTAATAAGCGTCAAGCAAACAGCGCCAGGAGATCGTTCCCACGCTCGGCGTGGTAACGCATACCGTGACGCTCCGCGTCACCTAATAAGGAAATCTGTCGTGAACCGCGTAACCGCTCAAGAAGGCGCCGCCGGCATTGCCGCTGCCGTGGCTGAAAGCGTCCAGTACCAGGGCCGCAAGGCCAGTCGTCGGGGCAGCGAGCAACGCAGGCAAGACATTCTCGATGCGGCCATGCGCATCGTGGTACGTGACGGCGTGCGGGCCGTGCGCCATCGAGCGGTGGCGGCGGAGGCGGGCGTGCCCCTGTCGGCCACCACCTATTACTTCAAGGATATCGATGACCTGCTCACCGATACCTTCGCCCAATACGTCGAACGCAGCGCCGCGTTCATGGGCAAGCTGTGGGTGCGTAACGAAGGCCTGTTGCGTGAAATGGTCGCCTATGGTGATGGCAGCCCCGAATCCCGTTCACAACTGGCCGATGACATTGCACGGCTGACCGCTGATTACGTCTTGCGCCAATTGACCAACCGCCGTGAACACCTGATGGCCGAGCAGGCGTTTCGCCAGGAAGCCTTGCTCAACCCGCGCCTGGCGGAGTTGGTGCGCTCCCACCAGCAAATTCTGTTGCAGGGTACCGGGCAGTTTTTCCAGGTATTGGGCTCCCGCGAGCCGCAACAGGATGCCAAAGTGTTGACGGCGATAATCAGTCGGATGGAATATCAGGGCCTGCTGGGCAGCGCAGAGCCTCTGACCGGTGAAGAGATGCTTGAGATCCTCAAGCGCTATATGCATTTGGTGTTGGCCTCGGTCTGACACCGCCCACTTTGTAGGAGCGAGCTTGCTCGCGAAGGTCGTTAACGATGGCGCGGGCATTTTGAATGTACGCGGTGTTTGTGAGTTCTTCGCGAGCAAGCTCGCTCCTACAGGGATGTGTTTTGATTGGGAGCTCTCCATGAATCGCTGGCGTATTGTGCTAACCGCCTTGTCGTTCCTGCTGCTCAGCGGTTGCCTGGTGACCTTCAAGGACCCGCTGCCGGCCCATGACGCCGCGCTGCCAGCCCTGCTGGGCCAATGGGCGAGCAAAAACGCCTGGGGCGAGCCGCTCAACCTGCATATCAGCGCCGTCGGTGAACACCGCTATAAAGCCGTGAGCTACCCTACAGCCAAGCCCGGCCAGCGTGACGAATACCGGTTTACCGTTTCGCGCCATGGCAGCCGCTGGTATTTGTCGGCGCCGCTGCCGGCCAAGCTCGGTGGGCATTTCATCCTGGCGGGATTCGAGATCAACGAAAAGCACGAATTAGTGGTCTACACCCTCGACCTTGAGCAGATCCATCAAGCCATAGGCCAACAGGCATTGCACGGCAGCACCGTGGACACCGTTGAGGGCGCCGGCGTGTTGGTGGACAGCCCCTTGGACCAGGTGTTTGCGTACCTGGATGACCCGGCCAATGCCGATGTATTCGTGGAAGCCGTGCGCTATCAGCACACGGGCAAATAACGTTTAAAAGAGGAAGCACCGGGTGGACGATTACCAGCAGACGATACGCACCTTGTCTGATCGCATTGTGCTGGCGCAAACACCGATTCGCGTCCTCGACGCCGTGAAATGGGACGAGAACATTCGCCAGGGATTCCTCAAGGCCAAGGGCAGGGAAATGCCGGCGGTGAGCCGTGACTACTACCTCAATCGGCCACTGTCATTCGACTCCAGCGCGGTGAAGCTGGAGTTCCAGAACATCGAGCGCGACATCACCCGCCGCCTTGGCCAGTTCAGCCCGGTGGGGCAGATCATGCGCCGCATGTGCAAGGAATACCGCATGGTGGTGCGCATGCTCGAAGCGCGTGGTACCGAGGATTTCGGCCTGATCTCCCAGGAATTGTACGGCGCTGCCTCCGATGCGTTTCACGCCGGCGATCCGACCCTGGCTGACCTGGGGCTGATGCTCTCCGATTACCTGAACAATATAGACGGCCGAGGCGACTTGAAGGACGAGGCCAAGACCCTCACCGCCAAGGACGCCGTCGCCCTGCTGCAAACCCGCCTGAACAAGGTATTTGGCGAGGCCGAAGAGACCATCCGGGTGTTCGAGTCCGACGGTATTGTCGCTGACGCCGCAGCGGGCGCCGACTACATCAAGATCCGCGCCGACGCGATGTTCAACGACCGCGACGTGCGCGCCCTGGAAGTGCATGAAGGCCTGGTGCATGTGGGCACCACCCTCAATGGCCAGAACCAGCCGATCTGCACCTTCCTGTCCAAGGGCCCGCCCTCGTCCACCGTGACCCAGGAAGGCCTGGCGATTTTGATGGAGATCATCACCTTCGCCTCCTACCCGAGTCGCCTGCGCAAGCTGACCAACCGCACGCGCGCCATCCATATGGTGGAAGAGGGCGCAGACTTCCTGCAGGTGTTCGAGTTCTTCCGCGAGCAAGGCTTCGAGATGGCTGAAAGCTACGGTAACGCCAGTCGCGTCTTCCGTGGTTCGGTGCCGACCGGTCTGCCGTTCACCAAGGACCTGTCCTACCTCAAGGGCTTTATCATGGTCTACAACTACATTCAGCTGGCCGTGCGCAAAGGCAAGCTGGAACAAGTGCCGCTGTTGTTCTGCGGCAAGACCACCCTGGAAGACATGCGCACCCTGCGCCAACTGGTCGACGAAGGCCTGGTGGTGCCGCCCAAGTACCTGCCGGAGCAATTCCGCGACATGAACGCGCTGGCGGCCTGGATGTGCTTCTCCAACTTCCTCAACCACCTGAGCCTGGATCGGATCGAGGCGGATTACTCCAATATCCTATAACTAGCGTCTTCTCTGTAGGAGCGAGCGTGCTCGCGAAAAACCTGAGCACGCTGCGTGCTTCCAGGAGGCCCGCGTCATCGTTGATGTTTTTCGCGAGCAAGCTCGCTCCTACAGAATGGGCGCCATTGATGATGAGGCTTCAACGGATGAGAATCCTCGGCATTCTGTGCCTGCTACTCACATTGAACGGCTGCAGTTCCCTGCTGTTCTACCCCGAGCCCGGCCTGCCGTTCACGCCGGAAAAAGCTCACCTTCAATACCGTGATGTCACCCTCACCACTGCCGACGGTGTAAAGCTCCACGCCTGGTGGCTACCGGCCAAACCCGGCGTGCCACTCAAGGGGACGGTGCTGCACCTGCATGGCAACGGCGGCAACCTGGCCTGGCACCTGGGGGGGAGTTGGTGGCTGCCGGAACAGGGGTATCAAGTGCTGTTGCTGGATTATCGCGGCTATGGGCTGTCGCAAGGCAAACCGTCGTTGCCGGCGATCTATCAGGATGTGGACGCGGCGTTCCAATGGATCGACAAGGCACCCGAAACCCAGGGCCAGCCGTTGATCGTGCTGGGGCAGAGCTTGGGGGGCGCGTTGGCAGTGCACTACCTGGCCGCCCACCCTGAGCGCCAATCGCGGCTCAAGGCGTTGGTGCTGGACGGCGTGCCCGCCAGTTATCGTGACGTAGGACAATTCGCCCTGAGCACCTCCTGGTTAACATGGCCATTTCAGGTGCCTTTGTCCTGGCTGGTCCCGGACGCCGACAGTGCCATCTACGCCATGCCCCGGCTGACGGGTGTACCCAAACTGCTGTTCCACAGCCTGGATGACCCGATTGTGCCGGTGGCCAACGGGATCCGCCTGTACCAGGCCGCACCGCCACCCAGGGTGTTACAGCTGACCCGAGGCGGCCATGTGCAGACCTTTGCCGACAAGACCTGGCAAACCGTGATGCTGCGTTACCTGGATGACCCCCGGCACTTCAACGGTCTGCGTCGCCTGGGCGAAATTCCGAATTACCCGATTCCTAAAATTGACTCATCAGAGAGCCCGCAATGAGCGAAGAACGCAACATGATCCCGCTGATCCTCACCGGTATCGGCACCATCATCGGTACTGTCGGTTGCCTGTGGTACTACGGCTACCTGCACTTTGCCAAGCCAGAAGATGCGTTGCTGCTCAGTGATTTCACCATGCTCAAGACGGTGCCGGGCGAGGACTACAAGATTTCCCTGACCCCGGCCGCGCAAGTGGCGCAGTGCGTGGATGGCGTGCTGGTGATGTTCGACACCGAACAGAAAGGCCTCAGCGGTGTGCTGGTGAACAACAAAAAGCAGGCCGTGCGTTGCATGGGGCAGGAAACCCCGCAATTGCAGGAGTGAATACTCTTTTTGACGGTGTGGGAAAGTTCGGTTTTGCGTAGCGACTAATTATTTAACGAACGTCAGGTGTTCTGCCGGCCGGAACCAGTCTCGCTTGCTTACCACTCATCATGGGCTGATCGGCAATGCTGATCGGTCCATTTTTATTAGTCTGGAGTGAGCATATATGGCGGGTATAAACGGAATGTCGGGCATAGGGAGCACGGGCAATGTTGGAAATGTCGGCGGTGACGCTCCGTCAAGCCAAGGCGTTGATCAGCAGATCCAGGACCTTCAAAATAAAATTAAAGACTTGCAGTCACAGGGTGCCCAAGGCGGTCAGGGCAGCCAAGGCGGAAGTGAGCTTGAAGAATTGATGAGGCTGCTGGAAAAGCTGCTTAAACAAAAAAATGATCAAGGCGGGCAGGGGGCACAGGGTGATCAGGGTGGCGGTCAGGGGCAGATCCAAATGCCGGAGACCCAGGGCTCAGGCAAAGTCGGCGGTTAAACGGCACCTCTCAAAAAACGCCCTTTCAGGGCGTTTTTTTATGCTCAATCTGCTGTTCAGACTTTCACGACGTGTGTGGCGTAACACAGGATGCCGAACGTCATGCAGCTGAAATTGAAATGTCTGGAACCGTTTCGACTTAAATGCCACATAAAATGCGGCTACCTATATAGATCGGGTCGAGGATGAAAATACATATTCCTGTATTGGAAAACATGTTGGCCATGGCAAGGCAGCATGTGGCGCTGGAACATGACGCCGCTCGCAGGAACAAGCGCGATCAAGGGATGGATAAGCAGGCGAGCGCGAAGATTGAAATGCCCGTCGAGGACATGAGTCGCACTATTCAGTTTGATGAGCCAAAAAAAAACCCACCGTGAGGTGGGTTTTCTTATCCAATGCCAATCAATCAGTTAGCAACGGAAGACCGTGGCTTGACCGGCTGGTTGTCGTTGGAGATGGTCACCTCAACGCGGCGGTTCATGGCGCGGCCCGAGACGCTGCCGTTGTCGGCAACCGGGTATTCCTTGCCATAGCCCTGGGTCACGATGCGCGAGATATCCACGCCCTGTTGTGCCAGTGCACGTTGTACGGAGGCCGCACGACGCTCGGACAGGCTCTGGTTGTACGAATCGGAGCCGGTGCTGTCGGTGTAGCCTTCGACGATCACTTTACGGTCCGGGTTGTCGCGCAGGAACTGCGCCAGTTTGGTGATGTTCACCAGGCCGCTGGATTTCAAGTCGGACTTGTTGGTGGCGAACAGCACGTCACCGAAAGTCACCAGGGTGCCGCGATCAGTCTGCTTGGCGTTCAAGCTGTCCTGCAGCTGCTTGATCTGCGCATCACGGGCGTCGAGCAGGGCGCGGGCGCGTTCGTCACCGGCGTTTTTCAGCTTGGCTTCGGATTCGCGCAGCACGATGGTGTCTTTGGCTACTTCAACGCGCTGGTTGGTCAGGTAAGCCAGTTGGTCGACTTTCTTCTGATCTTCCTTGTCGCGGTAGGCCTTGTCAGCCTTGTCCAGCCAGTCGCTGGCGTCCTTGGTTTCCAGCGCCGCGAGCTTGGTGGCCTGCGGGTTGGTCTGCAGGGACGAGAAGTTGGTCCGTGCGTTTTCCAGGTTCGCGTTCGGCGGGGTGGAGCAGGCCGCCAGGGCAACGCTCATCGCCAGCAGGGCAGGGATCATCAATTGTTTACGCATAGTCGTGTCGTCCTTTCAATTCGATATCGGGTGCAATGCAATCAGGGGCGGCGGCTTATTTCTGCTGGATAGCAGCCGGGCGCATGCCTTCCTGACGCAGCTCCTGAACAGCTTTCTGGGAGTCCTTCACAGCCTGTTCGGCCTTGGCGGCCTGGGATTTGCGCTCAGCGACACGAGCGTCCCACTCGGCTTGTTCAGCCAGGCGACGGGCTTCGTCGTAGTTCTTGTCGTGCATGGCAATCTCGGCTTGCTTGAGCTTGTCCTGAGCCGACTTCATTTCTACCGCTGCGTACTCGGTGCCGCCGGCGCTGACAGCGCTGTTCACCGCAGATTGGGTAACGGCGTACTGCTCTGTCGGAGGGTTGCCGGCGCAGCCCGCCAGAACGAAGCTGGTGCCGATTGCCAGCGCGGCCAATTTGAGCCCGCGCAGGTGGTTAAACGAGGATTTGGCAGTGCTGGTCTTCATCGTCTTCAACTCCATTGGATAACTCCTGAAAAACATCAAAATCCATGTCACTGGTCTGCGGCTGGGGGCTTGGTACTCACGCACAAATTGCCCTTTAAAACGGCCGTTCCAAGTGATGGCTTACTGGCTGTGACCGGAGGCTTTTTTCAAAAGTTCAGAGAAGATGGCGATTTGCCTAAAAAAATATCTGACTGTTCGGTCAGCGAAAAAACTTGGAACTTCTGCGTTGCGCAGCGGTACGCCGGGCTCGTAAAGAGCCCGGAATACAAGGGGTTTGCCCTAGGGTTTCAGTGTTTCGGTTTGTCGCCGCTCGCTGCTAAGTCATGCAGATAGCGACGCGACAGCGTCAGAAAACGCGGGGTAGGGCCGACGTCTTCATAGAGCGGGTCGCCCTCTTCATCAGTGGCGATCACCTGCTGCCCCTTGATGTACGGAAAGCTGGCTTCCAGCTCTTCCAGTGCGGCGCCGATCAGTTCGCCGAGCAGTTCTTCGGTGCTGCGCTTGGGGTACATCTCGGCGATCGCTGCCAGGCGTGCCGCAGCTTCCACATCCAGGTGGATGGCGTACTCGGTCTTGGTCAGGCGACCCTTGGCGTTCTCTTCCCAATGCTGGGCCAGTTCTCGGATTTTCATGGCAACCTCAATAAAGCCCGCGATAGCAGGCGGTGATGAGTGACCCGTCGCCCGCACGGACAAACGCGACGACTTAGTGTTGAGACTAGCTGCAACTCACAAGGTTTAAAGTCTTGTCATAAATGGGCGCTGGCGGCACTCTGGCAAACCTGCGCGTCCCGGATTTCTGGCTGGAGATTGGCTGATGAGTGATATCGATGCACGCTTGCGTGAGGATGTTCACCTGTTGGGTGAGCTGTTGGGCAACACCATTCGAGAGCAGTACGGCGATGATTTCCTCGACAAGATCGAGCAGATCCGCAAGGGCGCCAAGGCCGACCGCCGTGGCGCAGGCGATGAACTGAGCACCAGCCTCAACCAGTTGCAGGAAGATGAACTGCTGCCCGTGGCCCGTGCTTTCAACCAGTTCCTCAACCTGGCCAACATAGCCGAGCAATACCAACTGATTCACCGCCGCGACGAGTCGCAACCGGCGCCTTTCGAAGCCCGTGTATTGCCTGAGTTGCTGGCGCGGCTGCAAGCCGAAGGCCACAGCAACGAATCCCTGGCGCGCCAATTGGGGCGCCTGGAGATTGAACTGGTCCTCACCGCCCACCCCACCGAAGTGGCGCGCCGCACCCTGATCCAGAAGTACGACGCCATCGCCGCCCAATTGGCCCTGCAGGATCACCGCGACCTCACCACGGCCGAGCGTGAGCAGATCCGCCAACGCCTGCAACGCTTGATCGCCGAGGCCTGGCACACCGAGGAAATCCGCCGCACCCGGCCCACGCCGGTGGACGAAGCCAAGTGGGGCTTTGCGGTCATCGAACATTCGCTGTGGCACGCGATTCCCAATTACCTGCGCAAGGCCGACCAGGCCCTGCACGCCGCCACCGGCCTGCGCTTGCCGCTGGAGGCGGCGCCGATCCGCTTTGCGTCGTGGATGGGCGGCGACCGTGACGGCAACCCGAATGTCACTGCACCGGTCACCCGTGAAGTCTTGCTGCTGGCGCGCTGGATGGCTGCCGATCTGTACCTGCGCGATATCGATCACCTGGCCTCCGAACTGTCGATGCAGCGCGCCAGCCCGGCGTTGCAGGCCAAGGTCGGCGATAGCGTCGAACCCTATCGCGCCTTGCTCAAGCAATTGCGTGAACGCCTGCGTGCCACGCGCCAATGGGCGCATACGGCGTTGAGCAGTAGCACGCCGGCACCTGCCGAGGTGTTGCAGAACAACCGCGATCTGCTGGAGCCGCTGGAGCTGTGCTACCAGTCGCTGCACGAATGCGGTATGGGCGTGATCGCCGATGGGCCGTTGCTTGATTGCCTGCGGCGTGCGGTGACGTTCGGCCTGTTCCTGGTGCGGTTGGATGTCCGCCAGGATTCCAGTCGCCACACGGCGGCGATGACCGAAATCACCGATTACCTGGGGCTTGGGCGTTACGAAGACTGGAACGAAGAGATGCGCATCAGCTTCCTGATGAAGGAGCTGGCCAACCGTCGACCGTTGCTGCCGGGTTATTTCAAACCGTCGGCGGATACCGCCGAAGTGCTCAACACCTGCAAGGAAATTGCCGCCGCGCCTGCGGCGTCCCTGGGTTCGTATGTCATCTCCATGGCCGGCGCTGCGTCGGACGTGCTGGCGGTGCAGTTGCTGCTTAAAGAGTCGGGCGTGCAACGGCCGATGCGCGTGGTGCCGCTGTTCGAAACCCTGGCCGACCTGGATAACGCAGGCCCGGTGATCGAGCAACTGTTGCTGCTGCCCGGGTACCGCGCGCGGCTGCAAGGCCCGCAGGAAGTGATGATCGGCTACTCGGACTCGGCCAAGGACGCCGGCACCACCGCCGCTGCCTGGGCGCAATACAGGGCGCAGGAACGCCTGGTGGATATCTGCCGTGAACAGCAAGTGGAACTGCTGTTGTTCCACGGCCGTGGTGGCACCGTTGGCCGTGGCGGCGGCCCGGCCCACGCGGCGATCCTGTCGCAACCGCCGGGCTCGGTGGCGGGACGCTTCCGTACCACCGAACAGGGCGAGATGATCCGCTTCAAGTTCGGCCTGCCGGATATTGCCGAGCAGAACCTCAACCTTTACCTGGCCGCCGTGTTGGAAGCGACCCTGTTGCCACCGCCGCCACCCGAGCCAGCCTGGCGCCATTTGATGGACGAATTGGCGGCAGACGGTGTCAGCGCTTACCGCGCCGTGGTGCGCGAGAATCCGCAGTTCGTCGAGTATTTCCGCCAGTCCACGCCGGAACAGGAATTGGGCCGCTTGCCGTTGGGCAGCCGCCCGGCCAAGCGCCGTGCGGGCGGCATTGAAAGCCTGCGTGCGATTCCGTGGATCTTCGGCTGGACCCAGACCCGCCTCATGCTGCCCGCCTGGCTGGGTTGGGAAGCGGCGCTGAGCAAGGCCCTGGAACGTGGCGAAGGCGACTTGCTGGGGCAGATGCGTGAGCAGTGGCCGTTCTTCCGTACCCGCATCGACATGCTGGAAATGGTGCTGGCCAAGGCCGATGCCGATATCGCCCGCCTGTATGACGAGCGTCTTGTGCAGCCGGACCTGTTGCCATTGGGTGCGCATCTGCGCGACCTATTGTCGCAGGCCTGCAAGGTGGTGCTTGGCCTGACTGGCCAGTCGCAGCTGCTGGCCCATAGCCCGGACACCCTGGAGTTCATCCGCCTGCGCAACACCTACCTCGACCCGTTGCACCTGTTGCAGGCCGAGTTGCTGGCGCGTTCGCGCCAACAGGAAGCGGCACAGGACAGCCCTCTGGAACAGGCGCTGCTGGTCTCCGTGGCCGGTATTGCCGCCGGTTTGCGTAACACCGGCTAAGGTTTTTTGCGTGTTCTCAACGGCTTGCAGATAAACCATGGCGGCCGCCCTGAAACGGGCGGCTGGCGTTTGTGGGGCCAGGTTGCACCCAGGCGCACCCTACCTATGACGTAGAGGCAGCACGGGTTCCTGCGACTTTTGGCGGCTTGTGTGCTTAAGGCCTGCTGTGTATCTTGATCAGCCTTTGGCCGTTTGGGCGGCCCGAATTCTATTTTTACGCGATTGGCCCGCCGCGGCGAATCCGAGCGTCATCTCTATAAAAAATTGAGGAGCACATCAATGCGCGTCATTCTGCTGGGAGCTCCCGGGGCCGGTAAAGGTACTCAGGCAAAGTTCATCACTGAAAAATTCGGCATTCCACAAATCTCCACCGGCGACATGCTGCGTGCGGCCGTCAAGGCCGGCACCGAGCTGGGCCTGATCGCCAAGAGCGTGATGGACAGCGGTGGCCTGGTTTCCGATGACTTGATCATCAACCTGGTCAAGGAACGCATCAGCCAGGAAGACTGCAAGAACGGTTTCCTGTTCGACGGCTTCCCGCGCACCATTCCCCAGGCTGAAGCCCTGGTGAAGGCGGGCGTCGAGTTGGATGCCGTGGTCGAAATCGCGGTTGAAGACGAAGAAATCGTCCAGCGTATTGCCGGTCGTCGCGTTCACGAAGCCTCGGGCCGCGTGTACCACACCGTCTACAACCCGCCGAAGGTTGAAGGCAAGGACGACGTCACCGGTGAAGACCTGGTGCAGCGCAAAGACGACACCGAAGAAACCGTGCGTCATCGCCTGTCGGTCTACCACTCCCAGACCAAGCCGCTGGTGGACTTCTACCAGAAGCTGTCCGCCGCCCAGGGCAAGCCGAAGTACAGCCACATTCCTGGCGTCGGCTCGGTTGAAGCGATCACTGCCAAAGTGCTGCAAGCACTGAGCTGATCTCTCGACCGGCTTCACGGATAACGGCCCGCTTGCGGGCCGTTGTTGTTTATACTGGCGCACTTTTTTCGACTTGGACACCTACACCGATGAGCACCCTGCTGGCCCTGGACACCGCGACTGAAGCTTGCTCCGTTGCCTTGCTGCACGATGGCAAGGTAACGAGCCACTACGAGGTGATCCCGCGCCTGCACGCGCAGAAGCTGTTGCCGATGATCAAGCAACTGCTGGAAGACGCCGGCACCACGCTGGCCGCGGTCGATGCAATCGCTTTCGGTCGCGGCCCGGGTGCGTTTACCGGCGTGCGCATCGCCATCGGCGTGGTGCAGGGCCTGGCGTTTGCGCTGGAGCGTCCGGTGTTGCCGGTGTCCAACCTGGCCGTGCTGGCCCAGCGCGCCTTGCGTGAACATGGCGCCCGGCAGGTGGCGGCCGCTATCGATGCGCGCATGGATGAAGTGTATTGGGGTTGCTACCGCGAAACGGCGGGCGAGATGCGTCTGGTCGGCGTGGAAGCCGTGCAGCCGCCGGAGTCATCGCAACTGCCTGCTGACGCCAGCGGCGATTGGTTCGGTGCTGGCACCGGTTGGGGGTATGGGGAGCGCATCGTTGTGCCGTTGGTGGGCCAGGACGCGACGATGTTGCCTCACGCCGAGGACTTGCTGACACTGGCACGTTTTGCTTTTGAGCGTGGCGAGGCGATTCCGGCGGACCAGGCGGCGCCGGTCTATCTGCGCGATAAAGTGGCGCAGACCAAGGCAGAGCGCGGGATTATTTGACGCCAAAAATGATGGCAGTTTGGGGCTAAATTCACCAATCGTCAGAATTTGCCCCTGGTTTTAAACCTTTTTCAAATTATGTGTTCTAGTTATCACCAGAGCATTTGCGCGCTACGGATTGCGCCACTAAAATGCCATTACTGATAGCGAGTTCGCGCCCATGCGTATTGATGGCTTTTCCTCACAGTCTTACCCAATCAAGCGCAAGCCGCGTAAGGCGAACGTCACGGTGGACGACTCCGTCGAGGACTCGCCGGATTTCATCGACGTCCAAGCCGATGCACAGGCCAATGCCCAAGCGCGTATCAGCGGTCTTCCCGCCCGTCAGCAAGATATGGTCTTCCCACGCTCCATGAGCAAAAGCGTTGCCACCGCCCTGGCCAGCTACCTGACCACTGCCGGCTTTGTCGAATGGGATATGGAAGTGCTGGGTCTCGATATCCACATCTGATGCGTCTGCCTTATTACCTCGGTTGCCCGTCCTGGAGTGAAAACGCCTGGCGTGAATACCTGTACCCCGCCGATGCCCGTTCCAGCGACTACCTCGCGCTCTACTCCCAAGTCTTCAACGCCGTCGAAGGCAACACCACGTTTTATGCCCGCCCCTCAGCCGCCACCGTGCAGCGCTGGGCCGAAATCATGCCTGACGACTTCCGCTTCACGGCCAAATTTCCCGGTGACATCAGCCACAGCGGCAACCTGATCGAGCAACTACCGGCAGCGGAAAGCTTCGTGGGCCTGATGAGCCCGTTGGGCGAGCGGGTATCGCCCCTGTGGTTGCAACTGCCCGCGACGTTCACCCCGCAGCGCCTGGGGGAGTTGGCAGGTTTCATCGATGGCCTGGAGCGGCCGATGGCGGTGGAAGTGCGTCATTCGGAATTCTTCGCCAAAGGCGACGCCGAGCGCATGCTTAACCGCTTGCTACGGGATCGGGGCGTTGAGCGCATCTGCCTGGACCCCCGCGCATTGTTCAGTTGCACGTCCACGTCAGCCGCCGTGCTGCACGCCCAATCGAAAAAGCCCAAGGTGCCAACCCGGCCGGCGGCCCTGACGCAGTTTCCCCAAGTGCGTTTTATCGGGCATCCCGAATTGGAAGCCAACGACCCGTTCCTGGTGCCGTGGGTGGAAAAAGTCGCCGGTTGGATTGAAGAAGGCCGCACACCCTACGTGTTCCTGCACACTTCGGATAATCGCCTTGCCGCCCAACTGGCGCTGCGTTTCCATGATCAGTTGATGGCCCGCCTGCCGGGTTTGCCCGCATTGCCAGTGTTGGATCGTGCCCCCGCCGTGGAGCAACTGGGGTTACTCTAGGGTTCCTTTTTCCGCCAGGAGCCCGACATGGATGCCCAAACCCTTCGCGCCGAAACCTTCAAAGCCTTGCATGAGCGCGACCGTGCGTTCGTGATGCCCAACCCGTGGGACGCAGGCTCCGCGGTGATGCTGGCCAGCCTGGGTTTTGAAGCGCTGGCCACCACCAGTGCGGGGTACGCGTTCAGCCTGGGGCGCACGGATGCGGAAGGAGCGTTATCCCTGGAAGACACCTTGATCAACGCCGGCATGATTGCCAATGCCACGGCGTTGCCGGTAGCGGCGGACCTGGAAAACGGCTTCAGCGACACTCCCGAAGGCTGCGCCCAGACCATCCTGCGTGCCGCCGCCACCGGTATCATCGGCGGCTCCATCGAAGACGCCACGGGCATTGCTGCTGATCCGATCTATCCTTTCGATCTGTCCGTCGAGCGCGTCGAAGCCGCGGTGGCTGCCGCGCGCAGCCTGCCATTCCCGTTCACCCTGACGGCCCGTGCGGAAAACCTCCTGCATGGCCGCCTGGATTTGCCCGACACCATCCGCCGCCTGCAAGCCTACGCCGAAGCCGGTGCCGACGTGCTGTATGCCCCGGCCCTGCGCAGTGCCGAGGAAGTGCTGGCGGTGGTCAAGGCGGTGGCGCCCAAACCGGTGAATGTGCTGATGTCCGGCGGCTTGAACCTGAGTGTCGCGCAGTTGAGCGAGATGGGCGTGCGGCGGATCAGCGTCGGCTCGGCCCTGGCGTTGGCGGCCTACGGCGAGTTCTACCGCGCCGCGCAGGAAGTGTATGAGTTGGGCACGTTTACCTTCACCGAGCGCAAGATGCCGTTCAGCCAGGCCAACCAATTCTTCAAGGGCTAAGCGGTGCGTTTTTTCAAAGTGCTGGGCCTGCTGCTGATCCTGGCGGGTGCCGTTGCCGTGGGGGTCTGGCGTGGATGGGTGCCACTACCGGCCGATTGGAACCCGTGGGCACCGCTGGACGTACGCGCCAACCCGAACTTCTTGACTCGCTACAAGCTGGGCCGTCTACAGGATGACCCGGCATTGTGCGAACAGGTGCTGGAAACCTCGGGCCTGCGCGTCAGTCATCAGGCGGATTCGCCGGCAGATGCCGCTTGCCCCTTGCGCAATACCTTGCGCGTACAGAGTGCGGCGGTTGGGCTGAGCAGTAGCTTTCTCGCCAGTTGCCCACTGGCGGTGGCGTTCGCCCTGTTTGAGCGGCACAGCTTGCAACCGGCGGCCCAGGCGGTATTCGGCCAGGCAGTGACGCGGGTCGATCACCTGGGCAGCTTTGCCTGTCGCACTATCTATAACCGTGCCGAAGGGCGACTCAGCCAGCATGCGTCAGCCAACGCGCTCGACATCGCCGGTTTTCGCCTGGCGGATGGGCGCAGCATCAGCGTGCTCAAGGACTGGCCAGGGGAGGGCGATAAGGCACGGTTCCTGCGTCAGGTCCGCGATAGCGCCTGTGATGATTTCAATGTCGTGCTCAGCCCTGACTACAACGCCGCGCACCGCAACCATTTCCATCTGGATATGGGGCGTTGGTGGGTGTGTCGCTGAGGCTTAGGCGGCCAGGCGCAGGTTCTGGGTGACCAGTGGGCGAGCCCAGTAGTAGTCGAAGTCCAGGGCTTTTTGTTGCGCGACCAGTTCTTCGGTTGGGTACGGCGTGGCGGCTGGAGGCAGCAGGTCCAGTTCGAATTCTGCGATGGGCAGGTGCAGAGGGCGCGGCTCCGGGGCTGGACCCGGTTCCGGCAACGGCTGGCCGGCCGTCAGTACGATGGGGCGGACCCATCCGCTTTCGAAGTTCTGCTGGCGTTGCTGGGCGACGATTTCTTCTTCCGGGAACGGTGTGGCGGCCGGTGGCAACAGGTCGGTCTCGAACTCGGCAATCGGCAGGAACAGCGGCTCCGGTGGAGCAATCTCGGTGTCTTTCACGTCGCACTCACGCTGGGTGAGAATCTGCGACAGCAGGTCGGCACCGGCGCTGGGCTCTACCGCTGGGTCCGCCGGTGCTGGCGTCTGCACGGTGAGTGCGTCGGGCGTATCGCCGAGCTGTTCGGCCAGTGCTCGGGCGAAGAAGTCCTGCCACACATGACTCACCCCGGCCAGCGCTTGAGTATTGCGCAGGCCGTAGTGGTTGTGGGTCGGCAGTACACCGATGGTTAGGGGAAGAATGTCTGACATTTTTCTCGGTCGACGCTCAGCTCTGGCAAAATACCTGACTGTTGTTTTTATCGGCCGCTGTTTGCCGATCCTTAATATTTTTGAGCGTAGCGATTGATGAGCGAACAACCAGCGGCCAGCCGCATCCAGGTCGAGGCCTTGGGCGAGGTTTTCCAGGCCCGCGCCGAGCAATGGGCGCAGCGGCTTGGCTTGCCTTTGCAGCAGGCAGATGCGGACTTTTCCCTGCAAGTGGGGGAGCATGGCCTGCAATTGCAACAGCTCGGGGCTGACGCGCCAGGGCCGGTGCGCGTGGATTTTGTCGAAGGCGGCGCGGCGCATCGGCGCCTCTATGGTGGCGGTAGCGGGCAGATGATCGCCAAGGCCGTGGGCATCGCTCAAGGCGTGCGCCCACGAGTGCTCGACGCTACGGCCGGCCTGGGCAAGGACGCTTTTGTACTGGCCAGCCTGGGGTGCGAGATGAGCCTGATCGAGCGCCAGCCGCTGATCGGCGCCTTGCTCGAAGATGGCCTGGCGCGCGGCGCGGATGATTTTGAAGTGGCACCGATCGTGGCGCGCATGAAGCTGCTCAAGGGCAACTCCATCGACGTAATGCGCAACTGGGAAGGCGAGCCGCCCCAGGTGATCTACCTCGACCCGATGTTCCCGCACCGTGAGAAAACTGCCCTGGTGAAGAAGGAAATGCGCCTGTTCCGGCCGTTGGTGGGGGATGATCCCGATGCGCCGGCGCTGCTGGCTGCCGCCCTGGCCCTGGCCAGCCACCGCGTGGTGGTCAAGCGCCCGCGCAAGGCGCCGTGCATCGAGGGACCCAAGCCGAGTCATGCGCTGGATGGCAAATCCAGTCGCTATGACATCTACCCTAAAAAAGCGCTCAAGCCCTAAGACTGAAAATGCCCTGTGGTGAGCCACAGAGAATGGGTTACGGCCTGTAGGCCCGCATAAACAACCCCACCACCTCTTGCACATGGGCTTCGGCGGCCTCTTCACTCAGTTGCCCGCCGCAGCCATACAGCAAGCAGAAATTCGCCGTGCCCTTGAGCAGGCAGAAGAAATGCTCGGCCGCCGTAAAGGGCTTGTCGATGCTCAGCGCGCCGCTCTGGTCGATCTTGCCGAGCAGGCGTTCCATGCCCTGCAGCATGCGCATGGGGCCGGCCTCGAAGAAGATCTGCGAGAGTTTCACGTCCTGGTTGCCGGTGGTCATCATCAGGCGATGCAGGTTGACCGACTCTTCACTGTTGATCAGCCGATGGAACCCCCGCGCGATATTCAACAGCACAGTTTGTACGGGTATGCCCTCGGGCAACTCGAAGTACATCACCGGCAGTTGTTCTTCGCACTTGGCCACCACGGCGGCGGTGAACAAGGTCTCTTTATCGTTGAAGTGGCTATAGACGGTCAGTTTCGACACGCCGGCTTCCAGTGCCACCGCGTCCATGCTGGTACTGGCGTAGCCATTGCTCAAAAACAGGATTTTCGCTGCTTCGAGGATTGCCTGGCGTTTTGCCATGTCCTTGGGGCGCCCGGGGCTATTGGTGTTCAGAGGATTGTCGGACATTTTCACCTTTAATACTGGACTGGTGAGTTTGGTATTAATACCATACCCGCCAGTATAATTATTCCTAGCTCTACTTGCGAAAGGTCCTACAGCATGCGCAGTACTTTCCTGCCCTTTGCTTTGCCTGTCAGTTTGGTCGTGCTGTTGGCCGCCTGCGGCCATGAAGAAGCGGCCCAGATTACCATCCGCCCGGCCATGGTGGTGCAGCCACAGCCTTCTTCGCAATCGACGGACAGCTACCCCGGCGAAGTGCGTGCGCGCTATGAACCGGATCTGGCCTTTCGCATCGGTGGCAAAGTCAGCAAGCGCTGGGTGGAGGAGGGCGAACGGGTCAAGGCCAACCAGCCGCTGGCGGAACTCGACCCTCAGGACGTGCGCCTGCAGCTGGAAGCGACCCGTGCCCAAGTCGCCGCCGCCGAAGCCAACCTGAGCCTGGTCCGCGCCGAGCGCGACCGCTACAAGACCCTGATGGACCGTCAGATGGTCAGCCGTTCCCAGTACGACAACTCCGAAAACCTCTACCGATCCGGTGAAGCACGCCTCAAGCAGATCAAGGCCGAGTTCGACGTGGCCAGCAACCAGGCCGGCTATGCCGTTCTACGTGCGCCTCAGGACGGGGTGGTGGCCAAGCGTGCGGTGGAAGTCGGCCAAGTGGTGTCCGCCGGGCAAACCGTGTTCACCCTGGCTACCGATGGCGAGCGCGAAGTGCTGATCAGTCTGCCGGAACAAGGTTTTGGCCGCTTCAAGATCGGCCAGCCGGTGTCGGTAGAGCTGTGGAGCCAGCCGGATCAGCGTTTTACCGGGCGTATTCGCGAGCTGTCACCGGCGGCCGACCCCAAGTCGCGGACGTTTGCGGCTCGCGTGGCATTTACCGGCGGCAAGGTCCCGGCTGAACTGGGCCAGAGCGCGCGCGTATTCATACAGGTCGACGGCGATGTTCCGTTGTCGGTGCCGCTGTCTGCCCTCAGTGCGGAGAACGGTGCGTCCTACGTCTGGCGCGTGCAGCCCGACAACACGCTCAAGCGCACGCCGGTGCGCATTGGTGCCTTCGGTGAAAAAACCGTCCCGGTCCTGGAAGGCCTGGCCCCGACAGATTGGGTGATCGCTGCCGGTGTACACGTGCTTCACGAGGGCCAGCAAGTACGCCCGGTGGACCGCTCCAACCGTGTGGTGAATCTGGCGGCCAAGGAGTAGTCCCCGATGGGTTTCAATCTTTCCGAATGGGCGTTGCGCAATCGCCAGATCGTACTGTTCCTGATGATCCTGCTGGCAGTGGTCGGCACCTTGTCCTACTCCAAGCTGGGGCAAAGTGAAGACCCGCCGTTCACCTTCAAGGCCATGGTCATCAAGACCAACTGGCCTGGCGCAACGGCGCAGGAAGTCTCGCGGCAGGTCACCGAACGCATCGAGAAAAAACTCATGGAGACCGGCGAGTACGAACGCATCGTCTCTTTTTCTCGCCCAGGTGAGTCCACTGTCACCTTCATTGCTCGCGACTCCATGCACTCTGTGCAGATTCCCGAACTGTGGTACCAGGTGCGCAAGAAGATCAGCGACATCCGCCAGACCTTGCCGCCGGACATTCAGGGGCCGTTTTTCAACGATGAATTCGGCACCACCTTCGGCAATATCTACGCCCTGACCGGCGACGGTTTCGACTACGCCGTGCTTAAGGACTATGCCGACCGCATCCAGATTCAACTGCAGCGCGTGGCTGATGTGGGCAAGGTCGAGCTGCTCGGCCTGCAGGACGAAAAAATCTGGATCGAGCTGTCCAACCTCAAGCTGGCCACCCTCGGTTTGCCTTTGGCAGCGGTGCAACAAGCGTTGCAAGAGCAGAACGCGGTCTCCACTGCGGGCTTCTTCGAAACCCCGAGTGAACGTGTGCAACTGCGTGTATCGGGCAACTTCAAGAGCGTGGAAGAGATCCGCAATTTCCCGATTCGCGTGGGTGACCGCACCTTCCGCATCGGCGATGTGGCCGACATCCACCGGGGTTTCAACGACCCACCGGCACCACGCATGCGCTACATGGGCGCAGACGCGATTGGCCTGGCCGTGGCGATGCGCGACGGCGGAGACATCCTGGTATTGGGTAAAGCCCTGGAAGGTGAATTCGCACGCCTGCAGAAGAACCTCCCTGCGGGTATGGAGTTGCGCAAGGTGTCGGACCAACCGGCGGCGGTGAAAACCAGCGTCGGCGAATTCGTGCAGGTACTGGCCGAGGCGCTGGCCATCGTGTTGCTGGTGAGTTTCTTCTCTCTCGGCGTGCGCACCGGCATGGTGGTGGCCCTGGCGATTCCGCTGGTGCTGGCGATGACGTTTGCCACCATGTATTACCTCGGCATCGGCCTGCACAAGATTTCCCTGGGCGCACTGGTGTTGGCGTTGGGCCTGCTGGTGGACGACGCGATCATCGCCGTGGAGATGATGGCGATCAAAATGGAGCAGGGCTACGACCGGCTCAAGGCCGCCAGCTTTGCCTGGACCAGCACCGCGTTCCCGATGCTCACCGGTACGTTGATCACCGCCGCCGGCTTCCTGCCGATTGCCACCGCGCAGTCGAGCACCGGCGAATACACCCGTTCGATCTTCCAGGTGGTGACCATTGCGCTGCTCGCCTCGTGGGTTGCCGCTGTGGTGTTTGTGCCCTACCTGGGGGAAAAGCTCCTGCCGGACCTGGCGAAAATTCACGCAGCCAAACATGGCACCGATGGTCCTGATCCCTACGGCACACCGTTCTACCAGCGCGTAAGACGTTTGGTGGAGTGGTGCGTGCGTCGCCGCAAAACCGTGATCGTCCTGACCCTGTTGCTGTTTATCGGCTCGGTCGCGCTGTTCCGTTTTGTGCCACAGCAGTTCTTCCCGGCCTCCGGTCGCCTGGAATTGATGGTCGACCTGAAACTGGCCGAAGGCGCCTCGCTGAGCAACACCGCTGACCAGGTCAAACGCTTGGAAAAGCTGCTCAAGGATCACGCTGGCATCGACAACTACGTGGCCTATGTCGGTACTGGATCGCCGCGTTTCTACCTGCCGCTGGATCAACAACTGCCGGCCGCCAGTTTTGCCCAGTTCGTGGTGCTGGCCAAAACCATCGAAGAGCGCGAAAGCCTGCGCACCTGGCTGATCGAAACCCTCAACGAACAATTCCCCGACCTGCGTTCACGGGTTACCCGCCTGGAAAACGGCCCGCCCGTGGGTTACCCGGTGCAGTTCCGGGTGACCGGCGAACATATCGAAGAGGTCCGCGCGCTCGCCCGTAAAGTGGCGGCCAAGGTTCGTGAAAACCCTCACGTGGTCAACGTGCACCTGGACTGGGAAGAGCCGAGCAAGATCGTCTACCTCAATATCGACCAGGACCGCGCCCGTGCCCTTGGCGTGAGTACGGCCAACCTGTCGAAATTTCTGCAGAGTTCGTTGACCGGCTCCAGCGTCAGCCAATACCGCGAGGACAACGAGTTGATCGAAATCCTGCTGCGCGGCACCGTCCACGAACGCACCGAACTCTCGTTGCTGCCGAGCCTGGCTGTGCCGACGGACAACGGCAAAAGCGTCGCGCTGTCGCAGATCGCCACCCTCGAATACGGCTTCGAAGAAGGCATCATCTGGCACCGCAACCGCCTCCCGACGGTGACCGTACGCGCCGATATCTATGGCAAGGAACAGCCCGCGACATTGGTCCAGCAGATCCTGCCGACCCTGGAAGGCGTGCGTGCCGAACTGCCGGATGGCTACCTGCTCGACGTGGGCGGGACCGTGGAGGATTCCGCTCGAGGACAGAACTCGGTGAAAGCCGGGGTGCCGCTGTTTATCGTGGTCGTGCTGACCTTGTTGATGCTGCA